>JARCRS010000116.1 GCA_029850555.1 archaeon | reverse complement strand
AGATCGAGTCAATTGACGAATTGTTTTCAGCGATAAAGAGGAAGAGCCTTGAGGGTGGGGGAGGCAGCCTGAGAGGGATCACGCAATCAGAAGTGAAGGGCGGGAACGCGGTGAACTTGGCTTACGCCCTAGGTAAGTTCGGGGCTAAGGTGAATCTTCTTGCCATAGGAGAATCTCTTGCTGCTGACACTTTGCGATCTGCATTGCAATCGCTTCCTAATGTGCATCTCGAAATAATACCCGGAAAAAATGGATACACAATAGCTTTAGAATTCTTCGAGCATGGAAAACATGTGAACGTAATGGTAAGCGATACAGGTGCGCTAGCTCAATTCGATGGATCGGCTATTCCAGACAGCGCTTTGCATATGATTTCATCTGCAAAGATAGTCTCCGTCGTGAACTGGGCTGCAAACTACAATGGAAACGAGCTCTGTTCAAAAGTGTACTCTAGTGCAAAACAGCAAGGAGCCCTGACATTTTTTGACCCGGCAGATGTGGCGCAGCTTTCGCAAAACATTCCCGAATTAAAGAAAACAATCTTCGATCATGGCTTAATAGACTACATTAGTCTAAATGACAATGAGCTACGAATATTCTGCAGGGTACTAGCAAATTATAGCCTTCCACAAGACTATTCGGAGAATGATCTCCAAAAGGCGATCAAATTGATCTCCGGAATCAGCCAGGCTACAGTCGACCTTCACACAAGAAACATCAGTCTTTCCTGCAAATCAAATGACTGCCTTCTCGTTCACTGCCACAAGGTTAACCAGAGAATTGTGAC
Source organism: archaeon (assembly GCA_029850555.1). GTDB lineage: Archaea > Thermoproteota > Nitrososphaeria > Nitrososphaerales > CADDZS01 > JASHOD01. Next base: position 23,532 of record JARCRS010000116.1, on the reverse strand, counting down.
TGGGGCAGGCGATGTTTGGGACGCAGGAGATATTATAGGCCATCTTCTAAGCTGGGAATCAGAATGGAGACTACGCTTTGCGAATGCGGCGGCAGGACTTTATGTGTCTCGGGAAGATGCCGAGCCTCCTAGCGTCGAGCAAGTGCTTGATTTTATCGAGACTCATGACGAATATTATCATTGAGGCTCGATCGTCGAAGGAGGTTTGCTCGAAACAGCATAGGTTACCCATGTTACTCCTAGAACCTCGTTAGTTATTCGATTGCTGATTCTTTCTAATATTTCATAAGGCAGGCGCGTCCAATCGGCGGTCATTGCATCAATAGATTCCACAACTCGAACAATTACGACACGACCAACTTCTCTTGAATCGCCTTTCACCCCAGTTGCTTCATCGTCTCCAACAGAAGCATAAGCTTGCCACAATTTTTCGTACAATCCAGCCATTCTCAGCTCTCCTTCAACTATCGCGCTCGCTTTCCGAGCAATTCGCAATTTTTCTCTTGTTACTTCGCCGATGACTCTTACCGCGAGGCCCGGGCCTGGGAAAGGATGGGACAAGATCAAACTTGAGGGTAAGCCCAGCGTTCTCGCTACCTTTCGAACCTCATCTTTGTACAAATCTTTCAACGGCTCTATGAGCTTGAATCCCATTATTCCGGGCAGGCCTCCTACATTGTGGTGCGACTTTATTTTCGACTGTGCGTCTTTTGTTGCGCCAGATTTAGCGCTTTCAACAATATCCGTATAGAGGGTACCCTGCGCTAGCCAAGTTATTTTGCCTAGCTTTCTGCTGATTCTTTCAAATGATTGAATGAATTCTCTTCCGACGATCTTTCGTTTTTTTTCGGGGTCTTTAACTCCCTTTAGTTTGGAAAGAAATTTTCGAGAGTCATCGACAACTATCAGATTCTTCCCCAAGCGGGGTCTGAACAGATTTTCTACTTGTTGACGCTCTCCTTCTCGTAGCAAGCCGTTGTCCACAAAAACACAGTACAATCTCTTGCCAATTGCTTTCTCAAGAAGTGCTGCAGTTGTTGATGAATCGACCCCGCCGCTAAGAGCACAGAGTACTCTGTCTGATGGACCAATCTTCGACTGGAGTTCGCTTATGGCATCTTCAATCATACTCTCTGTGGACCAGTTCCTTTCACACTGGCAAATGTCAAAGACGAAATTTGATAGAATTCTGTTACCTTCTAAGGTATGAGTCACTTCCGGATGAAACTGAACCGCGTACATATTCCCCGACGCAATAGCGGCGTACGGCGAATTATCGCTCGTTGCAATACTTGAAAATCCTGGCGGGAGTTTCTCGGCTGCGTCGCCGTGACTCATCCAGCATAGCGTAGGGTCGCTGATTCCTTGAAACAAAGTATTTTGTTTGTCAACTATACTTAGAGACGCCTTACCGTACTCTCTATTATTAGAGCGTACTACTTTTCCGCCGTTTTGATAGACTAGAGCCTGAAGCCCGTAGCAGATTCCAAGGACAGGCAAGCCTAAATCATATATTTCCTTGCTCGGAAGCGGAGCTCGTTTGTCGTACACGCTTCTCGGCCCTCCGGAAAGAATCAGGCCTCGGGCTTTCCTTTGTCGTATTTCTTTAGGTGAAATGTCGAAAGGAACAAGCTCTGCATATACGCCCATTTCGCGAACCCGCCGGCAAATCAGATGGGCATACTGAGCGCCAAAATCCAAAACAAGAATTTTTTCTAAAGAGCTAGATTCTCTCAATCGTTAGATCTTCTCTTCTCCCGGCAAAATAATGCTATGAGGCCGCATTTCATCTATGCCAGCTGCAGTGACCGCTCCGAATCTTGCTTTGACCCACAAATCTTTGACCGAAGAAGCTCCGGCATAACCAAAAGATGCTCTAAGACCGCCAGAAAATTCTTCAACGACTGTCGAGACGTCGCCTCGATATGGGACAACTCCCTCAACCCCCTCGGCGATCCCCTTTGCCGGCTGGTTATAGCGGTCTATGGCGAATCTCTTTTGTCTCGAACCCAGGCTTCCCATACCTCTGTATGGCTTGTAGTATTTGCCTCCTATCTTGATCAGTCCGCCGGGAGATTCGGTGCAACCAGCAAATACATTTCCCATCATGACCGCAGAGGCTCCCGCCGCTAGAGCAAGGGCTCCATCTCCCGCAGCCCTAATTCCACCATCAGCAATTATTGGAATTTGAAGGCCCGTTTCTTGCATGGCCGCAGCAATTTGAGCGACGGCAAATAAAGTTGGAGCTCCAGCCTTTGTCACCTCAGATGTTACGCAAATCGATCCTGATCCCACGCCTGCTCGGATTCCAGCTACTCGACCATCGAGCGCTTCCAAGGTATCGCGGGCACCTTCTAATGTCCCTAGATTTCCAGCGATGAATTCAACCGCGACTTCTTTGGTAAGCTTCTTTGCGGCTTCGAGAACGTTAGTATTATGGAAATGCGCGACATCTGAAACAAGAATATCCACATATTTTTCTAACGCTTTTGCTCGATCAAGGTCATATGGCGATATCGCCGCACCTACAAGCAGTCTTTCTTGATTATCTCTGGTTGCTAGAGGAAAACGTTCCCTAGAGTATACATCCTTGATCGTGATCAACCCTAGAAGCCTTTTGTTTTGATCGACTACCGGAAGTTTTTCCACCTTCCTCTTGTTCATTATCTTCTTTGCATCTTCAATTGTTACGTCAGGGGATGCCACAATGACCTCCTTGGTCATGACTTGACTTACTTGCTCTTTGGGATCTGAAAAGTTGACGTCCCGTCTTGTCAATATTCCAACCATGCGCTCTCCGTCTTGAACCACTGGAAGGCCGGAAATGCTCTTGGTATTCATGAGTTCAAGGGCATCAGAAATTTTTTGGCTGGGTGCAATCGTTACAACGTCTCTGATTATGAAAGATTCTGCCCGTTTTACCCTCTTGGCATTCTCTACCTGTTCTTCAATGGACATGTTCCTGTGAATAATCCCAATTCCCCCCTGTCTTGCGAGCGCAATTGCCATGTCAGCCTCAGTTACTGTATCCATTGGCGAAGAAACAAGTGGAAGATTCAAGTGGACATTTTTTGTGAGATTGACAGAAAGGTCCACTTTGGAAGGTTCAACATCGCTCCTTCCGGGTACTAGTACAAAATCGCGAAAAGTATAGACTCCGCTAGCATTCGTGAGTTTTGAGTAAAAATCGATTGGCAAAGGTTAGGAATAAACTCCCTTGCCGAAGTTTCCACGCATTAGCACGGCTATAAGTCTTTACGAGCTACAGGAAGTGCCGACGTCAAGTAGATTACTGCGAAAGTTTCAATTCCTTCTCCAATCCTTTGTCGCTTGGTCTGCGTGAGGCATGCCGCTTTCTAGAATGGAAGAAATTAGCTTATCGTGATCTATTGTAACTCTACACAGTTCTACAATTAGTGGTCCTTCATCAGAATAATCTAGAATTGCGTACTCTGCAAAAGTTGGATTATAGGCTTGTTTCTTCTTGAATGCATCGATTGTCTCGAACTGGAATGGCAATCCAACACTCCCAGGGTTGATGATAATCGATTCGAGATACCTTCGAAACATCTGGGAATGCGTATGACCACAAGCCATTAGCCAGTTTATTCTAGGGGAAAGAATAGCCGCGAGATCTTCTTCGGTAGTTGTTGGGAAGATCCCTTCCCTGTTAGATCTAGGAGATCCATGAAAGCAAAGTAGATTCTTCTCTTTGGATAATGGTATCTGTATGATTGGTTTGAATGAGCGAATATATTCACGATCAGATGATGAAAGCTGCGCCAGAGTCCATTTGTCGATATCATGCAGCTTTCTCTCAATCTCATTGACATAATTGCGAGGCGAATTTGCATCAATAACTTCTTCATCAGCATTTCCGGCAACAACGGGCAAATCTAGCTCTTTCAACTTTTGAAGTACTTTTCGGGGCTGATGGCCGCCCTGTAGGACGTCACCGAGGCAAACGATCTTTGACACATTCGCACTCTTTAATTCTGCCAGAACAGCTTCAAAAGCCGTATAGTTTCCATGAATGTCAGATATGATTGTGAGCTTCAAGTCGGACATTTGAAGAGCTCTTCAAGGAATTAAGATCTTAGGTGCGAGCCTAACACGGCAGAACCGACTAGGAAATCTAGCCACCAACTTGGTACGCTACAATTCCCCGACTAGCCAAAGTGAGATTATACTACAATTAATTCTATTTCTTTTCAAGCATTCTCGTGAAAGCCCAAGTTATGGTACTCATGATTTCATTTAGGCGGGCATTGTCACGATAGTTTGAAACAGTGACGCTCGAGATGGTTCCTTGTGTTTCTTGAACGTTGTACTCTAGTACTTGGTCTGGCTTTAATTTACCATTCTTAGACTCCTCTTGATCCTTCGATTGATATCCGCGTAGTATTCTGTTTACAAAGAAAGATTCGAAGGGCGGAGTATGCTGGGACAATTTAACATCTTTTGAGGGGACGATCACAACTTTGCTCTGGTCAATGAGGGCGTTGGCTAAGAGCATCGAATCTTTCGTTCGTCTTAATTGGCGTTCGTTAGGATTCCCAACCATATCCTTCTCTGATCCACTTACCTTTGGGCCTTCTGTTTGCACATTCTTTGTTTGATTAGCGTGAGGCACTTTCTGCGTTTTAATCGACGCAGTAGTTAGAGCTCCTCTAAGAGCGATTGCAGGAACGAAACTTTTCTCACGCAGTCTCGTGTCAACAAGAACAAGCATGTCTTTGAGTTTTCCTAGCTCCGATTCAAGATCGGAAATCTTGGACTCTAGATATTCCTTGATCTCTGCTACTTTCTGAACGTCATCCTCATTGCTGGTGGACGAGGTTCTTCCTTCGCTTTTCTGCGGGCTAGTACCCATGAAAAACCGGATCAAATAATCTGGCTTAAACCTTTTGCGGCCTCTTCTTTGATTTTCGATGCCACAGCTATCGCTTGCTTTGTTTCTTTTACATCATGAGTCCTAACGATGTGCGCTCCATTGTAGACTGCGATCGCAGTTGCCGAAAGAGAGCCTGAAAGTCTTCCCTCCGCGGGTATGTCGCCTCCCAAAATACCCAAGAATTTTTTCCGTGAAACGCCGATGAGTATTGGTTCGCCAAAGCGTCTTAGAGCTCCGATATTTGCCAAGATCCTCGAGTTCCATTCCACGTTTGAAATCTTGCTGTCCGAGAAAAAACCAATCCCGGGATCTATCGCTATCTTGTTTGACTTGATGCCCTTCTTCTTGGCTAGTCGTAGTGATTGAACTAATGCACTTCTGACACGCGATATCGGATCATGAATATTCCGCTCCGACATTTCGTGAGCCGTGATTACAACAGAGACCCGACGCTCCGAAGTTAGCTCGGCGAGTTCTTCTCCTTGTTCATGAGCGAACCCATACGGGTCGTTTAGAATAGTGGCTCCTTCATCAAGTGCGTGCTTTGCGGGCATTACTCTTGTCGTGTCAATCGAAAGAGGGAGATCAATTCTCCCAGAAAGAATTTTGAGCGCAAACGAGAGAAGTTTAGTTTCAGTTGTTTCAGAGATTTCGGAAGTTCTATAGGGAGCCGTCGAGCGTGCTCCAAGATCTATAAAATCGGCCCCTTCCTCCTGCATCTTAAGAGCTGAATTCAGTATCTCCTCTCTCCCCGTACTCACTGAACCTTTGTAAAACGAATTTCTTGTTAGATTAATCACGCCCATAACTCTGACCGGGAAACGATCGCCGACCTTGACGTTTTCAAGCGTTCCAAAGATCTCTTTTCCCTTTGTGGGCAAATTTCGAAACAGACCTATTCTAGCCCGAATAGGCCAAGCGATAAAAGTCATTATCTGGCTTGTTTCCTTAAGTTATGGCAAAAGATTTGGCGGATCTTGATTCCCCATTGGGAAAGAATTGGTATGACAAATTCTATTCATCCATATCAACGTCACTTGGATACTCGAAGGAATCCGACGAACGTTCGCGCAACGAATTATCTATTTTACTAAAGCGAAAAGGAATTTCCACTTTTAGCGAAGGCTTTGATAAACTGTATAGGAAATTCAAGAAAAGAAATTGTCTTGTCTTTGGCACGGGGCCCTCTCTTCAGAATGATATCATGAATCTTTATCCTATCGCGAGAAAATCAAAGAATCTTGTCATTGCAGCCGATGGAGCTACGGATAGACTTATTGAAGCCATGATTGTTCCCCAGATCACAGTTTCTGATCTCGATAGTTCTTCCGAAAGTTCTTTGATTTCGCAAAGCCAAGACAGAACGCTATTCGTCCATGCACATGGAGATAACTTCAAACTTGTGAGTCAACTTGTGCCCCAAATGGGCAAGAATATTCTCGGAACTACGCAGGTTTCCTCTCTTCAAAATGTTCGAAACATAGGAGGCTTCATGGACGGAGATAGGGCATGCTATCTAGCAAGCTCTTTTGAGCCAGATATACTAGTGATCGCCGGGATGGATTTCACCAAACGCGATTCACAAATCTTAGGTTCTCCGCAAGCAAAAGAAGGAATAAACTCACAGTTCGAAACAAATACCGGAGAGAAGAGAAAGGCGCTAAAACTTGAGTTTGGAAAACGCTCCCTTGAATTTCTAATAGAAAGAAAGCCCCAAATTAGATTTCTAAATTCCACCTCTTACGGTGAATCGATTAGAGGAGCGGAAGGAATCGAGATAACTAGACTTATCGAAGCGCTTTCTTGACTCTAATCGCTATTTCATCAGCCATTTCTGAGGTCTTTGCCGTGCCTCCGAGGTCGTATGTAACAGTTTTTCCCTCCTCCACAACTTCTTTTGTTGCTTCGAAAACCGCTTTTCCGCCCCTTTCTTCGCCAATATATTGAAGCATCCACCCACCAGAGAGGATAGTAGCTGTGGGATCAACTTTGTTTTGTCCTTTGTACTTTGGGGAGCTACCATGAGCTGGTTCGAACATTGCGTATTTGTCCCCAAAGTTTGCAGAATAAACCGCCCCGATGCTACCTATCAACGCGGATGCCTCTTCGGAGAGAATATCCATGAACAGATTAGTACTTAGGATGACGTGCTGGTTGAAATTCTGAGGATTTTTGACTAACTGTTGGGCAAAATTGTCAATGAATGACTCCTTGAGCTCTATATCAGGATATTTCTTTGCGACTGAATGAACCGCTTCCATGAAGAGCCCATCAGTTTCTTTGAGTATGTTCCCCTTGTTCACAACCATGAGATTCTTCCAATTTCGTTTTTCGGCTTCTTTGAAAGCGAATTCAGTAACTCGCTCGCTTGCTCCCCATGTAATTTTTCTAATCCCGATTGCAGTGTCATGCGAGAGCCTATGTTCGAGACCACTGTACATTCCTTCGGTAGCTTCTCTCACGCAAACAAAATCGACTTCGCCTAAGACAGAAACATGACCCTTGAAGGTTTTAATCGGTCGAACGTTAGCATAAAGATTGTATTTCTGTCGAATGCTGACAGCAACACTCCTGGGAGATCCTGGAGTCCAAGGAGTCGTAGTGGGTCCTTTGAAGCAGGCGTCTGCTTGGTCTAGAATATGATATGTTTCTTCAGGCACAAGGGAAGGACCCCCGTGTTTCTCCCACCATTCCAGTCCTGCGTCGCATTGAATGAACTCGGCATTTGTACCGGTAGCCTTTAACACAGTCAGCATTGCTTCAACTAATTCAGGTCCGGTACCGTCACCCCGAATGAGTGCAACTTTTTTTGGCATTGGATTAAAACAACCTATAGCAGTTTTCTCAAATCGATGAGAATAACAGACTTGCAAAGAATCTCAAAACAATAGTAAATTAGGTTTGTCCCATGAGCATGAATTCACAAAATTAAGTCAGACAAGGATCGTAAAATTTCGATAAATTTTATTCTCATCAACTGGCGATGCTTTCACAGAATCGACACTTGCGTTTCTTGGACCAATATGACACCAATCAATGACCTTTCTTACCCGAGTTTCGTCGCCTTGCAGAAGAGCTTCGACTGTACCGTCGGCTAAATTCCTGGTCCACCCAGTTACGGATAATCCGTCTGCCAAGTTCTTCAAGCTAGATCTAAAGAATACACCTTGAACTTTACCGCTCACGACAACTTGAAATGTGATTATTTTCAATTCTCGTTCATCCTTATTTTCTTCCGAATCTCCGCTCAAATCAGTCACGCTTAGATGTTCCTTATGAAATGACTCAAAACAGTTTTTGATACCGTGGAATCGTTTGCTTGCGATAGAGAATCCATAAATCAAGAGTTCCTTGATTATCAGTTATAGCCGGTCTTTACCCCTTGTCACACTTCGAAAACGAGCTCGGAGAAGTTCACATCCAATCGCTTGAGGGCCTGGGAGCTTCCTACATGATGAAGGGATTTTTCAAACTCAAAGTCAATAGCTCCACAAAAAGGATTAACTTCAAGGGAGTAGCCTTTGGCGGTCATTATGGAGGACACAACGTAAGCATTGAAATCTCTCAAACTGCTATGAAGGGCCTCGAAAGAGTATTGAAAAACAAAGAACAGATAGAAGATCTTCTCTCCGAGGTGCAAAGGCGCATTTTGAATGGGGAGATGACGGTAGAATATGACAAGCTACGGCAAGGGCCAAACATCGATCCCTTCGGAAATATCTCCTCCTGAGTGGACTACGACGCAACGGTTATCTCTAAGGATTCTCAATTAGTACAACGCAATTGGCAAAGTGGAAATGTTATCGTTGTGGAGAGGTTTACGAACAAGAAGCCCCGCCCGACCTTTGTAAAAATTGCAATGCCCAAGTCTCCTTCTGGATTGACTGGACTGATGCAAAGACACCACTTGACGATCCTGTTTCAAAGTATATGAGCCAAGAGCTCGTTACAATAGATATCAACAACAACGTATGGCAAGCCGCGAAGTTAATGAAGGAGTACAAGGTCGGAAGCGTATTTGTCACGCAAAATGACAACCCTGTCGGAATCCTGACAGAAAGAGACGTTCTTTACAAGATCGTTGCCGAAGATCTCCCTTCAGCTCATGTCTTGCTTAGGAAAGTCATGTCGTCGCCACTAGTTTCAATTGATGGAGATTCGCCGGCACGTAAAGCGATCGAGCTGATGCGAGACAAGGGATTTCGTCGTTTGCTCGTTACAAATAAAGGCAAACCTAGTGGCCTAGTAACTCAAGACGACCTTGTCTCAAAAGCGCTAGCCTAAGAATAATTCAGGGAAACCCTTCTCCCAAAATTAGGCTCCCCTTTCCAGACTCGTAAAATATAGTCAGTTTTGTCTCATCGTCAAAGCCGAGAACAAAATAGTTGTCAGCGCCGTCTTTGTCGTATTCAAATCTTGTAATTGTTCTATTCTGCAACCGAGAAGTTAGTTCTTTCACCTGTTTTTCGTCTAAATTGTCAGCGAACCGATAAATCATGCGAGAGTCGAAGAGGAAAAAGGAATAAAAGGCTTCGAATAGTGCAAAAGACTTATATGTTTACAGGTACCGACGCAATCGTCTTCTAAATAAAAGGCTTCTGGCGGACAAATTTCATGAGCATTGAGAACAAAAGCTATAGCAACTTATTCAAGATGCAGCGCTCTCTAGATCGTTGCCCACGATGCGGCAAGGGACCAATGGTTGTTGACACGGCTGGAGGCGAGCTATTCTGCAGCAACTGTGGCTACGTCGTCAAAGAAAAAATTGAAGAAATCGGTCCAGAATGGCGAGCGTTCTCAAAAGAAGAGAAAGATGATAGATCTAGAACTGGAGTCCCTTCCAGTCTCGCTATGCATGACATGGGCCTTGCAACTGTGATTGGAGTCGAGGATAGAGACGCTTCTGGAAAATCACTTCCCGCCTCGATGAAGGCGACTATAGAAAGGTTACGGACATGGGACGGAAGAAGCCAAGTTCATGAACCAGTAGATCGCAACTTGAGGCAGGCGTTCAGCGAACTCGACAGATTGGCTGACAAGCTCAACGTTAGTGACGCCGTGATTGAAAAAGCGGCTTATGTTTATAGAAAAGCACTTGAAAGAGGACTCGTACGCGGTCGTTCAATCTCTGCACTGATTGCGGCTTCACTTTATGCGGCTTGCAGAGATACAGAAACACCAAGAACTCTCAAAGACGTTTCTGCTGTCAGCAACGTGAAAAAGAAAGATATTGCCCGTTGCTATAGGCTACTCCTTCGAGAAATGGATCTACGTATGCCAGTAGTAGATCCGACGAAATGTGTTTCGAGAATCGCAAGCAAAGCAGGATTGACTGAAAAAACAAAGAGAAGAGCTCTTGAGATACTGAAACGGGCTGAAGAAACGAGGACATCAGCCGGAAAAGATCCCATGGGGCTAGCAGCAGCTGCACTATACGTGGCGTGTGTCATGGAAAACGAAAACAAGACCCAGAAAGACGTCGCGGAAGCAGCTGGAGTGACTGAGGTCACGATTAGAAACAGGTACAAGGGACTAAAGACTGCCCTAAAGATTTAGGGGACTATTTTTCCTCCTTTGTTAATCATTCCTTCAGGGTAAATTCACACGCGATCTGCAACGGCGTGAAGAATTCTATAGTTCACGCAAATTGCGTTATCCAGATTCGAATCTGCTTCAGAGAATTGGAAAAAAAACACAAATCTTTAGACCTTAACTCTAGCTTTGCATTTTACCTCTAGCTCGTCTTTAGTAAAAAGACTAGGATGGAGCTTGGGAAGAAGATTCGCATATGTCTCGGCTTCCTGGTCGTTGAGATACTGGAACATGTACTGCCCCGAGTAAACACTAGGGTCGCCCTCCCTTCTTTCAAACTCTATGTGTATGAGCGGATCTCCTCTCTTTATCGTAATTGGGGCGCGCTCGTTGTTGAGATTGACTAATTCCAGAGCCAGACGGCCAACAAAGCCGCTATGGACTTTCACCGAATTGAGAAATGATAAGCCCAGTCGCCCATATTTGCTCTTGGCAGTCAAATGACCTACGAGATCCGGAGGCGTAAAAACTACTTCGTGAGAGATTACATTCCTATGCTCGAGATAATTTAGAACTGTCTCCTTTTGAACGGTAAGAACATAGCCATCGCCGTCAAAAAGATCGTAATCGAAAGGATGAATGCATTTTTGCTCCTCGACGAGTTTAACGAGCAGATTTTTTCCGATTATAGTCATTTGTCGTTTCTCTGCGAACTCAAGCCTTCGAGCTGTTTTATTGTATTCTTTTTCCTCTTGTCTCTGCTGGAGTTTGAGACGCCGGGGGTGGGATTTGAACCCACGAGACCAATACGGTCACAGGCTGTCCGAATGTTTTCTCAAACCGCGTGCAACCGATTCCAGGCTCGCGCAACCATTTCTCAATCATAGACTTTGGTAAGTTGTAGTTTCTGCGCCCTACCAGGCTAGGCGACCCCGGCACTTAATTGCCAAATTCAAAAGCCAATCCAGTGTATTTCTATCTTTAACTGGGTGCTGTCAAAATTACCGAGTAGAAAATTCAAGTCCCCCCTTGCTCGATTGTTCTTTCCTCTTCCTCTTGGAGCTTATCAAAAATGGATTCCCTAATCCTTGATTCACCCAGTTCTTCAGTTTCTGGGGCATGTTCCGCTTTTTTCCACATCTTCGGATATGTTCCAGGTTCCATTATAACTCGCCTAGTTATCGCGGCGATACCGTGCTGGGTTTGGGAAATCTCTTCTCCGTCCATTTGAGATTCTGAGATAGCTACGAGCTCTCCTTTTCCAGAAACTAATCGAATGAGATCACCTTTCTTTAATCCAACTGTGTAAGCGACGATGCCCGGAATGGCAAGCTGTGCCCCGTGGCATATCGAGTCTACTGCCGAATCTCTTATTTTGATTTGTTTGAGAAAAGCGACTTCCCGTTCGATTGGTTTCACTACACTGCGAATCTCTTTCTCATCTCCAGATTCGTTGAATTTTGCTTTTGCCTCAAACAGATCGTGCAATCTAACAAGGTCCGCTTCATCTAATTGACAAACTCGAGTTCTACGAAGCTCTGCCATCGTTGCTCCAACTTTCAGAATCTCCCCATAATCATAGACCAATTTTCTAATGTACGTTCCGGCTTCGCAAAGCACTCGGATCAAAAGTAGGTTTCCAGATTGTTCGATAAGCTCTGTTTCGTAAATCTCTCTCGTCCGAGTCACTCGTTTTACAGACGACCTCTGAGGCGGCTTTTGATAAATGGGCCCAACAAAATCTGAAAGGACCTTGTCTATAGATTGCCTAGGTACACTATCATGGATTCGCGCAATAGAGATGTACTCCTTGGGTCCAAGCAATAATGCAGAGAGGGCTTTCGTCGCAGAGTCTAGCCCAACTGGCAAGACACCGGATACCATAGGGTCAAGTGTGCCGCTGTGACCTGCTCTTTGAGCTCCAAAGATCTTTCTGACCCAAGACACGACTTCATGACTAGACGGGCCCTGTGGTTTATCGAGAGCAATGAAGCCATACTTCAAATATTCTTTCAAAGGACGAGAATCTGGATAGCTTCCATACTTTGGATCGCTAGATTCGTTCTCCCTCAGGACGACGATTTCTGTTTCATTTCGTCTTGCTTCTTCCTTTGTAAAGCGAGAGAGGGACTCAAGCTTTGTCCTGTTACTCTCTTGAAATAATTGCAAAAATACACGCACACCATTTTTTAAATGGAGAGTGAATTTTTGTAATCACTGACAAGTCTAGCAGCAGCTTCAACAACCTCACGTGCTGTCATGTCCTCTGTATCGATAATGTAGTTGAACACGGAAAGATCTTTTCCGAACTCAATCTTATACAATTTGGAATAGAGCAACCTATTTCTTGCGTCCCTTTGGTTTATTATTTTGAGGGCTGGAGCAAAACTGATCCTGTCTCTCCCAGCAAGGCGCTTTGCTCGAGCCCTTGGAGATGCGCTGAACCATATCTTCAACCCATCGTTGCAAAGCCAGGGGATTGTGTAACTTGTTATGACAACCCCGCCCCGTCGAATGTATTCTATCAGTTTTCTGTCGACTTCTTTGTCAAATTTTGGATCGCTGCTTCGTTCGGCAAGGAATTTCATTCCCTCGCGGCTATCCCACCAGTCTGGTCCTTCCGGATCGTATCCTCTCTCAATAGCCATTTCGCGTAGCATATCTCCGCCTGCGATGTGAGCTAATCTAAATCGCTTAGAAATCACTTCTGCAGCGGTGGTTTTACCGACCGAAGGCATGCCAGAGATAACTACTGCTATCTTCTTTTCACTGTTTGCTTTCTTTGTTATTTTTCTTGCCAAGGGACAAAGATAGCTATTTTTTCGGAAACTATTATGCGTGTTCTTTACGTATAGGATAAGCCCGAGGCTATATCGATGTCAAGGGTTCGGCGAAGTAAGATGGAGGAAACGAAGCAGAATCAATAATCAAACGTCAACCCAAAGAGTCGGTTGATCAGGGTACTGAAAGTAAACGAGCAGATCATATACCACCAGAAGAATGGCATCCAAGGCACGGCTGCTCCAAACGACGTTGCACTGATACAATGAGCTACGGTAGATGAAGTGGAGCAGGCGACATATGGTATGAATATCGGAAGCACGACAAGTAGACCTCCGCCGACCAAACTAGACATCAAGAAATAGACGCCCCACAATGGTATCATGAAAAGAAGAGTAGGCTTCATCTGCTCTTTACTCATCTCCATTTGCATCTTGTTCATCTGCTGTTGTTTCTTTTTCATCTTCTCCTGCTTTTGTTTGTCTCCCTCCCTCATTGCTTGAGTCATTTCCGATCTAAACGCCTTTAGTTCGAAATTGTACCGCCGCATCTTCTCGACGTTAGTAAGCTTTCGCCTTCCCACCGCGTACAGGAGGTTGACCCCAATTGCCATCAAAACGACTAGAAAGATATCTTCCCAATTCACTGATGATGGGATAGTACTGCTCGCAAGAGCTAGAAACAGTGTAAAGAGCAACGTCAAAATGGATGATTCCTCGTCTGCCTATATATTTAGCTTGACGAAATCGCGGTTACTATTCTCAAGGCTGCCTCGTCAACAGCTCCTTCATGATTTTCGACAATTAGAGCCGGGCAACCTGCTATAACTGTAGAAGCATAAAGAAGAGAAGTAGCAGCTACGAGCTCCTTTTCCAAGAGCTCTTTTGTAGCAGGGTCCCTAGATCTCGTGGCGTCCTTCTGCCTTCTTCCCAAAATCTCTTCGACTTTGGCACTTACAAGAATCAGATTTGTTGGCATTAGAGCCTGAATGACATTCATTGGGATACCTGGCCAGAACCCTTCCGTGGTTGAAATGAACAGATGCGTGTCAACAATGACAAACTCTCCTTCCATTTTGGAAATCTCTGAAGCAGCGTGTACTTGGAGGTTCTTCTGCGCTTCAATCGAAAGCTTTCGAATTTCATCGCGAGATCTAACGCTATGAGATTTCATAGCCTGCTCCAACATAACAGTGCCATAGTTGATTACCTTCGAAGACTTGCCTTTTGCATTGAGCATCTCTACAACCTTTGCGACGACTGTGCTTTTTCCGACTCCTGGAATCCCCACTATGACTATCCTGCGCCGCTTTTGAATATTCGAGCTGCTCATCTCAGTAACAGGCCCTAGCTGTGATAGCTATTGAACTCTACTTTTAGTTTTGGGGGAGTCGCTAGAATCAGGTTCTACCGAGCATGGCACCCAGTCTCGGCATCATGGATTCGAGCTGTTCCTTCACGAGCATCTGGTAATATTGAATTATGATGTCGACCATTAGGAGCAGCCCGACACCTGTTCCAAACACGCCGAAGAGGCTCGTTAGCGATGCTAGGAGACCTATGAATATTCCACCAATTATTGTAATTACAGGAATGTACTTTCCAAGAATCGCTTCAACGGACGCGCCGGTCCTCCTAAAGCCAGGTACCATCACGTCAGCTCCGATAAGATTCTTTGCGGCTGCCTTTGGAGACAATCCTCCGATCTCTACCCAAATCTTTGCGAACATTACCGAGAAAGCCACGGCAAAAAGTACGTACGTAAGGGCCCTAACATAATCTGCATTGGGGAGAAGAATATTGTTTGGCGAAGTCATGTAGTAGATCAGGCTGCCCTTGAGCGGCTGATACGTGAGTGGAGTAGCGTTTGCAGCCTGGACTGTAGTAATGTTATATTGCGCCAGATAATTGAACCAATGGTTGTAGTTTCCGGTACTCCCATTGTAGTCATAATATTTCCAAAGATACGCGAAAAAGAAGGAAATGTTTGCGACGAGTGCAGAAAACAAAATCACAGGGATGTTTGAAACATATAGTAACTTGATCGGATACACTCCGGCGAACCCTCTATATTTTGTCGAGGTGATCGGAATCTCAATTCTCATTCCCTCAACATAAACAACTACGAGTATTGCAGTTATTGTAGTGATCAAACCGAATATGGTCGGAAAGCCTGAGTTGCCCGCGCTCGTTCGAAAAATTGCGTCAAAAGCATGACCCGAAAAAGCAGCGCTTATGAGATATGGAATCGCGCCGTAGTACTGAGATACGGTTGAACTAACTGTGACTTGAAGCGGACTAAACATGTCCCACATTACTTTCTGCGCAACACCGGCAAGAATGAAAAGACTCACTCCGCTTCCTATTCCCCATCCTTTTTGCACTAGTTCATCAAGTAACATTACAATTATTGAAGCGCCTAATAACTCGAAGAAAATTGCTATCGCGCCTGAAGCGGGAATCGAACCGAATAAACCGCCGATAAGATACGCCGAAGATTCGACTACAATCACAATTATAGTTAGGAGCTTCGTGGCTGATGTAAAGATCGAACGGTCATCTGGATTCTGAAAATCAACTTTGATTATTTCCGAGCCGGCAAGTAATTGGAGGATCAGCCCGGCAGTGACAATCGGACCGATGCCTAGAGTCATCAACGTTCCTTGTGCTGATGCAAAAATGACGCTGGAGTATGAAAATTGACTCTGAGCTCCGATTTGGACACTCGTTAAAGGAGTGACCGCCATTACCATGTAAACGACGACGGCGATTGCTGTCCAGATCAGTTTTTCATTGAGCGAAGGTTTGCGTACAGGTTTTTTAATCTCCGGAAGAACTGTGGCCGCTCCCTTGACAAAGTCTTTGATAGCTCCCATTCTCAGTTCTTAACCATTTTTATTTCTTCGAAGCTTCGACTCGAAGCCTATATCTTTGCCGCTGCGGCTGCTCCCTTGTTTTCGTCCACCTTTGAATCTTTTGTTTGAGACTTGGGCTTGACTTTCTCTTCTATCTCAAGTGAGCCCCCGGCGGCCTTGATCTTTTCAATTGCTGACTTGGAAGCTCTTGGAATCTTGAGAGAAAGCGCTGTTGAGATAGTACCCTGACCTAGTAACTTGTCATAACCCATCGAGCCAAGATCAATTATCTCGCCTTTCTTCATCCCCCCTGCAAGAGCTGAGAGATCGCTAACATTAATCCATCTATGACTTACAGTTCTGTTTGGTGGTGCAAACTTATTGTGACCGAAATGATCCGGAGCGTATTTCACAGTGTAGCTCCATTTGTGTTTGTGCATCCCTGCCATTCCAGTCCCCCCTCTAGATCCGCTGTGTCGATGCTGCCCCATTTGGCCCCAACCGTGAGTCCTAGAGCCTCTTTGTCGCCTAACTTTTCTAAGCCTTGTAGCCATTTTCAATTACATCTTTGAATAAGTTCATCAGATCATCTTATTGACGAGCTTTGCTAATTCCCTGTTTGGGCCTAGGATTCCACCTTCGCCAAATTGACGTCGGATCGAGCGATTGAAACCACCTCTCGGAGGACTCAGCCTGAAGAACTGACGAAATCCTAACTCTTGGCTTAGAGAAGCCTTACCGCTTGCTAGAGCTGCGGCGAGTTCTGCAAATGAAGAAAATCCCGTGCCTTTCAATACACTCGCTTCAACTTTGTTTCCGTTCGACGACTCTGCCCTCTTTGTAAGAAGATTCTCGGCTGTGGCCGCATCAAGCTCAGACCAAGCCAGGTGCTCTTTTGCGGAATCTAGCATACCGCGAAAGATCTCAGTATCCGGAACTATAGTTGCGTTGAATCGTTTCAATAGCCTCAGTTGCTGAAGAGTCTCCCTGACCGGAGTCCTTGTGTTTACTAATCCACGCATATTGACCACTAAGAGGTTAGGCGTGCTCTCAACCTTAGTTTTGTTCTGTTTCGTCTTTTTAGCTGCCATTTCTATTCACCAAAGCTCTCCCTTAGTGAATAACCCCGATTCCATGGATTCTCTTTAGAGCATCGTAGACAGCATTCGCAATAGATGACATTGTGCTGGTAGATCCATACGTCCTAGTCCAAGCGTCCTTAATTCCGGCGAGTGTAAGGAGATTTCTCACTGTTTCTCCCGCTACTAGGCCTAGACCTCTCGGTCCTGGGATAATCTCCACTCGAACGCTGCCCCCCTTGCCGCTTATTCTAAAGGGAACAGAGTGGTTTTGTCCGCATCTGCATTCCCAGCTGCCACAGCCACGCTTTACCGGTATCAAGTTCAGAAATGCGTCGTTAGTAGCTTTGTCAATCGCACTACGCATTTGGACGGCTTTTCCTCGTCCCACCCCAAACCAACCAGCTTCATTTCCTACGGCAACCACAGCCGCAAACTTGGTCACTTCGCCTGCATCAGTCTGCTTTTGAACAATCCCCACACTTACAACATTTGTTTTCATGTCCGGAGCAAGTTGTTTGATGATTTCGGCTTCCTTGATTCTCTGACCGCTCTCGAATATCTCTTCAAGAGAAGTAATTTTTCCAGTCGAGACTAGAGTACCAAGACGAGTTTTCGGAACCCAGGGCGGCTCAGGTTCCCGCTCCCTTCTTCTATCCGAGAATCTTCCCGGTCGATTCGAAGACGGGCCCGACGATAGGCGTTCCTGAGGACGCGTTGTTCCTTCTGCTGTCGGAGTTTGTGCCATTTTCTTCACTTTTCTTGGAAATTAAGTCTGTTATTTTTTGGATGAACTCTTGCTTTCGATCGATTCTTTTACTTGTTCGAAATGAGCCGGATAATCCTCGGGTTTTAAACCACGAGAAATTGTCTTTGAAAAGATCTCGTCGTAACGAGGGGGACTCTCCTGGGAGAGTTTTTTCCCATAGTCAGAGATGTGGTTACCCTTTATTCTTTGCTCGTCGGGCAGAATTTTCTCATCAAATTCCAATTGCAATCCCGCGTCTTTCGCACCTCCGAGAAACGCAGCGATCCTTGAACCATGAACAAACATAGAGACTCCAGAATAGACCCTAGCTTCTGCAATTTTTTTATTCTGAGCTAGCTTACCCAAGACATAACCAGTCAAATATGCTGATGGAAGATTCTTTGCCGAACCCTTCCAACCATACCGCTTAGAGAGACTACGAGATGAAGATTCACACAGCGTAAGGTCGCCATCAGCAGCGGGCCGCATTATTTGGCCGTAGACATATTTGTTCGAGACCCTCACTGCCAAGAAAGGCTTTCTTCCCTGAATAAGACCTCGACGTTTTCGATAATCCGTTTTTCCGTCTCTACGGCGCTTGAAAATCTGGATATAATGCTGTTTAGCCAAGAAAAAATCCCCCTTGCCCTTTGATTACCTACGACCTATTTTTGCGATCTCTTCATCAAGACGTCTCCTTGTCCTTATTTGAGCACCCTTTACTTGCTTGTAGAGGATCTTGAAGTTTTCATTTGTAATATCTCCCCTGTCGCGCATGACTTTCAATATATGTCTTAACATCCTGACTCTTGTTACCCAAACTCGCTTTTTGCCGACCCTTGCGCCTTGCGCTCCTTTCTTTGAGCCCTGGCCCTTGCCCCTCTTTTTTTTCTTTAAGTGTCGTGCCCTAACACGGCCCCTAGAATTACCTTTTTTTGGGTTTACCCAGATGAGGCCAGCCGATATCCATCCTCGTACGCTCTCGCGCGTAATTGCATCTTGTAGTTGCTCGGTTGCTTCCGGATCAATGCGAACCCTTGTTTCTCCTACGCCCAGCACCTGTGCTGCCATCCTGCGTTTGCTACTTAAGTCTACCATGCTTGTCTAATCACTTTTCAGAACTTTTCTTTTTCTTTTGTTTCTTTTTGGGCGCCGCAGATTTTTTCTTCTTGGTGGGTTTTTTCTTAGCCTTGGGCTTCTTTGCTTGCTTTCTTTTCTTCGCGCGTCCCTTTGGTTTGGGGGCAGTCTCTGCTTTGGATTCTGCGGATGGCGGTTGTTCTTTCGATTCTTCAGGCTCTTCTTCTACTGTTTCGCTCATCTTTTGTCCAAGCAAAAGGCCGCGACCATTTAGGACACGAATTCCAAGTTCCTTCGCTTTTTTTGCTAGCTCGATCCGCTTTCGCCTTCCTACTCCTGCTGCAAGTCTTGCAGCATCTGTGTCCCGGGACAAAGTCTCGAGCTCCGCCAAGTTGTGAACTAGAACATCGCGATATCCTGACGGGTGAAGGCCTCTAACGGATCGAGGCACTCTATATCCGATTTTTACGAGTGCCGGCCATCCCTTTACCGAAAGGCGCATATGGCTATCGACACCTTTTGGTTTGCGCCATGGTTCATGGATTCTAACATATCTCCAAGATTCCTGTCGTTGGAATTTTGGAGTCCTCTCTTTCTTCAACCTCCGAAGTTCAAGGAGTCTTGTAAGCTCTTGCTTTGACAAAACCTGAGATGGCTGCTGCTGACTCAAAACTAAACAATCAAACCTTCCCTTTTCGTGTTCTTTCGTATACGTAAACTCCGTCGAGGAAAACTCTCTGATCTTTTCGCTTGACTTTTGTAGCCTGCTCTAAATTCGCTGCTGTTTGACCAACATCCTTTATTGAAACTCCACTTACGACAATATCTTCGCCCTGCACTTGGGCCTTCGTGTCACCAAT
The DNA here is from genome assembly GCA_029850555.1 of archaeon. Taxonomy (GTDB): domain Archaea; phylum Thermoproteota; class Nitrososphaeria; order Nitrososphaerales; family CADDZS01; genus JASHOD01. The sequence goes on along the minus strand of JARCRS010000116.1, from coordinate 3,707 downwards.
GATCTCTGCGATGCGAGGAGATCTTTCACCATAGAAATTCTCGACCAGAACTTTGTTCCCCTGCACTTTTACAGAGACCGGAAAATGAGCGTATATCACTTTGAGCTTGTATTCGTAACCGAATGTTACGCCGTTGATTGCATTTCGCACAAGCGACTTGGCAGTATTTAGGACTGCGTTGTCTGTCCTACGAGATCCGGCAGTGGTTATCTCCACCTTCGCTCCCTCAATTTTGATTCCCACAGGGATCTTTGAGAAGTCTTGATTCACTTTGCCCAAAGGCCCTTTGATAACGAGCTCGCCCTTGTCGAAACTTGCGGAGACGCCAGAGGCGAGGTCAAGCGAGATACTTTGACTCTGGCTCTTCTTCGAGAGCTGCTTCTGACTAGTAGACATATCCTACCAACCTTCCCCCTAATCCTTTTTCCTGAGCCTCAGCGTGCGACATAACTCCCTGAGGTGTTGAAACAATCAGAATACCTACCCCAACTGCAGGCAGAAACTGCCTTTCCCAGCGTGTGTAACCGGCTTTGTTGACGCTGTATCTGGGAGAGATTACACCACACCTGTTGATTCTGCCTAATAATTGTACACGGAATTTTCCTCCTATGCCATCATCAATGAACTCGAATTCGCCAATGTACTTGTTTTTCTGCATAGCGCGCAGAACTGCTGAGGCTAACTTTGAACCCGGAATGGCCAAGCATTCTTTTTTGTTTCTTATCTCGTTGTTGTAAATTGTCGAGAACAGATTTGCTACGACATTGTTTGCAGGCATTTTCTTTAGTTTCCCCCTAATCGTACTTCTTGAAGCCTATCTTGGGCGCCACTTCTCTGAAGCATTGCCGACAAAGCATTAGATCGTATTTCTGAATCAGTGCGCCGTATTGTCCGCAACGCTTGCAGTGCCTTGATCCCTTGCCAAAATTTCTCTGTTTTCCGTGTCTCTCTTTGGGCATAGCTAAACTACCTCGACTCCAAAATTCTGCTTGAAGAAAGCAATTGATTCCTCTTTGTTCACTCTCTGAAGCTTCCCAATCTTGTTTTGGGCTCTTAATCTTCTTCCGACTCTATATCCGGGTCTTTCAAGGACTGCAGAAACATTCATTCCGAATATGCCAATGTCAGGGCTATATCTAACTCCCGGAATCTCAATGTGCTCTTTGATGCCAAAAGAGCAATTACCAAAATCGTCAAACGAGCTCAAAGGTAACCTATTCTCCCTTGATTGTAAAAGAAGTTTCAAGACTTCGAGTGCCTTTTCTCTTCGGAGCGTCACCATCATTCCTATTGGCTCACCTTTGTGCACTCCGAAATCTCGGATTGACTTCTTTGCCTTCCTAAAACTTGCTTTCTGCTTTACAAGATCCTCAAGAACTCGACGAGCTCTTTCAATTGCTTCCCCAGATCTTCCGACACCAATATTCAGTACCAACTTTCCAAGCTTTATTGTCTTTGTCCGTTCGACATTATCTGATCTTCTAGTTTGTTGTAATGTTGCAGTGCTCATTCAAACTTCCACTCCATTACGATGCCCGTGGCTTGGTAACTGTCAATGTCGGAAGCTGTTTCCCAAGAGGCATAAGGATAGAAGAAGGTAATTCTGAGCTAGTTCCATCAGAAAATCTAACCGTTCCTATAGAACCCCTGGAAAAAGTCCCAGGCTTCAAGTCCTCCAGGGTTACGACCTCGCCTGACCTTTCGCCTCGAATCAGAACAGCCAAGCCACCCTTGCTGAGGCGGAAACTAGCCTGAAAATCTTGCTTGGGGACTTTCAAAAGACAAGCATCCCCCGGCCGAATATCCACTTCTGCGGCCGGATAGATCACGCGACCATCGTGTAATCCGCAAACTACTTTTGCACCTCTTGTAGTTTTCTTGCTCTTTACAATGCAAAGTTTGAGATCCTTTTCGGTAGAAGAGATCTCGACCGGAGACAAACCTCCTTCGTGTGGAACCAACCTGAAGGATTTGTCAATGGTAGGAATTTCAATTACGTCCATCAAACCGACTGGGAATCTCGGCGAGCGCACAACTTTACCATCGATTCTTATCTTTCCTTCGTTAAGTACATTGATTGCCTCGCGATTATTTTTAGTCAAAGAAAGTATATCGCGCATCAAGACTAACAGAGGATAGCTATAGTTCTTGGGATGTGGACCGGGTTCTGTCCTAACGACGAACCGCTTATCTTTCTTTGATATCTTCCAAAAGCTGGGGACTTGGGCCCTTTTTGTCTTTAGAGTTCCGCTTTTTCTTGCCAATCTACATATGACCTCTTTACACTATTTCACTGTGTTCCTTCAATCGAGCTTCGTCGCCATTTGTCATTAAGATTCAATCCAGTAACAACCAGGTTCGAAGTATGAATCTTGACCGGAGTATTACCTCCAGCAATCTTTTCCCTGTGGATTCCCTCCACGGAGACTAGCCCCTCAGTCGCAAACACTTTTTGGACTTTGCCCTCTATGCCAGAGTATTCTCCCCGAACCAGTTTCACGCTATCACCAATCCGTACTCGAACAGAATTTTTTGCGTATTTTGACTTGAGATCGCTAGATAGCGCAGCTGTAGGTAGTCTAGTGCTTGATTTCTGCGCACTGAAACGACGCATTCTTTTTCTCACTTTGATAGGCTTTGATGACGTATCCTTTTGCTGGTTCATAATGTCCTACGACCTGTTTTTTCCTTCAAACAATCATTGTAGCCAAATTGGCAATTCTCGGCCATCGCTCGGCAGCCTCCGCCGCTACAGGCCCTTTGATGTCCGTTCCTTTCATGTCACCTTCGGGAGTAATAATTACAGCCGCATTGTCCTCGAACATGACTCGCTGTCCACTGACGCGTCGAACTGCGTACTTTTGCCGAATTATTACGGCGCCGAAAGTCTGCTTCCTAAGCTCAGGTGGACCGCGCTTTACCACAACTGTGATGTGATCGCCAACAGAAGCAGCTGGGACTCGTTTCAGTCTACCGTGATATCTTGTCACGTTTACGACGCGAAGAGTTTTTGCTCCGGTGTTATCCGCGCAGTTAATTACGGCAGTTACCGGAATAGATCTCGTAATGTAAAGTTTGAACTCGGAGACTCCTTTCGCCGACACCGCTCTTGATTTGGCAGACATGATATTTCACTATAATTTCTAGACAGCCATCTCAAGAATCGTTGCTGTAGTCCCCGATCGCTTTTCCACGACAACAAAAGAGACTGTTTTCGCAATGGGTTTGCATTCCGCTACTGTTGCAATGTCTCCAACCTTGAGTTCTACACATGGAGGTAAGTGTGCATGTAGCTTTGCTCTTCGCTTGAAATATCGCATGTACTTGCTATTGTACTTATAGGACTCTCTCAATATGACCGCAAGTTTGCTTGAGGAGACACTAACAACTTTGCCTGTTAGAACTTTCCCTCGAACTCTAAGAGACCCATGAAACGGGCAGTTTGGGTCTTCGCACAATTTTGTCGGAGCTTTGACCTCGAATCCTATGTTCTTTGTTTCTGACATTCCAGTCTAACCCCGATCAAACCTTATGAATTCTTTCTTGAGGTGTGCCTACAATCTCTCTTCCTGGAAGAACAATTCTCTTGCCCTCGAGCTCGAGTTCGAAAACTGAACACGTCTTTGGAATCGAAACAGGTTTTTGCGCATCGTCGGCTATCTTAAGGATATTTCTTGTCTCATCGATGATCATCCCTGATCTTTGGA
>JARCRS010000115.1 GCA_029850555.1 archaeon | reverse complement strand
GTTGGGTACTTTACTGGAATCTTCGTAGGTGGTATAGTCGGCTCATTTTTTGAATTTTTGGCTAGAATTGATCCAATGATTTTTGGTTCATCTCTTTACTTGCTTTTTTATGGGATTACTGCCGCCGCGTATGGAGCTTTCGGATTCCTCAAGTTAGACGGATGGAAGAGAAAGCAGAGATCTAAAAATGCTCAGCTGAATCATACCCTTGATACGAGCTGGAGCTGGTAAGAGGTACAGAGATTCAAGTTCTTTCAAACGAATAATAAGCTGACAGATTTCTTCCCAAATCAGATGAATTCGAACACATTTTAATCTAAGGACTAGTTTTGCACAAGTTGCGCACGAACGCAATAAGGACTTTCGTTCGCCGACAAGCTGCGATCTTTGGTTTATCCTATCAATATCATCGTAGAGTTTTTAGGATAGCAAAGTCTCTGGCTTTTCCTTATGGCAACTGAGAACATTCATCGTTGGGAACTGGAGAGTTACAAAAATCTGCTTGATGAAACAGAGTTGAATCTAACAATTTTCAAAAGCGACAATCCTTTTCAAGATAAATACAGAACCGATGTATTTGTATCAATACGGAGTCATCTTCACCGCATTCCTCAGGACTTGAGTGACCAAGCAAGGAAGACCTACAAGCATTTGGAAGAAGCAAACTACTACACGGACAAGGTTTTAAGACTTGGTCTCGATGAGTTCAAGAATCAATCATTTTTCGAATATGAAAAGTGGATTAAGCTCCGTGTTAATTCTTTACAGGAACTACAAGATTTGCAGAAAGTCTTGAAAGAGAAGATAGAGCAGATCGAAAAACACGGCTACGGGGAAGAATAGGTCTTCTTTCTAGTTGCAATTGAAGCCCTGAAACATTTTCCGATGAGCACTAACGAGAGTTCCTTTTCCTCATGCTTACATTTGAAACTGTTACTGAAAATCAAGTGTGGTGTGAATTCTTGGAGGCTGAGTATAAGGAAAGACTTCCTCCACCGTACCATGACGAGGTTAAAGCTCTGACTGATTCTCCAGATTTCAATGATGCCAAAGCAAACTCTCGAAGAAAACAACTACTTCGCATGATCAGGAGTCCGATGGTTGACAATCTTCCTAATGATACCTCTTGGCAAAAAGTGAAACTGTCTACTAATGAGACTTTGAATCTTTACGCACTCCGATATAGAAGCTGGATTATTCTTTCTGACGGAACTTGTTTCCTCAGGATGGCAGCAGAGAACCTTTCTGATAAGAATTGGAAAATCTCGCCACAATTTGCCGATCCAGAAGTATCAAATGAAATTGCTATGATTCGGTCCAAGATATCGTCAATGAAAAACTATCGAGAAGTCTCTCTTCTTCCGATCCTAATTCGCGAACAAAACAGCGACAAGCTTACTGTAATCGAAGGCTGTCATCGGATAGCAGCGTTAATCCTCAATACAAACTTCTTCACCAAAGCTCAACCTGAAGTCCGCATTTATCTTGGAACATCGCCTCAGATGAGGTCTTGTATGTGGCTCGTTCGATAATCAGCTCAAATTGGATTTTTGCGTTAGGTTATCTATCCTTGAGTACATTGAAGAGTTGAGCTCCGTGACCAAAAGATTGCTTATCAAACTCGAAGACAGAGAACGAAAGACGAGATGCGAATGTGAGAGCAAGGATGCAAAACCCAATTTGTGTAGTCATTACGAAGACAGGCTCAAGGATATCAAGATTTGGCTTTGCGGATTCCACGCGATAGAGTACAACTGGAAGTTGCGAAACCAACGCCAGAATGATCTTGCGAAAGATAAACGAACAAAGATACCGCATTACGACACGAGTATTCTCTGATCGATCGAGCAGGCCTCAGTGTGCTCATAGTGTAGAACACCAATTGTAAGAATGTTTTCCAGATTCTAAAAAGCAACCTTCAGAGAACTTGAGATTTCCAATGTTCTCGGGTCTAGATTATTCTGAAGCTTGCATTTAGGACACACGCTGGGGAAAACACTTTCCTCGCGTACGGCTCTGTCAATAATCTGCTGGGTTGGCAAGGGTATCTTGTAGTTGTTTGAACATGTTTTACAATGAATGCGAATCTCCTCCAAAGTATCCCAGTTTCGATTGATATACTCTCTTAGGGCAGCCATTAACCGATAAATTGTTTGCTCTAGGTTGTCACGATTCATGGAAACATATTCCCTCGATTTGTCTATGAAGCCTGAAGGCGTAACTCCGTTTTCTACCACTGGAAATATGCCTAGATCATATTCTTTCGAGTGTGCGTAAGCGTAGGCAATCTCCTGGTTCACCCATTGGGAGTTTACGCTGTTTGTAGTAATTATAGGCACAAAGCAGTTGCTATCGTTTATTGATTCAGTTATCTTATCTCCAATCTTCGTTCCAACAGCAACGTGATCATTCGCGAGAAAAGGCTCAATGCCAATATGCTCTAAGGATCGAGCTATGGTTCTAACCAGCGTATCGTCACGGACATCATAACTAATGAAAACTTTTTCCCATCTCACTTGCGAAGACTCAAGAGTATGACCACACTAGCTGGTAAATATATTTTCAAATAATTCTGACTTAGCCGTCGAAAAATATTTCCAAAACTGTTGAGTAGTCGTCGATATTGAGGAAATGAGGCCGTTAGGTTGAGTTACAGAGTCCAATGGAGGATGCGAGTATGGTGATAGATCTCAAAATATGAATTGTTGATTCATGATTCCTAAATCTTGGTTTTTTTACACTGATTTGACATTATATCGGCGAAAAGCGTTTACGTTTTGCTCGAAAAGGAATCAAGGAAAATAGCTCTAGCGGACAGCATCATTGACTGCATTCAAAGTGCATTGGATTCTAAATACGGGCAAAATGTTTCTCAGGTCATATTCCATAACTATGAAACAAAGTTCGGTCTAAGTAAACGAGAGATCATCACGCACGCAAAACAATTTGAAGAAACTCTTGAAGATATATTCGGAAGTAGCACAGTTTCGCTAATTATGAAGCGCACAATCTGCAAAGAACTCTCCAACAAATTTCAAATCCAAATATACCAAGAGAGCGTCCCTAGTGCAATAAGACAGATAGTTGACAACGCAGATT
>JARCRS010000114.1 GCA_029850555.1 archaeon | reverse complement strand
ATCTGTTCGCTTATTGGTACAATCGAATGCGACCTCACGAGACATTGAAATGCACTCCATCAGAAGTTAAGTAGCCGGTATCGGCAAATAATCCAAGAACAAATAAATAGCTGAAAGTCAGGTCCCTGAATTCTCGCAGCTTGTCGATACTTTTCTTACATAATTTACAATAAATTGGATTGATAACCAAACAATTTCTGTTGACAACGAGACGTGGCTAATCGCGATTCACGGCCAAAATGACCTGCCAGTCTAGTTTGCATTGGTCGAGGTATCACCTTGTGATGGAGGATTTTGCCCCACTTGGGAAAATCCTACTTGGGTTACCTGTTCTAGCAAAATCGAACGTCTATCCAAATGAAGAATCTGTCGATAAGTTGAAACAAATTCTTGCTGTCATTCCGCAGGTTCTGGCCCACTGAACGCTTCCAGCTCCGAACCGGACCAATTTCTGTTTAAACGAGGCAGGTAATCTCAAAATTCTGACATCAAACTCCAATTTCACTTCTAAGATCGCGATCGCATTCCTTATTTTTTGAAGACACTCTTCCATTACGAATGATACAGGCTCTGGGGACGCACCTCATTGGAGAAAAAAGAGAGAGCCAAGGAAAGAGCTAGCCTCTAACGTGCGTCAAATCTGTCTGCAACAAGCTCAAAGTATGAATCGAAACTGATTTATAATCACGAGAATTCTTCGAAAGAATTGAGTGGTTGAGAAACTTGAGGCGAACTGCTGGCGGTTTAGTTTGGCTCTAACCAAATTGTGAATATTCTCTCACCAAAGCTACTAACTTTCTCGTTAAAGCCGTTTCTTATTCGAAGAAACGACGACAACTGGATTATTTCTGCGTTCGCAAACATACGCGATAGTTTTGACTTTTCTTGCCTCTTAGAATCGACTTCCGGTTCTGATAGGCTCAGCGAACTTTCGATCATAGTCTTCGATCCAACTTCCATTTTTCGAGCATTTTCAAAGGGAAATAAAGACCAAATTGAAGTCGAAGATAGGCTCAATTCAACCGGGATAAGCCGATTTAGAGCGCGAGATCCTCTACATGCTCTGGAGCAGTTTATCGGAGCAAGTCATTTCGACATGCCCTCAACGAGCTTTAGGTTTTTAGGAGGTGCACTGGGCTACATATCGTACGATGCCGCTTTGCAATGGATGATGGATAGCGGCAAGAAGAAAAAATATGAGAGGGATGACGACCCGCGCATCAACAACTCAGGAGAGAGAGCGTCATCCAGTTTCCCGGATATGCAATTTGGTCTCTACGATGATGGCATAATTTTTGACCAAAGACACGAAAAGAAAGCGTATTATTTCTTCTCTGATCGAGTAAAAGAGCGCTCCAAGGAAATCGAAGAGATCTGTAACAAGAATAATGTTTCTCATAGAACTATGTTCGAAGGCGGCCGACGTCGTTTTGCGTTCTCAAAGCCCGAGACGAACATTTCAAAAGAACAGTTTGAGGATTCTGTAAGGAGAGCGAAGGAGTTCATAAGGAATGGAGAGATATTCCAAGTAGTCTTATCGAAGAAGTACAAATTCAAGATAGTAGGAGACCTTCTGGAATTCTATTCACAGCTGCAAAGGATCAATCCTTCCCCTTACATGTATTTTCTAGATATGGATGACACGAAAATCGTCGGTTCTAGCCCAGAGATGCTAGCTCGAGTGGATAGCGGGCTTGTCGAGACCTTTCCAATCGCAGGAACGAGACCATCTTCCCAAAACGAATCCGAGAATTTGAAGCTCGCGAACGAACTCCTTCTAGACCAAAAAGAAAGAGCAGAGCATGTGATGCTTGTAGACCTAGCTCGAAATGACATTGGACGAGTATCAGAATTTGGTTCGGTATCACTCGACGAATTCATGAAGGTGCACAGATACTCGCACGTCCAACACATAGTCTCACATGTCAAGGGCAGGCTGCGGAAGAATCTAACATCATTCGACGCCCTGCGATCACTTTTCCCTGCAGGGACTGTGTCGGGTGCTCCAAAGATTAGGGCAATGCAGATAGTGGAAGAGCTCGAAACCGAGAGTCGAGGTCCATACGCCGGAGCCGTCGGCTACTTTTCATTTAATGGAAACATGGATTTCGCAATAACGATCAGGACACTCGTTGCGATGGACAATGAAGCATACGTGCAAGCTGGGGCTGGGATAGTCGCTGATTCAGAGCCTGAAATGGAATGGTTCGAAACGGAACGCAAGGCTGCAGCTTTGCTAAGAGCTCTCGAACTTTGCTCTTCTGCTTATCTGGAGCGAAATGACCATTGAGTAGCTGCAATAATAGGAAGAGAGTACTTATTCTCGATAACTACGATTCCTTTGTATACAATATCTTCCAGTATGTCGGAATTCAAGGCGCTCTTCCCAAAGTATTCAGAAACAACGAAATCTCGATCGATAAGATACGGCATAGAGTGAAGCCCGATGGCATCGTTATCTCCCCTGGGCCGGGCAACCCCTCCAATCCTACGGATTTTGGCATTTGCAGTGAAGTCCTGAAGACGATTAGCAAGAAGGTACCGACGCTCGGCATATGTCTGGG
>JARCRS010000113.1 GCA_029850555.1 archaeon | reverse complement strand
TATCTAATCCGGTTCGCTCCCCCAGCTTTCATCCCTCACCGTCGAGCGCGTTCTGGCGGACCGCCTTCGCCACTGGTGGTCTTCCGGGGATCAAAGGATTTTACCCCTACCCTCGGAGTACCGTCCGCCTCTCCCGCCTCCTAGCCCAGCGGTATCTCCTGCAGACCAACGGTTAAGCCGTTGGATTTAACAGGAGACCAACTGAGCCGGCTACGGATGCTTTAGGCCCAATAAACGCCCTGACCACTCGAGGAGCTGGTATTACCGCGGCGGCTGACACCAGACTTGCCCTCCCCTTATTCCCCAGACATTTTAGATCTGAGAAAAGATTTCCTCAGCGGAAATCACTCGGAATAACCTCGTCGTGCTTTCGCACATTGCGAAGGTTTCGCGCCTGCTGCGCCCCGTAGGACCTGGACCCTTGTCTCAGTGTCCATCTCCGGGCTCCTTCTCTCAAAGCCCGTACCGGTTACTGGTTTGGTGAGCCTTTACCCCACCAACAGCCTGATCGGCCGCAGTCCCATCCTCGGGCGAAATAACAAGATGCTGTTATCCCCTTTAAGCCAAAACCCATTCCAGGAATCTTGACCTATCGAGAATTAGCCTCAGTTTCCCGAGATTGTTCTCATCCCGAGGGCAGGTTGACTACGTGTTACTGAGCCGTTCGCCGCCAGTTAACATGCTTAAACTGGCATGACTCGCATGGCTTAGTCCCGTTCCGATAGCAGTCAGGTCCGGCAGGATCAACCGGAGTTATATTGGGAAGTACGAATTGCTTTCACTTGCGGAAGAAAAGCACAAGCCAACGTTAGATTCAATATTGCTATTGAACCTCCATTTTATTGTTCGCATGCTTGGAGGTCCTTATCGCATCGCACGGGCTACGCCCTTAGCTTGAAAAAAGACGCCGCCAACAAAACATGCGGGCCACTGGTTTTGGCTCACGTATTTTATAAGGCTTGCGCGCAGGTGCAATTTGAATTTTTGATTTTGAAAAAGAAAAGATGGGGATTTGAAAAACCGGTTCAGTCAGCAAAAAAGAATTTCTTTGAATACATTTCCTAAGCACGGTGAATCATTAGTGAAGTTCTGCACTTCAAGAAAGTACGATGTGCCTTATTTTAGCAGAAGACAATCCTTCCAGACCTCCCAATAATGAAAAGGTGATAGCGGTTAAGATGCCTTCGATGGGAAAAGAGAACAGTGCAAACAGGGACAATGATCTTTTAGCAGGAAGAGGAGCGCCGGCCTTGATGTCTACAAAAGAGCCCGCGATAAGAATGTTAAAAGAGCGCTACTCAGAAAGTTTCGCAATTACACAAGGAGCCAGAAAAGGACAGGTACATCTTTTTTTGATCAAACTTGGAATGTGGGCATTGGTCTGGACTTTCACTGCTAAGGATGTTAGCGCTAAGTCAAGCACTTCAGTAGAAGTGAAATTTAACATTCAAGACGCGCTCAAGGCAATCGAATCAGCGCTGAGTGGAGGCAATGTGGACTATCAGCAAAAGCTTGATCACGCCGTGTCCAAAGCACTTCAAAGAATACGCTCTAAGATAGATGGCGTGGATTCCACTTCGCATAAATTTAATTGACGCAAAGATTGTTGGAACTTACGGTTGAGAATTTATTGACAGATCCTCTTACTGGAAAGGAGCTAGTGGAAAAGTCGTACGAATACATCGAAAAACTCACCAGAGAATGCGCGCGCTTTTTGATCGAGGATTTCAATACTACGCATAGAAAGTTTGATCAAAAATCATATCCGACTGAGGTTGGAAATTCGATCGTTCAGTGGTTTTCAAAAAGAGACAAGAATGTTCGATTGTCAGTCGATTCAGTCAACGTGGTTCAACAGCAACCGACCAGCGCACATATCAGATTCAAGGGAAATACCAAAGATGCGGATTTCGACATGACTGCGACCGTTGGGACATTTGCGGTTCCAATGAGCGACGGTAGACTACTTAGCTTCGTGAAAACTCTTGTTTTTTCTGTTGAAAAACAAAATTTTAGGCGCCGAAAGACATAGATCCAATTATCGACAGGTAACTAACGACTAGCCTTTATCTGATTATTGTATTCAACCCAACCAGGTTTTGGATTACCTTCTTTGGTCAAGAGGCCGAAATAATTTTCCTGGAGGGGAAAAGACTTCCAATAGGAATCTGAATACCGCCACAGCGAGAGAGCAGAGATATCGTCGCAACGAAAGCTCTCCATACATGCGGACCTGAAGTATTCAGCTTGCTTAGCATTGTCGTATCCGAAAAATGAAGGGCCCGACGGATACCCCGTTTCCGCGACATAAACCGACAATCCAATCGTTTTTTTTGACTTCAGAGGAGAACTTTACTTCAGACGCGTCAACTGGCGTAGAGCGCATATAATTTGGATAGAAATCCAAACCCAGAACATCGCAATATTTTGCGTAATATGACCATTGTGTTTTCTTTTCGTCTGCTTCGAGATTGATCATTATTGTCGCATCTGGATCTTCCTCTCTAATGGTGTCATGGAGGGACCCTAGTATCAAGTCGCGCATTCCCGGCTCGATCCAAATCCCCCCACTTCTCCAATGAGTAGCGTAATGTTCATCCCACCAGTTGGGCTCGTTTTCGATCTGCCAAACGGATATCGAGTTCTTGTAGTGATGCACAACAGCCCTTGCCATTTTGACCATACGATCGACATAGTCCCTTGAATTATCTGCGTTTATCCCCTGCGGAAGGAATCTGGAATATCCGTTGGCGATGACCCCGACTATTTCGATATTATCCTCTTTCATCGCTGAAACAAAGTCATCGAGAGGAAATAGATAATTTTCCGTATCGTTAGGAATTACTTTTGGCTCAAAGAAATTCCACTGAAACCAGCATCGGACAAAGTCTATGCTACAGTTTTTTAGCTCAGCTCCGAGTTCCTTGCAAACAAGCTCTCGTTTCTTCTCCTCTCCTGGCGAAGGTTCTTCATCGATTTTTGATTCTATTGATCGTGGATCGATATCGGGGCCTATCCTGACGGGACCTCTGGGAAGCCTGATTGATAGAAGATATGAAATGATCACTGACTTTGGAGGTTAGACGTCGGCATAACGCCACATATTATCGATAGAAATACCCCATTTGAATCTCTGAGAGCCAAACACATTCTTTGTCAAATTCGCTCCTCTGTGCCTTTAGCTGCCTTTTTCCACTCGATAAACTTTCATTCAATACTTTCTTAGCGATTTATGTTCACGAGAATTTGCAATCGTACTAACCTATTACATATAGCAAGCTCTCTATTTTTTAGTTGATTAGGAATAGAAAATTGTGAAAAACCCATGAAATCCTCTCTTCAGACAAAGAGCCGCGCGGAAAACGATCCTCTTCGAAGATATTTGTCAAAGACTACTGATTCAAAGAAGATGTATAATTTTGCAAGGAAATTTCTCGCCGGAGGGCAAAGTCATAATGCTAGGTTCTTCAACCCCTATCCATTTTATGCGGCAAGAGCAAGGAACCAGTATATTTGGGATGTTGATAACAATCGCTACGTCGACTATTGGATGGGACATACCGCCCTAATTCTAGGGCACTCTCCGAAAGTTGTGACATATGAACTACGCGACCAGATCGATAACGGGCTATTGTTCGGAGCGCCAAATAGATTCGCAGTCGAATTGGCTGAGCTTGTTTCAAAATGTGTTCCCTGTGCAGAGTCCGTGCGATTTTGCACCACAGGAGCAGAAGCTACAATGTATGCGGTGAGACTAGCAAGAGCCTACACTAAAAGAAAGACCGCCGTAAAAATTGCTGGAGGATGGCATGGATATAATTCAACTCTCGCGGTTGGAGTAAGCTATCCATATCAGATTTCCGAGAGCGCGGGGTTGCTTGAGGAGGACGAGAAGCTTGTGAAACTCGCGAGGTTTAATGATATTGAGGCGACCGACCAAGTTCTTTCCGAGAATTCATCTGATCTCGCTGCTGTCATATTGGAGCCAGTGCTCGGAGCTGGGGGAGTGATCCCTGCAGAACCTGAATACCTGAAGACTCTAAGGCAAGAGTGCGACAAGCTGGGGGCTCTATTAATTTTCGATGAAATTATCACTGGGTTCAGACTCGCTCTTGGGGGAGCCCAGGAATTCTACGGAATCAAGCCAGATCTCTGCACATTAGGAAAAATTCTCGGCGGTGGTCTGCCTGCTTCGGCAGTTGCTGGAGGGAGCGAAATTCTTTCCCTCGCTGACACGACCATCGAGAGGGCAAAGAGAGAAAGATGTTGGATTGGAGGCGGAACCTTCTCTGAAAATGCGTTGTCTATGACAGCTGGAATAGCGACCTTGAAACATTTAAGGACAAAACGAGGTTCGATTTACAGTTCCATTGGCAACTTTGGAAAACAGGTACGTGAGGAAGTTGATCAGGTTTTTGCAGATCATAGTATCCGTACGAAGACAACTGGAGAAGGCTCTCTTTTCGCCACTCATTTTCTAAATCCTAATCAAGTAGAGATCAAACGCCCGGAAGATGTTGTTATGTCTGACAACCTGACGACGCGTGAGTACTATTTCTCGTTAATTGCTACTCAAGGGATATTCTTTATCCCGGGTCACATAGGTGCAATCTCAACGGCGCACACGAAAGCCGATATCTCACATTTCGTTAAGAGCACCGCAAATTTTGCCGAACACCTGGCTCGGTCGAGAAGCTCTACCCACAAGTAAGGGATGTTTGGGGATTCGTTTACGCATGTTAAACGAAACAATTTCTACTGTTTCTGCATCTGAGGAAGTGCGCAGTGCGGCGACGCTTGATAATTTTTTTAATCCAAAGTCAGTTGCGATTGTGGGAGCTTCTGCCACTCCGCGCAAACTAGGAACTATCGTTCTTGAAAACATGGCTTTGCAAGGATTCAAGGGCGAGATCTTTCCCGTAAACCCTAAACTAACTCACATTGGCGCATTGCAATGTTATCGTAAAATCTCTGATCTCCCAGTGATTCCAGATCTTTCGATTATCCTTATTCCTGCGGAGTCGGTTGTTGAAACCTTGAAAGAACATGCAGAAAAACAGATCAAGAATGTCATAGTAATAAGCGCGGGGTTCAAGGAAACAGGCAAAGAAGGAGAGCGGCTCCAGGATCAGCTTCTCGCAGTTGCAAAGCAGAATCAGATTAGGATAATAGGGCCAAACTGTCTTGGAATTTTCGACAACGCTTCAAGAATTGACACTTTCTTCATACCCAGGTCTCTAATTCAAAGGCCTGATTATGGCGGTGTTTCACTAGCTTCGCAGAGCGGGTCGTTCGTAGGTCATTTGATGGACCTTGCATCATTCGAGCATTTGGGGATATCAAGAGTTGTCAATTATGGTAACAGGGTTGACGTCGATGAGTGCGACGCTCTCTATTATTTTGCAGAAGATCCCAAAACCAGAGTCGTAGGACTGTATCTTGAAGGCATAACCGATGGAAAAAAGTTCTTGAATGCAGCCGCATATTGCACGAGTCATAAACCCGTAGTCGTGCTCAAGACTGGCAAGCATGAATCGATAGATCACGCTTTAACTTCCCACACCGGAAGTATTGCGGGAAGGTATACTTTTTACAAGGCCGCGTTCAAAAAATCGAGAATGATTGAGGTTACATCGGAAGTCGAATTTGTTGATACTTGCAAGGCGATTCTATCACTACCGAGAGCCCGAGGAAACCGTGCATTGATTGTGGGGCATGCAGGCGGGCTAGGTTTAACTGTCGCTGATCTCTGCATCTCTGAAGGTCTTCAGGTACCTGAGGCTTCAGGAGATTTTGGCCAGTCTCTAAGAGAAGGAACGCTGTCCTATGCTTCCGTGACAAACCCGATTGATTTAACCGCTAGTGGGACCGATGACAATGCCCAATTTATTTTCCAAAGGGCCCTTGTGGATAGCGATTTCGCAGATATTGGAATTTATCTAGCACTATGGGGGCTGCCTCAGAATTCGGAGAGAATCGGCGACATCCTATCAGATGTTATGAAAAAGTCAGGTAAGCCCATAGTTGTTGCAACATTAGAGGGCAAGAAGTGTGTGGAGAAGAGATTTGTGTTTGAATCAAAAAATATACCAGTATTTTTTTCCTTGGAGCGAGCGGTCAGAGTCGCAAAGCATTTGACTGAAGTTCCTTCCTATTCCTAGCGTATCAATAACTAGACTTGTAGGAATGAAATCTTCTTTGAGAAAGGCAAGCGACGACGAAAAGGCAACTTCGATAGAGCGATTTGGAATTGAGCACATTCCGGAGGAGGCACGGCATGGATCCCCGGGAAGGATCTTCACACTTTGGTTTGCGGCAAATCTTACTATCGCCGACTACGTCATTGGCGTACTTTGCACTGTGGCTTTTGGTCTCACGGTAGTGCAGTCTATCCCGATCCTTTTGCTTGGAAACGTTTTGGGCGCTCTGGTGCTTGGTTTATCGGCCGCAATGGGACCAAAACTCGGGTTTCCGCAAATGTTTTCCTCGCGAAGTGTATTCGGCAGAAGAGGGAACTACCCACTTGGAGCCCTAAACTGGCTAAGTACGGTTGGATGGTTCGCCGTCAACACTGTATTGGGCGCTGAAGCTGTAGTCGTTATTGCGAAAAACGCGAATTTTTATGTTGTTTCAGTAATTTTGGTAGCGATACAGCTATTGATAGCTATCTATGGTCATGACTTGATCCATCTTTTCGAGAAATGGATGTCAGTCATCTTAGGTATACTTTGGACTGGCGTCTTTGTCTTGACAATGTTTCATCTGGGACAAGCATTGTCGTATGTGCCAGCTGGCGGGTCTGCGATTACGCCAACGATTGGGGCTCTTGGAATCGCACTTGCGTCTTCTTTTTCGTACATCATGAGCTGGTCGCCCTATGCCTCTGACTATTCTCGTTATTTACCCACAGGATCGTCTCGAGCGCGGGTGGTTTTCTTTGCTCTCTCTGGAGGAGCCATTGCTTCCTTCGCGGTCGAGGTCATAGGCGCATTGGTAGGAAGTATAACGAACAGCCTAAATTACTTTTCATCGCTTTACACATTTTCTGGATTGTTTGGGATATTCGCAATTGGAGCAGTAGTTCTCGGTGCGATAGCCGCAAACTCTCTCAATATTTACACAAACTCGTTATCAGCTTTGGTCCTGGATGTTAGAGCAAAACGCTGGCTCACGGTTCTTGTTGGTGGCATAATTGGTCTTGGCATTGCATTAATAGGCGGAATCAATTTTGAAGCCTTCTTTGAGAATTTTCTCCTTACTCTTGACTATTGGATAACGCCGTGGCTCGCAATTATTCTGGTGGATTTTTTTGTTCTTCGAAGAACCTCGGCTCAGAGCGTTTTGCAGGCGAAATCATATGATCTTCCTGCTCTCGCTATCTATGCCTTATCGATTCTAGCATCTGCCCCTTTCATGGTTCCTTTATTTACAATCCCATATCCTCTAAGTCAATTCGTTGGAGCCCTCAACGTTTGGTTCGGGGGAGCCGATTTTAGTTACTTTATTTCGTTCATAATTGCTGCGATCGCGTATCTTGCATACAGAAAGTTCACAGGACCCAAATCGCTAAACCCTCTTTGAAAACAAATTCGCCGAAGAGCGACGCCCAAAGGAAAAACCTCAAAGCATGTGTAGCACGACAGCTCGACGTAAGCCTTTGAGACTCCTGCAAGCATTCTTTTAGTGAGACTGAGCTTCTTTAGAGCTTTTGCACTGAATTTATTGGCTCTGTTTTGTAAAAATAAGCTCGGGGCCATTCTCAATCTTGAAGAATCCAATCTTCAAGAGGTCCAAGGCTATGAGCAGAGTTCCTGAAAATGTAGAGATAAACACAATAAACAAACTTGTCGAGACCATTCAAGATGTCCAAAATGGATTGGATCCCGAAGTGCTATCGAGTTGGTATGCGATCCTAGAAGCTGAATCAAAAGCTGTTTGCCCAAGTGAGGAGCTGAGTTCGACCATTGCGGTTATTCAAAACCCAGATCTTCCCATGAAATTTGAATTCAAGTGCTCAAAAAGAGCCATTCCATATGTTATCGACGTGATTGAAAATAACCTGAATTCGATGCCATTCGCCACAAGACTTTATTTTCAAAAGTTTGAAGAAATAATTGAAGGCGAGCTTAAAAGCTACTACCTTCAGAATATGTCGCACTGAAAAAGAAGAGAGTAAACTTTCTTACTTCTTTAGTGACCGCCGCATCCGCAGGCGCATCCCTCTTCCTCTGCTTCGGCATGGGAATGTCCGTGAGCGGACTCTCCTTCTGTTTGGAATGAATTTCCGCAACCGCAAGATGACACTGCATTTGGATTTTCAATTTTGAAGCCAGAGCCTTGAACGGTTTCGACGAAATCTATACTCGCTCCTTCGAGCAACTTTGCACTTTGCACATCAACGTATACGTTGATACCACTTTCTGACCAAGAGATATCGTCTCTCTTTGCTTCGTTTTCTAAAACCATTCCATACTGATATCCCGAGCAACCCCCTGGCATGACGAAAATACGTAGGCCATTGGCATTGATCTTCTGGTCTTTTGCAATAAAGGACTTGACTCGCTCTATCGCCAAAGGGGATAAGGTAACGATTTTTTCCGTTGTTCTTTGCATGACTTGACACTTGCTCCAAAGTGATATTAGAAGCTTATGCTGAAGGAGAGCATATCGCGTCTCGTTGCAGGGGCCTAAAGTAGATCCTAGGCAGCATTACACACCGGAGCCCGCACCTGTAACACGAAGATTTTTCGCATTCAGATCTACGATACAGACTCTCATTCCTTCCCAAGTTGGTACTTCGAACTGGACTGTGGCAACAAGTTCATCTTTTTCTTTCCCTTTCGAGATCCGGCTAGCCACTAGTTCTCCAGGAAACTGGACATGTAGTTCTCGGTCTAGTACGCTTAGTTTGTAAAAAGGAGATTGCCTAAATTTCATCGGAATCTGATTGGACAAAAGAAACGAACCGTCATCTAGCCATGAAGTTTTCGAAAGGTCTTTTGTTTCTACCCCTTTGAGCGAAAGGCCGACTCTTATGCCCCTCCCGGCACTTTCATAGTCTTCGTCACTTACTTGTATTCCCTTGACTTCAGCATATCTAGATTCCCCTGAACTTGGAGTTAGGCGTAGCTTATCATGTACAGAAACCTCGCCGGAAAGAATGAATCCAAGAACGACCACCCCTACTCCTTTCACGCTAAACGCACGGTCAATGTAGATCAGAGTGCCGGTCTTTGGAAAGCTTTGGGAAATCCGTATCTTTGAAAAGTCTATTATTGATGATTTGCTATCTCTTTCTTCGGTCGGAAAGTTTGCAAGGGCAAGACCTTTGAAAGAGGATCTAATTGACTCTTTTCCAATGTTGGAATCGATTATCTCTATCGTTCCATTGATACCATACGCATCCAGAAGAACAGCGAGCTCGCCATCTGCGGGAGTAAGCTTTCCGGTTGATGGAAAAAGATAATAAAAGTAGTCGGATAGCGAAGCGATTCTTGAGTAGCCCTGAATTTTCTCTGGATATTGTGGGTCATCGAGAAACGAATATCGCACGCCAGATTCGTTTTTGTGATATACGATAATCCCTTCAACCTCACTTTTTTTGGCTATTGAGCTTTCAAACCGATTTTTTTGATCTTTGTTTGTGCCAAAAACTCCACATAGGAAACCATTCAATAGGAAAAATCACCTTAAATTCTTGACGATTTATTGTTTCAACTTCTCAGCCGCATTCAGGAGACGTGACTTCATTGATTGTGCGAACTGAACATCAGAGGACAAAGCGTCAAGATTTATCTTTACATTGCTCCAAGCTCCTCTAGCTGCCGCCCTGGCTAGCTCAGCTGCTGTATCAGCATCAGAACTCGCATTCTTGTTTCCTATATGCCAGATCTCGGCTGCAAATTCTGAAACATTTATACATTCAAGCATAGTTTCTGCGGGGACTTCTGTCGCATCTTTCAATGCAGCGTCGATCATTTTCTTTCTCTCGTATCTTTCCGAATCGGTACTCTTTGGGAGGGTTAGTGCTTTTGACACGTTCGAATAAGCACGCGAATCTTCGTTAGCTAGTTCTTGTAATTTCACCTTTGATTTCTCTGCAAGCGTTAGGATTTCATTTGCACGATCAAAACTTGATTCATACCCTTTCTTACCAATCGTCAATCTGCAAACCATGATGACTAGAGAAGCAGCAAGGACCCCGACGTAAGCTGATACTGTTCCTCCTCCTGGCGTTGGTTCTTTTGACGCTACTGAGTCAGCAAAATCCACTAGAGTCATTTTGGAAAAATCCGGCAATGACTGCGTCTGTGCCTGTCTCGGACTTTCGGTAACGCTGCTCGCGATGGTGAATAGCCGGTTTTCAATTACTTGATTTGGATTAAAAGTCGATAATTTGAGATAACTTGTGGCCGTTTCTAGAAGAGCATCCAATGGAACCAAACCGACTATCTCACTTTCTAACACAGAAACTCCAAGCTCTGAAGCGTGTTTTGACACTGCATCAAAGGCGGTCTTGATCGAGCTAATTTTGTAATCAGTCAAGTTCATTGAAACTTGAACAATCGATCTATCTCTAAGCTCAAAGCCTAGAGCCTTAACTGCGGGAAGTCCACCGTCTCTGCCTCTGACGAGGTGCGCGATCTTTTTTGCAATTGAAAGATCGTTCGTCGCCAAATTCACATTGTAAGCGATTAGAATGGGTCTAGCGCCAACAGCAGTTACCCCGGCAGTGGCATGGATGGTCTTCGGCCCGTAGTCTGGATCCTTTGAGTGATCTTTTCCTATGAGCTCTCTCAAGACTTCGAACTGTCCTTCTCTTATTTTTGCCAAGTCCTTTCTATCTGGCCGCCTCGCAGCAAACTCGTAGAGGAAAACAGGGACTTGGAATCGTTTAGAGTATTCAACTGCGAACTCGTTAGCGAGATGAACGCATTCATCCATAGAGATCTCACGAAGCGGAACGAAAGGTACGACGTCCACGGCCCCCATTCTGGGGTGCTGCCCCTTGTGAGTTCGTAGATCTATCAGTTTTATCGCCTGCTCGCTCGCCTGTAGAGCCGCGGTCTTGACTGCCTGAGGAGCACCGACGAATGTTAACACCATTCGGTTATGATTAGGATCATTTTCACAGTCGAGAATTGTTACTCCCTCAACCCGCTCGGCCGCATTTCTTATGGCTTCAATTACATCCTTTTTACGGCCCTCGCTAAAATTGGGGACGCATTCAACAATTCTCATAAGCCTCGACCATGCAGGAGGTCGAGATCTCCGACTCTATTTAGCGATTTTTTGAACCAGTGTACGTTAGGCTGTTTGTTCTAACAACTCGTGCGGCATGTTAAACTTCGCTGTTATGAATGTCTCGGTAACTTCAAATGAGGGATTCAGGTGATATGTGTTCCTGAGAGTTGAAGATATCATTCCTTTCAGAAAGTGAGACCATTTTATCCCCAAACTGTGTGACATTATTATCTGACAATCGTCTTCTTTTCTCAAGATATCAGCTGTAAAAGCCCGCATGTTCTTCTCCATTAATTTCAGAGCTTCTAGGAAACTTTCCCAGTCACTTTTGCCGGTGATCATGCTGACTAATTGCTTTGCGTTTTGACCGGAAAAGCCACTCGTTGAGCCCAGCATCTCACTCTCTTCATTCGAAATTAAGCTCAGCAAGTTTTTGAGGGTAATAGGAGCAACGTCAATAAAGCTTAGTTTTTCAGCGACGCGCTCGTATTCGCAATATTTTGCCAAGAGTTGGTTTGCCAATAAGTTGAAACTGAGGCCCTTTTCCTCAGCAGCTACTGCGATCATCTTGTCCAAGGAGGAATCAATCCGGATCGCCCGGACAACAGTATTTCGATTGGCCAATTTATGACGGAACGCTCAAAATCGGAGCTTCGTTCTATTAGCCCTTTTTGAAGAAGATCTCCATTCTTTCCTTTCTCTAAGATCATCGATGTTCAAAACTAATTGTTCTTTTTTGATGAGAGAAAGGATAACCTTGTGAATGCCCATGCTATACTGCATTGCTTTCTTCGGTTTCTCTACGATCTCTTTCGGAATGCCGAGATATAGTCCATAATTTCGCCAAATTCTCTTTCGAAGTAAATCGTTGCCCTTCGAGATTTTAAGCTCTATCGGAATCTGTTTTGAGCAAAAACCTACAAATTCACTATCAAAGAAAGGTTCGACAATTTTAATGTCAAAACGCGCTGCTATTTTTTTCACCTGTTCTCGCAAAATATTTGCTGATTCAAGAGCTTGAATTATCTCTCTTTTGGTCGCTTCATAACCTGAAGTATCGACAATCCTTCTGAACCTGTCGTATCCACAAAATAGTTCGTCTGGACCGTTTGCAGAGAGCAACAGATTCCGCGTGTCCGTAGTCAGTCGTCTAATTTCTTCGCAAATCGCATAGAATGCAGTGCAATCCTCAAAGTGAGAAATCGACTGTACTGAGACAATGTTTTTAGTCTCCTCCGCGGCACGGATGATCTTCTGTTCATCCAGCTCCTTGACCATTTGAGGTAAAGAGGAGAAACGAATAGCGCCATTCAGTCCTGATGAAACAGCATTCCTAATATCCTGCGAATTTGAAACTCCTAGTGTAAAAAGATTCCAAAGACCTGGTTTTACTTTCCTCGAGACTAGAGCAGCTAGAATCGAGCTATCTATTCCGCCTGAATAAAGGACGAAACCACGTTCTTCAAAACATCGATCAACAGCTCGCCTCGCGATGCGGTCGAGTTCCTCAATCAGTAATTGTTCGCTCAAACGATTTTTCGCAGCTCAGAGAGCGAGCGGTTGAGTTCATCGAATCCGCTCTTCCAAAAAGATCTCGATCTTATATCAAAACCGGCCTCCGCGAGAATCTTCTCCGGACTTTGAGATCCGCCGTAGCTTAAAATCTTCATATATCTCGGCGAGAAGCTCCGCGGACCTTCTTCGCGAAATTGCTTGTAAAGCGATAGTACAAGAAGATTCCCCCAAGCATAAGCGTAGCAGTAAAATGGCGATTGATAGATATGAGGTATGACATTCCACTCGTACTTGAAGTAATCTGGAACCTGTACGGCCGACCCAAACTGATTTTTCAGATTGTTTAGGTATGTAGCTGAGATATCGTCAACGTTGATTCCGGAAGCAATTTTTTCATGGGCCTCATTTTCAAACAACACGAAGAAAGCTTGCCTTTGAATCGTAGCATATGAATCGTCGATCATCTCTAGCAACAATGCTCGCCTCGTATTCTCGTCTGCTTCGGCCATTAGTCTGTCGGTCAAAATCATCTCTCCGAATACCGAGGCCGTCTCCGCAAGAGGCAATGGTGCTTCGAAGGTAAGCTGGTTGTTGCTTTTCTTCGCTGCAAGTTGAGAATGAACTGCATGACCCAGCTCGTGAGCTAATGTCGACACACTCCGGGGTTTTCCCGTGTAGCTCGTTAGAATATAGGGGACATAATCTGGCGTGGTGCTCATGCAATAGGCTCCGCCGAGTTTGCCTTCTCGGCACTCCGCATCAATGTGATGCGAGGAAATAACTTTGGATGCCATCTCGGCAAACTCTTGATTGAAAGTTCCAAACGTGTCCAATACCATCTTGACTGCTTCTTCCCATCCAAACTGCTTTTCCTCTTTGTCCGGGAAAGGAGCGTAAATATCGTACCTTGCAAAGTCATTGAGGTTCAACAATTTTGCTTTAATCCGGAAAAATTCTTGGAAAACGGCAGCATTGTCTTGGCAGACTCGAAGCAGGGTTTCGACGGCTTCATCCGGCACGTCATTTGACAAGTTTCGAACAGAAATTGGACTAGCGTACTTTCTGAGCTTGATGCCCTCATTGCGCCAGTCTCTTACAAGTGCTTTGTATATTTCTCCCAACACATCTGTGTTGTCTTTGAACTTCAAAAGTTGGGACTCGTACGCAGCTTGCCTTTCGTGCCGAGCGGGACTGTAAAATAAGTCGCGCAGTTGTTCCTCTGTTAGCGTTTTAGTTTCTGTTCCTATTTTGACCACATAAGTGAATGAATCTCTGAACTGATGGTACAGCTGGAGAAGAGCACTCTTTCCTGTTGAATCTTTGAGATTAATTGCCTGCTCGACTTCCTCCGTAAGGGTGAACGGCCTCGTCTTTTGGAGTCGCTCAAGGAAGTACGAATACGGACCCGCAGCTTTCATTAGCTCGTGAGTTTTCTCTGTATCCAACCTCTTCCACCATAACTCGAAGAAAAGAATCCTGTTTGCAGCATCAATGTTAATTTCTTCTGCTCTTGCCTTGAAAGTCCTGCTCTCCTGGGAGCGAGTGTCCTCTGAAAAGTACATGTAAGCGAAACTGCCTAATCGTGCACACATTCTCTGGATTTTTTCATAATCGCTTAAGATTTGCACGAATCTTTCTGCGCCAAGCGAATCATCGAGATTTTTTCGCGCAGATTCAAATTCGACAAGCATCGATTCAAATTGCTCTATTAAAGCGGTGAATATTTTTCCGCTGCGAGCTGGCAGTAGATCGTCGAGTTTCCATCTAATGCCATTTGCGAAAGACATTTTCTCTTTGAATTCAGTTTGACTTGCAGCCTGGGCCATGTCGCTCACATTTTATCATTACGGAAGGGCATCTTCATTAACATTTTTAAAGAACAAAAGTCAAAAAGCTTCGCAGTGACCTGATAGGTTTCGATTTGAATTCTGCTGCCTATGTGCGGAGTTCATCGATAGGTAACTGGAAGAGTTCAATCCTAAGCTCGAAATTGTTTGTTAAATTTCTTTATCCTTTCCATTCCGTTGCTTATCGACTCTTCATCGGCTGAATATGATAAGCGAGCGTGGCCTTAGCTGACCATTTCCAAATGAAGAGCCTGGAACGCTCGCTTCACGTTGTCGCTTTTCTCTTTGCGACTTTAACCATTGTTTAACTGATATCAAGCACAACGTTTTCAATACGTCGGAATGACTTTTCATCTAAGATGAGCGCGCCTAGCTTGTTTTTTCCGAGCTGGACTCTTTCTGCGATTTCTGCTTAGTTTTTTCTTGCCACAATCTTTCTATTTCATATGAGGAGTAACCTTTCTCCAATCCTTCCTTCTCTGTCTCTGTAAGTGACTCAGAAAGATTCTTTGTGTAACTAGACCAAAATTTATCTGCGTGCTCCTTGTTGAATTTCCTTCTGGGCACTAGATCTTCTTCCTCAGCGAAAAGAATTACTCCAGTTTTATCTTATAGGCTTTGTCTCCTTTACGTTCGCCAAAAACTCAGCTAATCTTTTTTTCCTAGCTCTATCTAAAAGACTACAACCTAGAATGCAACCACAACTTGCCGAAGAAATGAGAACAAAGCATCCCTATTTTACTCATGATATGATTGTTGGACAACCCAGTGCCCTTCATGCGACCCTG
This sequence comes from archaeon, assembly GCA_029850555.1. Taxonomy (GTDB): domain Archaea; phylum Thermoproteota; class Nitrososphaeria; order Nitrososphaerales; family CADDZS01; genus JASHOD01. The sequence goes on along the minus strand of JARCRS010000113.1, from coordinate 54,563 downwards.
GAGATCTGTAAGAAGGAGGCGGCCGATATCACGAGTTATTGGGGAGGAAACGATAAATTCGTACTTACAGGATGCGGCACAAGTTTTCATGCGGCTCTAGCAAGCTCCTACATGCTGTATTCGCTTTTTCAAAAAACAGGAGTCGAAGCTATCCAAAGCTTTGAACTGGAGCACTACTACAATCTTTTGGGGTCCAATAGCCTACTCATGGCCTTTTCCCACACCGGATTCACAAAAACCACCCTTGATGCCATGATGAAAGCCAAAGTAAGTGGAGCTAGGACGTTCGCGATAACCGGGGTAAAGGAATCACCAATTACTAGATTGTCGGGCCGTTCCATAGTTGTTGGAAACGGAAGAGAAAAGTCAAGAGCGCATACCGTTTCTTATACATGCGCAATTCTAGCCGCAATGTATCTTTCCGCGTACTATACTCAATCTCAAACTTCGAGTACAACCGCCGAGTCCTTCTTAGAGCAGTTTAACGACATTCCCCAAAGTGTTCTGTCAACAATAGAGCATTATGAAAAACAAGTTGCGGAGCTTGCATCATCGTTATCTAAAACAAGCCAGTTCTTCTTTGTAGGCTCCGGTCCTAACATCGCAACAGCATATGAAGCCTCGCTCAAAATGAAGGAGACAAATTATTCTGCCGCTGAGGCGATGGAGACTGAGCAATTTCTTCACGGTCCCTGGGTTTCGCTCAAGCCTAGTACGGTTGTATTTCTCGCAGCCACAAGAGGGCCTTCTCGACAGAGGAACGTTGACCTTCTGAGAATCTGTAAAGATCTCTCCGTTCCGACTATTGCGATAACAGATGATAAGCATCTAGTGGAACTAGCGAAGCATTCTATTTTCATGCCTGACGTAAGCGAGGAACTAAGCCCATTGGAATATATCGTACCCTTGCAGCTTTTCGCTTACTATACTTCGTTATCAAAAGGGATTAATCCCGACATGATACATTACGACGACCCGAGATTTTGGACAGCGAGACAAATAATCTTCCCACCTGGTACTCATTAGGGAATGGCTCAACTTTCTTTTCGCATTGTTCATAACGACCGGATTAGTATGCGACCTAACTTGTCTTGTTCAATGTGTGGATTTCAAAATCTCGCTCATAGCGGATAGAGTAATTGAAACTGCGTAGCGCGTAGCCGAGGTTCCCATATGCCCTATTCTGATAATTCTCCCGTTGAGAGGTTCGAGGCCGCCCGCAATCATGATGCCGTACTTCTGAATAAGTCCAGCCCTCAGTGTCTTTTCTAACTTCTGATTCACAACAGCGGCGGTAACAGTGTTAGATGCATATTTCTTGTCAGAGAATATTTCCAGACCCATGGCTTCAAGTCCTTTCTCCATGGCTCTGGCCATGGACTCATGTCTCTCGTATCTTCTTTGAAGTCCTTCCTTCAGTGCAAGATCTAACGCGATGTTCAAAGCGACAACGATATTTGTCGGCATTGAGGAAGGATGCGGGTGCCCTATGGCCGCCCATTGTTCAATGTACTTTCTCCAGATGTTCAAATTGAGAAAACGATTCTGGGAATTTTTGATATTCTTTGCAAGATCCCAACAATCTTTGCTAATAGCCACGGGCGTGACCCCAAACACACCGCCAATCGCCTTGCTCGAGTACCCGATGCAATAGTCCACTTTCCATTCGTCTGCCCTTATGTCGATTCCACCGAATGCAGAAATGGAATCCAAAATTGAAATCAAACCTTCGTCCCGGCAAATTTTCATGATCTGGGAAGCGGGATTTGTTACGCCGGTAGATGTTTCGTTGTGCACTAAGAAGAGGCATCTTGGCCCGTCGCGCTTGGTCGAAGATTGAACGACGTCTTTAACGTCTTCAGGCTCGACAGCCTTACCATATTGGGCTTTGATTACTCGTGGTCTTGCGCCGTAGTACTTTAGAATATCGACGATCATCTCGGAAAAAAATCCATTGTCGCAGACAAAAGCATCTCGGCCCTTTTTCACAAGGCTGCCGACAGCCATCTCTACAGCTGTCTGTCCTGGTGATGGAAGAAGAATTACTTCGTTGCTCGTTTTGAAGACTTTCTGTAGCTTTGAGATAGTGTTCTCATAAACAGCGGCCCACTGAGAACCGTAATTTGCCATGACCGGGAGCGAGAGACATGCTAGAACTTCAGGCTCTGGCTCCGAAGGGCCCGGAATCATCAGCAGAATTCTTTCCGGCCGAACTTTAGCAGGCATCAAGAAACAGATTATGTCGTTGGTATTTTAAGATCGGCGTAATGCGTTCGTTGTTACGATTTGAAGCCCTTTTGGTAAGAATGCTCGATGGATGCAAATTCAAGGTAAGAGACACAAAAGCGTTAGTATTTTTTCAATCGGTTATTTCCTTGAGCCACATCTCATTTTGAATCGTCGTGAATCCGCCATGGCCAGGATAGACATCTGTTGGACCGGGCAGCTCAAGTAATTTTTTCAGCGACAGTTTCATGGCGTTTGGATCGGAGCCAAAACCATCGACCCTTCCATAACCACCTTGAAAGAGTGTGTCTCCAGAGAATAACTGGCCCTCCTTCTCGGCATAAATTGATATCGAGCCTTCTGTGTGGCCAGGAGTGTGTATTACTTTCAAAATGCTCTCCTTGCCGAATCTAATTTGTTGCCCATTTGTCAACTGAATGTCTGCTTCGATGGGTTCTTTCTTGATTCCTAGGCCCTCGGAAGCTTCGTCATCTAGTGCCAGCCTGTAAGCGTCGAGCTCATGAATTGCAATTTTGGCACTGGTCATGCTTCTTAATGCGCCGTCTTCCGCCGTGTGGTCCGTGTGCCCGTGAGTATTCAATATCATGAATGGTCTTAATTCAAGCTCCCTAGCTCTTTGGAATAATGAACTCGCGCCTTGTGCGACATCAACAATTAGAGCGTCGTCTGAGCCGTCCTCATATAAGATGTACACATTATTGGACAGAGGAGGCACTACTAAAGCTTCTATTCTGAGAGAACCTTTTCTGATCGACCTTCGTTGAGTATTATTGCCGGACAATTTGATTCCGCCTTTTATGACTCCTCGACCATTTTATCGTCCTCATCTGTTTCTTCTTTTGGCGGAAGCAAAGAGTCAGAAATTCTCTTCAAGTTATAACCTATCAAGACTGTTCCGATAACCATCAAGAAAGGGAAAAAAGAGATTAGACTTTTGAAAAGATGAGTTGAAGGGCAGTACCCACTTGCTCCAGTAGAAGCTGTTTGAGACAACGAGCAAATGGGACTATCCCAAACAATGACGAAGATCAGTGGGACAACTAGCAGAATCGCACCTAGGAAGAAGAACAAAAATGTAGAGTTTCTCGCTGGCATTCAGTTCAACTTCTGTTTCGATTTTGATAGGCGCGAACCGTTATGATTTAGTTTTTGGATTTTTTCCGCGAATTGATAGTAATTTGCGCTTTGGCATTTATGGTCACTTTTCCTGCATTGGCCAGCCTTTCGAAAGATTCCGAGGGCATATCAAAAAGAGGAATACCTGACAGAGCGCATCCTGAAGCTGTTATGATGTCCGAGGTCTGGTTGATCATAGCCTTCGGGGCCTTTCGGTTCTTCTCCAATCGATAGATTACGTAAGCACCCACAGAGCTTCCGACAGCATTCGGGAAAACTAGGATTTTGTTTGTAAATGGTTGGTCGAATATCTCATGTTTCCTGTCGCATACTACGCCCTTCTCCGGATCTACCCCTTGGAGAAATGCGATTGGGCTAGGGGAGAAAAGTACTTCAGCTTTGATTTCCTTTGGCGTTTCGACTATACACCTAGCCTTGATGACATTTTGATCAAAAGTAGCAGTAGAGCTCGAATCTTTTCGTTGCTTCAAATCATGTTCTCCCTCAAAATAGTCTCAGTATCCTTTAGGGCTACCTTGACGCTATGAACTCTTTTCATGTAATGTGCCCCCTTGGCAGAGTCTGTTACTACTGAATCAACTTTCAATGAAGATATCAAAGGGGTAAAATCCGCGCAAGAGTCACGAACAAATGTTGCTCCAGCCTTCTCGATATCATCCGCATAACCCCTAGATTTTGCAAGGTCGTATACCTTTGATGAGCAAAATACGATGCATTTTTTCTTGAAATGTTTACCTTCGAGACCCTTGCTTAGCTCGTAGAGCTCTTCTATTGTCATTTGGGGGCAACCAAAAACTATAGCATCTCCTGTCTCAGAATCTGAAATTTCGTCGAAAGTTTCGTCGTACTCTTTTTGAGTAAAATCGATAGTCTCGAGTCCCTTTGAGCGGCCTACCTTGAACATCCCTGAACTGCCTACAGTTCCAATCGCGGCACAGAGAGCTTTCGACTCGCTTAGAGATCTTGCTGCCTTGATTCCTTGAAACTCAATAACTCCCTTTGCATGCTTACCCGAATAATATCCCAGAACACCATAGTCTACTGAGCCCTTCAGCTCTTTCTCCTTTGGAAGCTTGACTCGCACAGCAAAAGTCGATTTTCTATTCTTGTCAATGTGTAGATCTGAATAAACTGTCTTGCCTGTCAGTGCACTTGCTAAAGCACTTACGGCGCTCTCTCTGTTGGTTCTTATATCAAGAATAGAATTCGCGAATATCGCCGCAGACGATTCTGCCCATGAAACATGAGTGCCTTTTGGAGGGACGGGGTAGGATTGGAAAGGAACGCACGTGAACGAACTCGCTATTCCGAGCTTTTGATATGCGTTGATAATTTTCAACTGCTTTTCTGCGTACTCAGGAGGAATTTCAAGCCGGTCCCAGTTCTCTATATCCATTCCACAAGGGTTCACGGTGGTGAAGACTTTGAATTTAGTACCCCTAATCTTGCTTATCCTTTGAAGGAAATCAAGACCATAATCTCCAATAGTCAAATAAGAAACACCAGAAACGTGGGCCCATTTGATCGGGATCAGTCTTTTCGCGTCGCTTAGTCTTCCCATTGCGAGCAAAACTCTGTAGGCGCTTTCGAGGGCTTCGCCGTACTCCCCACCGAGAGCCTTTTCTTCACTCCGAGTGAGGTACAAACAAAGTATCAGCGTTCCTGACAAATAGAGACTTTTTAGGATGATCCGCTCGAACGTCCGATCATTGCTCCGGCCGTGGAGCTCACTGTGATTCTTGCTCGTTCAAATTTTGCCTTGTCGCCTTTTAAAGGCAAAGTCGCGTCTAGTCCGAGCTTAGCCGTTACGGCCGATTTTGCACTGGATGGGTCCAAGCTTGAGCCTCTCGCTCCATTGATCTGCACGATTCCTCGATCCGCCTGAAACCTAGTAGCAAGCGCCCACTCTACTTCTGAAAGATTGAATGGGTCTACATCTCCATCGACGACAATCACAAGCTTCAGTGGGTGTGAGGCGGCAAAGCAATTCAAAATGGCAGTTTTGCCATCACCATCATTACCCTTTTCTATGCTTAGAACGCAGTGAAAGTAGCCGTTACTGGACGGTGTAAGATTGATTCCTCGAACCTTCGGGATAGATTTGGAAAGTGCTTCTCTAATCTTTAGCTCCTGTGGAAGCCCCATGAACAGCGCATGTTCTCTCGATCCCGCGAGGACCGCTTGGTATACTGAATCCTTTCTATAATGCATTCGAGTTAAAGTAATGACAGGTTGTTCTCTGACGTCATCATAAGTTCCGGTAAGGTCTACAAACGGCCCCTCTTTTGCAAGCTCATTGTAATCCAATTGGCCCTCCAAGATAATTTCGGAATCCAGTGGCACTGCTATATCAGTCTCTTCCGATGACTCGAGTTCAAGTTTTTCATTCATCATTTTGTTGGCTATTTTGTATTCGCTTAATCCGTACTGCACTTGAAGCGAAGCAGAGAGAAACACGGCTGGTGGTGGCCCTATTATTATGCTGACGGGGACTTTGTGTCCCTTCATGTCCTTTGCAATTTGGTCTAGGTGCCTCGGAACTATCCTAGTCGCGAGCTTGTTCTTTGACAATACCAACATTCTGTGAAAAGAAAGATTCTCTAAATCTGTGCCAGGAAATTTGGCTGCGACGATTCCGGCAGTCATATAATGACCGGCCTCCCTGTCATAATGCTTCAAGATAGGAAGCTTTTCGAGATCGGCATCGACACTGTAATCCCATGAGGACTTGTCGAATCTTGATAAGTGCCCCTTGTTAGGCGATGGCGAATCAATGGATCGGCTTGTAAAGGCGGCCAACTCTTCGCTAGTGGAAATCCCAAGCCCAATTTTGATAGTATGAGGTGTTGAATAGAGGTTTCCTGCGACAGCAAGCGAACTTTCCTTGACTTTTTCAAAAAGGTAAGCTTGATCTTGATTAGCAAACAGCATCGATGAAATCTCAAGGTCTGTGGACAGTTCTTTGGAGACTCGTTTTAGGCGGTTTGTCTCATTCAACCTTTTCAAAAAATCCTTCAAGCGAAGGCACTAATCCGATTCAAGAAGTTTTCCAACTTCGCTTAAGAGTGTTTTCTTATCAATGTTTTTCAAATTGTAAAAGAGCCGGAGGGCCGTGAAATAGATCTGTGTCCTGCCTGTTTGCTTGAAGAGGTGCAAGGTCGCGTGGATAAAGTGGTTTGAATTCTCATAAAAATAGAAAAGCCATGAAGCAAAATGATGAAAACAACGCAAAGTTATGACCATTCGAGGGAACGCCGGAAAATGCGGCAAAAGTCAGTCAAAGGCTTCGACATCAGCCTCCTCTAATAATTTGGAAATCACTGACAAGAGTGTTTTCATAATCGTTGAATCGATTTCTTCCCGCAGGTAAAGAGACACAACGGCGATCCCATGCATTTTTCCTGCGATCAGTTCGCCGATCATACCAGAAAAGATACTTCCTCTGCGATCTGGGATGAGGGTTGAAGAGCTCACTCCTTGCTCAGACCTGATTGAGATAGTGATCGCTCCTAATCTAGGCGTTGGATCTTCAGATATGTTTGCAAAACAACCATTACTTAATCTGAAAAGATCTATCGTGAACACACGCCCCTCAATCTCTGACTTCATTGAAAAAAGGCGCTTTTCTTTTTCCGGGTTTTGTTCGGCCATCGATCGATGAGAAAGTAAGCCAATATATGAAGAGATGTTGGTGCGGGCTGCGTGGTTGTCTTACAAGCTGTTTGGGGTCAATCTCCTCTTGACTAATTCTATGTATAGCAACTGCAGATAATGACAACATTAGGTTTTTTGAGCTTTTGAGGCTTTATTGCAAAAGGTGAGAGAAAATGTCTTCAACCGATATTAAAGCAACTGCCCAGGATATCAAAAACAAGGCGCAGGATATCAGGGCCAAAGTAAATGAGTCAGTGTCTGTTCAGACGGAAAAAATGAATCAATCTCTGGAGAATATCCAGAACCAGTTGACAAATTATGGCACTCAGATCAGAGACTACCTGAACAATATGGAAGCAGAAATCGAAGGGTACAGATTCTCTGTGGAGAAACAAGAGAACGGTCTTTCGATCGATGTTCTCTTCAAGGCGAAAATTCGCAACAGAGAACCAATGTGAAGCAAGCCGTCGAGACAGGTTCGGGTAACCTGACTTACCCGCGGGTCTAAGCGGGAAAGGAAGCGCAGCGAGCAAGAATGAAAATCGATGATCAGGAAAAAACTCAGATCAATCGACTTGAAAGATCTGCTTCAATCATGAATTTGGCAGAGTCAGTCTTACGGGGACTCGACGATGAGACCATATCGAGAATCTTGGCCGCTTTCCTTTACCTGAGATCCAATGGACATCCAGATAGCGACTTCGCCAAATTCATCATAAAGAAGGATCTCTGGGGCACCCTTGCAATCGGGCTAAACGTGATGGGAGCCTTTATTCCTGCGATTCTATTGGATTCGGAATTCAGAAACCTTGTCATGAAAGTCGGAATCAACACTGGTGGACAAATAGGCACCAAGATGGCAGTTAGAAAATACTCGGAAAAGATGGATGAGGAGTAACGAGCTTCTTCGTTAGTGCCTTCTCATTTTGACCAAATGATAAACTTGAGTGAGAATGAAAAGCGCAGCAAAAAGCTGGGCAAAATCAAACGAGGGCAAACCCGCAATTATTTGACAGGAATTAAATCCAGTGCACTTTTGCGCATCTAGCGTGTACGTAAAGAAGGAAATGTGGAGACTGATGTTAGTCTCTCCAAATTGATTAGCCATTATTGCTGGGTAAACAGAATACTGCAAATAAGCTGCAACAATAGCAAGAAGCGCTATAACTAAACTCGAGAGGGAGAATCTTCGATCCCAGTAAGCTTGCCTCTTCGCTTGAGCTAACGGTGTTGTCGATTCGCTCGTAGGGGCGACGTCGCGGCCTTCTTGCGATCTAGCCCGAAACGCTCGATTTGTCATGTCATTTGCTTCCATAACTAGGAGATAATAATTCAAAGCCTGGATTTGCGTTATAAGTTTGTATCGATGGAAATTCTGTTACTCAAGCGAAATTTTTAATGCGATCTCCCTAATTTTTAAAATCGAAACAGAGACTTTCTAAAGCAAATGAGAATCAAACAATGGATAGAAAAGGACGAGTTTGAGAATCAGATACTGAAATCGTCTGTTCCTAGAATCGTTTTATTCGCCGCTGATTGGTGCGGCTACTGCAGTCGTTTTCTTACGATTGTCAAGGAATATCAAAGTGAGAAAGAGGATCAAAGGCCTCCCTCTGACGAGGTTGCAGTCGTTAACGTTGACAGTGGAGGAGGCTCACTGTGGGATGATTTTAAGATTGATTTAGTACCTACCATAGCTGTATTCTTGAACGGCACTCAAATTTTTAGAAGAGATGGAAAACCCTTCAGGGGCCTAGGACAAGAGGATCTCGAAGACGCGATAAAGGCGATATCAACTAAGAATGCATGACCTCGATTAAGGAAGGAAACCCAACAAGAACCAGCCTGCGGCAACAAGAGCTATCGACCCGATCAAGGCAATCGCCCAGCGAGTGCGATCCCATTCAAATGCCTTCAAGCCATCAAACCCCATAAACGGAATCAAATTGAATAAAGCCATGTATCCGTTGAAGGCTCCAACGAAAAGAAGAGCGTAGCCCACGTCGGTTGATCCGAAAATGACACCCGAGAAGAAACAGATCGTTCCAAACACTATATTGAATCCAGGCCCAATCAAACTGATCGCGCCTTGAAGTTCGCGGCTACCTTCTCCAACGATATTTACTTGACCTGGAGCCAAAAATTTAAACGGAATCGGAAGTATGCTTAGGCCCGTCAAAATCAGCCCATATGTATTTGTCCTAAACTCAGCCCACAGCCCATTTCTTTGCGCAAATAGCTTGTGCGCCATTTCGTGGCCGAAAAATGAAATCAGGAATCCAACAACTCCGATAGCTAGGTAGAGTCCATCGATAGGAATTCGAAGCGGGACAAAAATCATCATGCTTAGACCGACGGCTGTCATCAATCCCATCGCAATTAGGAAGTGCTTACGCTCTGCTCTCGAAAATATTCCAGGATAGCGTAGTCTAAAGCTTGACCTGCCCCCGATCCTGGGCAAATTGCCTACATGCCCGTGATTCTTTGCATACCTCTCTTGCAGAGAAGGAACTTCCGAATAACCGGGTTGCTTCGGCCCTCCGACTCTAGGGCAGGCGTGATTTTCGGGAAGTCTATGGTCTGAGCAAAAATAATTGCCGCAAAAGTTGCATCTAAATGGAAGACCCTGCTTATACTGCTCGCAATAGTGGCATTGCATAATTCTGCGCTGTTATGAACGAAAGCATTGATCTCACTTTATTTGAATATATCCTATCCGAACCCGTGTACAATAAAGCTTGAAAACATACACGAACCAGAAATTTTTGTCAGGCGATATTTCAAACGACCTCAACGCGGAGGGACTTGGCTAGTTTTGAAGACCCTTTCACTCTTTGGGGGGAAGGTATAGATCTCGATCAAAGCTTTCAATTTGAAGAATCTTCATCTAAATTCAAAGCAGCCGCACAAGAATTTTTCGGTCTCGGATCAAGATATGAAAAGGTTGCCAGAGCCTATTATGAGTACTCTACACTAATGGATGCTTATTCACAAATTGAGATGGGGCGTAAAGATATAGGCGTTAACGAGTTTGATCAAGCTCTTGTAAAGTTCGATGAATCGGCGAAAATATTGAGATCTACAATTCATTTCGGTTTTCTTGCTCCATTTATTTCTGCATGCGCTACGACTGAAACAACCGACAAGATGGAAAGAGAAGATGCAGAATGTCTTCAGGGATACAAAAATGCCATAGCCTTTTATGAGCAATCGAAATTGGCCCTAAGTTTCAGAGACGAGCGTCATTCGATCATCACGGTGATCGACGCAGGCATCAGATATTGCATTTCCCAGGCACTCTTTGTAGAATCCTTAGATCAAAGGCGTCAGGGGAATATCGAGGCGTCCGCCGATAAGGAAAAAAGATCAAAATTACTGCGAAGTGAATTTGAAGGTCTCCTAAAGAAAGCGGGCCGAGACAAGAAGAGCTTAATCTATCATCCCTTAGACGATTATGAGAGGGCGAAAGGGAGCGCGTTCGTTGTTTCCTTTCCCGATGCTTCGAGCTTGTCCTTACTTAATCTCGGCAGCAATACGGCCAGAATCGAAAAGATAGGAAACTATGAGCCGCTTGGAGCGGATTTGGAACCAAGTAATTCTATGAACTTCAGCTCCAAAGTGATCGGCAAAGGAAAGATTCGTGTAATCTATACAGATATGGTTTGTGGCAAGAAATTCAACGAAGGATGTCTCATGGCAATTTGAAGCTGGAACGGCGTGGTCGATAGATTTCTTGAATTATTGATTTAACTTCAATTTCTTGATTTATCACTGCGAAAGGAAGTGCGAGGCGCAGTTCTAGAAATTTCGGAACATTCGCCTGAGGTAATCTTTCGACCGCATGCGCTTCTCTAATCAACTTCTTGACACCTCCTTTGGTTACCAAATGGCGTTTCCCTCGCTTATACCTGTCAAAATCTAGAGGGCTTAGGGGCGCACCAAGATTTCGCAATCTTTTCAGCTCCTTGATGAATAGCGAGCCGTGAACTTTGTTCTTTCCGTTTGCTTCTGATTCAGATAGTTTTGCGTGGACCATTTCATGCACCAGAGTTTGAAGTGTTGACCTTGGTCCGAGCCCATTTCTGATCAGGATCTTCCTATCTCTTGAGGCGCAATAGCCGGCAACTTCATGACCAAAGTTTTTGGGCTTTGAACAAAGGAGTACTGTAAATTCCGCAAGTTTACCGTCAAAATAGATTCTGTTGAATTCCCTGAACTTTTCGTTTAGGACTTTCGGCCTTTTAGAGTGCGAAATTACGAATGGATTGAAAAGATCTCGAGAAACATAACCAGATACTAAAGAAGCTCACCCCTCGCAGTTTCTCAGAACGAGAACTTTGATCTATCCTAAGGTTCTTTTGCTTGCATTTTCGTATGCTTTGTTTGCTGCGTAAACATCTAACAAAGCAAAGCCCACTGATTTGAAAAGTGTAACATTGTCAGATCCCAATCTTCCTTCTTTTCTCCTCAAAAGGAGGTCTGAGAGATCGCCGAGGATGTGTGTCTGAGCGATTCTTCCGCTTTCGATCGCGCTTATTATATCACCAGCCTCTCGCAAGACTCCTTCCTTTATGTCGACAAAACAGACGAGAATTAGAGACCGTTTCAATGTCGAGTTCCTGCCTTTCCGGAAGAGTCCCGACACTGTTGATATGCATTCCAGGTGAAATGTCTTCCTTCCAACTCAGGACGGGACTCGAAGAATTCGTTGCCACAATCAGAATATCTTCGTCCTCCTTGTTTAGCTCTTTTCTATCTTCTACAGCTTCAACGGGCAAGCTTAGTCTCTTGCTCATTTTCTGAGCATACATTTTGGCATGAGAAAATTCCCTGCTGTAGACTCGCGCTCGCTCAATTTCCCTTACTGCGCAGACTCCCTCAAGCTGAGTTCTTGCCTGTTCCCCTGACCCGATCACACCTACATTCCTAGAATCCTTTCTTGATAGAAGCTTTGTAGCAAGTCCTGATAGAGCACCAGTGCGTATTGCTGTTAATCTAGCAGAGTCCATAAGGGCTAGGAGCCCAGAGTTTAGCGAATCGAACAGCATCATTATGCCTCCTTGAGCTTTTCTTCCGAAAAGCTCTGGATTCTTCTTATACTCGGAAACGATCTTTACAGCAAAACGCCCTAATTTGCTCGAGTACCCAGGCATGGTCAGAAAGACAGAGTTTTCGTTTACTCTGCTCAGAATCCTTGGCGGTTGGGAAGCAATCGCTTCTGATTCCTGCGTATACAGAGATTCGATCTGATCAATGCATTCCAGAAGGGTTAGATTTTGCGATAATGATTCAGAATCTAGCGTGAGCGTCATTGGCATACCGCGTCTGCAATCTAAGATACTCGTGAGTGGGCAATATTTGCGTATGCATGAGCAATCTTAAGGCTGAGTTGCGAAAGCTCTGTTGCACGGGTTCCAAAAAGGTACGTTATAGGCTCAAGACCTTCGGCTCCCTCGTCGATAACCGCGAAGGAAGGGTTTGCTTTTGAAACCGAGTCTGGTATCTTGATCTGCGCAAGCCTCTGCAAAACGACGTCATCTGCAGGCTTTGGCTCGATCTGATTCCGATATTTCCTTTGAAAGGCACTCTTCTCTCTTGTAGAAATCTTTGTAACCTCAAGCAATGAAAGAGATCGATCCATAGATTCATCATAACGCAAATTCATAACTGATTTGATGTTATTTGACTTGGATCTGAACAAGAGGAGAACATTAGACATATGGTTTGATGATCCAAATTCCGGCAACACGAACGCTTTTGCTCTTCCATGAATCTTGTTGATACGACCCGGAATAGCCGCCACGTCCCTTTTTGATTTAGGATCCTGTTTGCACATGGCTATGTTGACCGAAACCTCAGGCATTATCAGAGGGAACTGCGAGGAGTCTTCGATAACAGAGATAGCCTCCGAGAGATCTCGTAGAATCGTGGATTCCTCTTCCTTCGAACTTGTTTCATTATATGAATCTCTTTGCGGGCGATGAAGATCCATACAAATGGAGCAATCTTTGGAAATTGCGGACTCGCTTTGATGGATCGCACAAACTCCTCCATTGAATAACATGTTCTTCCATATGGAATAAAGAGTAAAGATTCCATCGACTTGGCTTCTGCTGGCATCATCGGCGAGGATACGGGCAAAGCCTTCTAGTTCCCCTTGGGATGTCTCAAATCGTTTCAACAGATCAGAGTAGTAAATTGATTTTTTGTTCGAGAGATAGTGACTGACTCGCGCCTGAGTTATCCCTAATGTTGAAGCTATTTTCCGTTGACTTTCTCCCCTCTCGTCGAGCTCGTGTGCTACGATGCCCCTGATGTCTGGGAGAAAATACCTAGTCATGATCTCGCACGGTGGCTGCAATTTATTTGTCCAATTATCACCGACTTATTGACAGGCTTATAAATGTGCGAGAGGGCCTTTTGTACGTTTTGAAGGAAGAAAAAAAGACCGAGCTCTTCGCTCGCAACAGCACTGGTCTTGTCAGGCAGGGAAGATGGATTGACGCTTTCATATTCAATTCATCGGCATCCTGGATGTTTGGCACCCTGATTTTCGCACTTTCTACCATTGTGTACTTCGACGGGTCAGATCTATATTCGGCAGAAGTGATAGCTTTGATTTTCGCAGTCGCGATAGCCGCAATGTATGCCATCCTCACATCTTTAATGCCTCGGTCTGGAGGTGATTATGTATTCAACAGTCGAATCATTCATCCCATATTCGGATTCTCCTTCAACTTCTCTCTAACGGTATGGCAGCTTTTTTCGGCTGCATTCACTTTGTTTTTCATATCATTCGTTGCATTGGCTCCAGGACTCGAAGTTCTGGGCTACTATAGCTCAATTCCTGCGCTTTACCAAGCTGGATTTTGGCTCATCCAACCGCTGAATTCTTTCATATTCGCAACAGTTAGCAATGTCCTGTTCACCCTCGTAATCTCTACTGGTATTCGGAAAACATTTACCACGCTGAACGTCTTATGGATAATAACGCTCCTTGGAACTCTTGTCATGGTGGCATCGCTCCTTGCAACAAAGGGCCAAACGTTCCATTCAGCTTTCAACAGCTTCATGATTGCATCCAATGGAACCTCTACCGTAGCTGATTCTTTCTCGTTTGTTCAAGGTTCTGTATCAACGCCGCGTTTCGTTCTTGCGATTCCAGAAATTGCAATCGTTGTTGACAGCGTGATTTGGGTTTTCTGGATAGCTTACGTCGCCGGAGAAGTTCGCCACGCGAATGAAAAAAAGAGAAACATGTCCGCAATGGCTGGAGCGGCCGCACTAAATTGCGCATTTTTCATAGTCCTAGTTTACCTTCTGTATTCTCGGGTTGGAATCGCATTTATTTCCGGTCTGACGTCTCTATCAACAGCAGCGTCTCCATCGCTTCCTTTTAGCTCGCCACTTCAGGCCCTTAGTGCAGTTTTGGTTCTTTCGACAGGAAACTTTTACGCTGCCTTGATAGTACTGGTTGCCATAACTCTTGGATATTCTGTACTGTTCTTACCGGCTCTCTATCTCCAGCCAATTCGCTCAATATTTGCATGGAGTTTTGATAGGGTCGTACCGGAAAAGTGGAGCTCGGTTAGCTCAAGATTCCATTCTCCAGTAATCAGCACACTGGCAGTTGCTGGTGTGATAGAGGCCGCGCTTGTTTTAATTACTGTCGAGTCAAATATTCTTCTTGGCATTTATTCGGCTTCCGTCATCGCACCGGCCTTCAGCAGCATCTTCCCGACCGCTCTTGCAGCTATTGCTCTTAGGTTCAAACGATCCAAGAATTGGGTCGTTCAAGAGCCAAAATCTAACAAAGGTTATCTTATCACGCTTTTAGGGTGCGTTTCGCTCGCCTTCATACTCTTTATGACTTTTGAGTATTTGTCTAACGAATCGTTCTTTTTCTTTCCAGTAGCCGGGGCCTCATCGACTCTTCTGATTGCTTACAATTTCATCTTTATTCCTATTGGAGCACTAGTTTACCTTGGTTCGTACCTGATTAGAAAAAGGAGAAATCGGATTGACATTAACATGATAGCAAGCGAGATACCTCCTGAGTAGCTGTTGTTCGAGTCTTTCTCTGCGATTTTTGATTTCTTTCCTCATAACCTCAGATGAGGTTTAGATAGGCGTGTAAAAAGCAGGAAGATTCGACCTAAATGGTAGAGCAGCCAGAATACGGCAAGGTCAGCTCAGAATTTTTCGAGAATGTGATCTATCCGCACATCGGAGCCAAGAGAAATGAGATTCTGGTCGGTCCTTCTGTTGGAGTGGACAATTGCGTCATCAATGTCGGAGGAGGCCAAGTCCTAGTTGCAACGACTGATCCACTGTCCTACATATCAGAGCTTGGGGCGGAAGATTCTGCTTGGCTCTCAGTTCATTCTATAGCATCCGATATTTCGACGAGTGGGTTCCATCCTCAATATGGAATTTTCGATTTGAATTTGCCCGAGAGTTTCACGTCTCAGGAATTCGAACGATATTGGAGCGCTTTAAGCAGAGAATGCGTGAAACTTGGAATCGCAATCGTTGGTGGTCACACAGGAAGATTTGAAGGTATTGATTCGACTATAATCGGGAGTGGCACGATGTTTTCGCTCGGATCTTCTAGAGCATATCTGTCACCGACTAGTGCAATGCTCGGACACGCTGTTATTATTACAAAAGGAGCTGCAATAGAGACCACAGGTGTACTTTCCAGAGTTTTTCCCCACAAGATCAAAGATAAAATCGGAGAACGCGCACTGAAATCTGCCCAGGCCTATTTTAGAAAAATTTCTGTGGTCGAAGACGCGTTTACCGCTATCAAAGTAGGCATAAAAGAGGCCGGGGTCAGTGCGATGCATGATGCAACTGAGGGAGGCGTCCTTTCTGGTCTTTATGAGCTAGCCAAGGCATCTTCACTTGGGATCCATGTAGAAATCGAAAAGATTCCTGTTTCCAAAGAGACAAAGGATATTTGCGGGCTTTTTAAAATAGATCCATTTACAAGTTTGAGTGAAGGAACTCTTGTCTTTTCGTGCGATCCAACTAGGGCAGATGATGCGATTGTGTTACTGGGCGAGAAGGGAATCAAAGCGGCGATAGTGGGACAACTAGTTGCTCCTGAAGAAGGAATGAATTTCAGTGACAGGAACGGAAAAGTAAACGCTATGGGCCATCCGGCAACAGATCCGTATTGGGCTGCGTATTACAAAGCAAAGCAAGCAAAATGGACATAAGCCCTCTAATTCTTTCGCGCACTCACCTTGGCACACATGAAAAGCCCATTAGAGCGACCGGAATAGCTTAATCGTTCCTAAATCGTTATTACGCAGCGTCTGTATTTTTTGTTTAGTGTTCTGACAAGACCTATTAAATTCGGAAGTGACCTGCTCTAAATTTGAGTTCTCAATCACAAACAGATTTCGACTCTGTTGTAATAGGTTCTGGGCCCGGAGGTTATCATGCTGCTATCAGACTGGGTCAGCTTGGAAAAAGAGTCGCGATGATCGAGAAAGACAAGGTCGGAGGCGTGTGTCTCAATGTAGGTTGTATTCCAAGTAAGGCGCTAATTAATGCAAGCAAGATTGTCAAGACTGCTCATGAAGCTAGCAAAATGGGAATCGAAACTCATATCAAGATCGATATCTCGAAGCTTCAAAATTGGAAACAAGGCGTAGTCAATCGTCTAACGAGCGGAGTAGAGTTTCTTTGCAAGCAAAACCACGTTGAGATAATTCGTGGGAACGCAAGATTCCTCTCGTCAGATGAGCTTGAGATCGATAACGTTCAGCGAGGAACAAAATCGAAGCTTAGCTTCAAAAACGCAGTCGTTGCAACTGGGTCCTCCTCAATAGAACTTCCAAACGTAAAGTTCGATGGAAAGAGAATTCTCTCTAGTACAGAGGCTTTGGAACTTAAAGAAGTACCTAAGAGCATTCTCCTAATCGGAGGCGGAGTGATAGGACTAGAAATTGGTATGGCTTATGCAAACCTGTTCGGGACAGAACTCACTATAGTCGAGATATTGGATCAGCTATTGCCGGGGACCGATCTCGAGCTCGTCAACTTGGTCTCTAGAACTCTAGAAAAGCTCGGTGCCAAGGTGAACACGAAAAGTAAAGTTCTCTCAGCAATTAATAGCGGAGATAAAGTGGAAGTAAAGTTTGAGACCCCCGATGGGAAAAACCAAACTCTTTTGGTGGACTTTGTCCTCGTTGGCGTAGGGCGGAGGCCAAATACGAAGGAGCTTGGTATTGAGAATACAGGCGTGCAGCTCACGGACAAGGGGTTCATCAAAGTCGATAAGCACATGCGAACGAATGTCCCGAACATTTACGCCATAGGCGATTGCGTTGGCGGCCCACTTCTCGCCCATAAGGCAATGAAGGAGGGAATTGTAGCAGCTGAAGTGATATCAGGAGAAAATAGTTCGGCCGATTTTCAGGCTATGCCTGCGGCGATTTTTACTGATCCGGAAATCGCCATCGTAGGAATAAATCCTGAGGAAGCTAAATCGAGAGGCATCGAACTTTTGATTGGCAAGTTTCCCTTCAGTGCTAGCGGGCGAGCGCTCGCTGGAAACGATTCCGAGGGATTCACCAAAGTTCTCGCGGATAAGGACTCTGGTTTGGTTTTGGGCGTAGAAATTGTGGGACATGAAGCCTCCGATCTGATAAGTGAAGCTTCTCTAGCTATTGAAATGGGCGCGACTCTAGAAGATATTGGTTTGACTGTTCATCCTCACCCCACATTGCCCGAAACGCTAATGGAGGCTTCAGAGAATGCGCTTGGGAAAGATATACACATAGTGAACAAACAGATAGAGACGAAAACACAAAAGGCGGAAGCCTGAGCTCTTTGACAAATCTAGAAGTGTCGCTCGAGGGAGGAAATGAGAATGTTCCTCAGGTGTACGATCTAGGATTTGTCAAGGATTACAAGCTCGTATGGGATTTTCAAAAAGAGCTTCTGTGCAAGAGAATCGAACGCAATATTCCGGACTCTCTTATCTTGGTCGAACACGATCATGTAATCACTCTCGGGCGGTCATCACATCTTGAAAACATAATGATTAGAGATCTCCCCATTTTTGAGATCGAGCGCGGAGGGGATGTCACGTACCACGGGCCGGGACAACTGGTTGCCTATCCGATCGTCTCGCTCCAAGAAAAGAATCTGAGTGTCAGACAATTTGTCGAGTTACTCGAAGCTTCTATCATCGACGTGATTACGGAACTCGGAATAAAGAACGCGGAAGGCAAGCTGGGTCAAGCCACGGGGGTTTGGATCGATAACAAGCGAAAGATCGCGAGCATAGGAGTCGCAGTTTCTCACTGGGTAACTTACCACGGCATTGCGCTGAATGTCAACACTGATCTTTCGTTTTTTCAAAAGATTAGACCTTGCGGATTCGACTCTACTATAATGACCTCATTATCTAAAGAGCTTCAAGTAGAAAGAATCGACATAAACAAAGTGAAACTTGGCTTAGCTGATTCTTTCTCAAGAAGATTGAACGGATCTCAAGGACCGACCGTTTGAGCAGACAGTTTAAGTTCAGGACAGAAAGTCTAAAATTACCACGGTACAGTGGTAAAAAAAGAAGACTTTAGGTAATCTCTGGAGCATTTTGGTGCGTCATGGTCGAGGCCTCGGCGAGCGTCAAGAAGGACGAGAGACCACCGGGCAGGCTTGATGTCTTTCTCAGACTAACAAGATTTCAATTCATACCTCTAATTATTCTTCCAGGAATCGTTGGAACTGCTCTTGCATTTTCAGATAGCCGAAGGATTGACTTTCCTTTTTTCGGCTTGGTAATCTTGGGAATCGTTGTCCTTCATCTCGGCGCGAACGCAATCGATGACTCTTACGACTATGAAAACGGGGTTGATCAAATAGCAAACTCAATGTTTCCTAGGAATTTTGGTGGCTGGAAACCAATACCTCGCGGTTATCTATCTCTTAAAGCAGCAAAGATAATTTCTTTGGCTCTGTTTGCAATCAGTTTGTTGATAGGAGCATACTTCGGTTTCGCTGTGGGCCCTTGGGCGTTTTTATTAGGGCTCTTCGGATTCCTACTTGCCTTCTTTTATTGCGCTCCGCCGCTAAAATTAGATTACAGAGGAATAGGTCTAGGAGAGATAGCCATATTTTTTTCATTCGGTCCAATACCTGTACTCGGCGCATATTACGTCCAAACTGGAGTCCTTAGCCTGCATGCTTTGCTTGTCTCGGTTCCAATTGGGTTAATGACCGTTACAATCTTAATTGATCATGACCTTATCTTCTACGAAGTCTATTCTAAGGCAAGAAAGTACAGCCTTGCTACAGTTTTAGGAAGAAGAAATGCCTTACGTGCTTCGTTAGGGCTAACTGCAGTAAGTTTTACAATGGTTATCGGATTGGTATTGACACATTTACTTCCTGTTTGGAGTCTACTTGCACCTATCATCTCGGGCATAATCCTGCTAAGAAAGAGGTCGACTTATTTTGAACCAAATCAGCCACCCGCTTTTTATCTTCCATTCACAGTAAATGGACTAATAGCAAACTGGCTGTTCGCTTTATCCCTTGCCCTAACTATACTAATCTAAACCGCACGCAGAGAATCCAAGCAAATATCCCATCGGTTAGCGTTGACCTTCGTTTAGAGAAGCTTCCACAAAGATTAGGCTTGGATTCTCCAAATATTGCTTCAGCCTGGAAGTAAACCTCGCAGCGTCAGCTCCATCGACGATCCTGTGATCAAACGTCAATGCGACATATGCAATGTCTCGGATCGCAATTTCGTTCTTCAGGACTACTGGTTTCTTCTGAATTTTATGAACGCCGAGTATTGCCACCTCCGGGACATTGATTATAGGTGTCGACATTACCCCACCCAAGGCTCCGATATTTGTTATTGTGAATGTACCTCCCTGAAGATCCTGAAGCTGGATTTTTCCGCTTCGTGCCTCTTCAGAAAGCCTCTCAATCTCAGTCGCAATTTCGAAGATATTCTTTCTGTCCGCATTTTTCACCACTGGGACCATTAGTCCGTTTGGAGTATCTGTTGCGAAGCCAATGTTGTGATAGTGCTTTACAATAAACTCTTGAGTCTGATCGTCTATTGAAGCGTTGAAGAATGGGAACTGTTTTAGGGCGGTTGTGACTGCTTTCATAATGAAGGGCAGGTAAGTGAGCTTGACATTCTGGGATTCGGCAAGTGGCCTTGTCGCATCTCGTAAAGCTACGAGCTCTGTGAAATCGACCTCATCAATATGCGTCACCGCTGAAGTAGTTTGAGTGGACTTGAGCATCTTTTCGGAAATAAGCTTGCGAATCCCGTGTATCGAAACTCTTTCCTCGTTTGCCGAAGGCTGAGTTTGTGGAACAGCTTGACTAGGTCTTGCCTGTTCAACTGGCCGCTCAACTTGTTGTTGCATTGTTTGCTGGGTCGGTCGCGGAGGTTGTCTTTGTCCAGAGCCAGTCCTCTTAACGTCCTCTTCTGTGATTCTCCCTCCAGGCCCGCTACCCGACACCTTTTCAATCTCGATCCCCAAATCCCGTGCTAATTTCCTAGTTGCGGGTGTAGCAATAACCCGTTGTGCTGCCTGAGAAATCTGTGTCTGTTGCACGGATTCAGTTCTTCTTTCAGGGGTTTTATCGGGAGCTATCTTTTGCACAGTTTGCGTTCCAACTGAACCTCCATCTTTTCCTCCCGAATTATCAAGAACGACGAGGTTCGTCCCAACCTTTACGGTCTGACCTTCCTTTGCCAGAATTTGCTTTACAGTCCCACTTGCGGGCGAAGGTATTTGGACAGTAGCCTTGTCGGTCATGACTTCTACCATCGGTTCGTCTTCCTTGATTTGTTGCCCCTCGTTCACTAGCCACTTTACTATCTCTCCTTCTGCAACACCCTCTCCGAGGTCGGGCAATTTGAATTCCAAAACCATTTCAAATTCACGCTTTGCGATGAGCCGAAACTACTATGTCGATGCTTAATCCTTTCTTATTAGTCTTCAAAAAATGAAATGCGAATGTTAGACTAGCCGATTCTCTTCAGGCTGCTCTTATACTTCGAAGCCAATTCGACATATTTTTGTTTGTAAGCTCCCCAAAGTTTCTTCTCCTCCTCTTTGACGTCGCGTACGACCTTGGCGGGTATTCCTATCGCTACCTTGCCATCAGGTATTTCTGTTCTTGTTGAAACAACGCTGCCTTCTCCAATGATAACCCATGTACCCACAATTGCATAATCGCAGATCCTTGAACCTAATCCGATAACCGCTAAATCCTTGATCTTGCAGTTGTGTAGAATAGCTCCGTGTCCGACTTGCACGTCGTTTCCGATAGTACATTTTTCCTCGGGTCGTGCATGGATCACAGAATTTTCCTGTACAGAAGTTCTGCTCCCAACTTCGATTGTTCCGTAATCTCCTCTGATTACTGCTCCCGCTCCAATGAAACAGTCGTTTCCAATCATTACATTTCCAATAACAGTGGCTTTCTCATGGATGTATGATGAGCGGCCTATCACAGGTTGCTTTGCTTCAAACTCGTAAATTGTCATACTCTATGAGCCAGAAACCACCAATAATAGTGTCTTGCAAACCTCAGTTAGTACATCCTTCGTCAGATCTAGAGTCCGAGTGGAAATCCTCCACAGGCCAGTAAGGGGTACGCATTTATGATCTATAGAAATTTTAGAAACAAATTTGGGTGTTTTGTGTTGCAACTGCAAGGTATTTGCTTTGCAACTGATTGCAATCGTGGAAACAAGGTTCTTAAGCGATTAATAGCGATAATCTGGGTCTCGCGACTGAGTATAGTTGAAGCTTGTCAGTTCGCGACGAATTAGGGCCGTTTTGGCAATTCTCGCGGTCTTACTTATCATAAGTGGTGTTTCGCCTTTTCTCAATCATGATTCGATTCAAGTAAAGAATGCGGGATTGATTCAAGCTTCTGGATCTAGTGATCCCATAGCGACCGGGATCTGGCAGCAAGATCAGTACGACTCTTTCATTCTGCAACTATCTCAGAATCATGGACTCAACCCTTTCATGGTCAAAGGACAGATCATGGTTGAAAGCAATTTCAATACGAACGCGATTAGTTCGGTTCTGAACAGTGCATGTCAGGACACTCATGATGAGGGATTGATGCAAGTCAATCCCGTTTGCATGAGCACAGGTTCTGCTAACCTTTTCGATCCGTGGACTAACCTATACTATGGTACACAGGGATTAGCGTATGCCTATTCGCAGCTTGGCGATATGAGTTTGGCGATTCAGGCGTACAATTTAGGAGTCCAGCAGGTCGAAAACGGTGCGAGAAACTGGGCTTATTACGACGAAGTTATGAGTTATGCGCAGCAGTTTGAAAATGAGCACTGCCAGAATTACGGTTGCGGAGGTTCATCTTCCACTTCTACCACGACTAGCTCAATTCCTCCGCCATCATGCCAACCACTGGGTTACTCAACTAGCATTTACACAGTTGAAGCTGGCGATACTTTAGGATGTATTGCGCAAAAGACAGAAGTCAGCATGCAAACGTTGGCAAATCTGAACAACATCGGCGCTCCTTATGTTGTTTATCCAGGCGAAGTGCTTCGGCTGACAGAACCCGCAACCAGTACTCAAAGCTCGAGCATTCAGACTGTACAGAGCTCCGGCTCAACTGCGTCCTCTTCGGCTATCTCAACCTCAACTCCTGCGCAGATGTTTGAACATTCTTTCGAATACGAGCGTATTGGCAGGGCAGGGCAAAACCTACAAGACTCGAACGTTACTCCTTACAACGGTCAGGAAACCGCAAATATCGGATCTTCGTATTCAAATAACTTAACGGCGTTTGCTACAATGGCTGTTATTGCAGCTCTGATCGGTGGCAACATTCTACTAACTTTTCAAAGAAGGACAAAGAAAATCTCCGTCAAATAATTTTCCAGTATTTTGCCTCTGACCAAGCGCAAGAGCCGTTGTAAGAGAAGTATTTGAAAAGTTTGAAAAAGTAAAGTTACTTTTAGAGAACTTGAGTCAAGCAGCACTTTCCCATATTTCTTGAATTCCTCTTGGAAGCGATCTCGATATCTCCATCGCTTCAACAGTAGGCATGATTCTTTTCAGAGCAGAGAAGACTTCGCGAGCTGCAATAAACGCTTCCTCCATCGATTGCAACCGGCCTTGTTTCCTGATAGGAACTAAAAAATCAGACATATTGAAGTACTGACCTGTTCCGGGCTGTTCAACTGCTGCCCAAAGGCTCCGAATGCCAGGAGGCAAGTTCTTCTTCAGTTGTTTTTTCTCGCTCGCCGAGAGTCTCTTGGACATGAGGTAAAGCGTTATTCTAGCTATCCGCTCTGCTCTATTTGGATTGTCAAAGGCGAGATGGCTGTCGATTTCGCGAATGAATTGTTTCTTTGAAGTATTTTCTTTCTCTTGGGACGCATTTTGTATCGGCTTTTCTAGGACTTCGGCCTTGCTAGACCTAAGGGTAACCACTCGGTTT
The DNA here is from genome assembly GCA_029850555.1 of archaeon. Classification (GTDB taxonomy): domain Archaea; phylum Thermoproteota; class Nitrososphaeria; order Nitrososphaerales; family CADDZS01; genus JASHOD01. The sequence continues at coordinate 31,043 of JARCRS010000113.1, read as the reverse complement.
CCAATGGCCGCTATAGAATCGTAAGGAAAAATGAGTCTCCGAACACGTTTTTTCCCCCGAATCACAACAAACCCGTCATCATTCAGCGCTCGAATCCTTCCCGCAGTAATTCCGTCACCAAATCTCACTTCACTACCGAGCCTTGGAATCCTTTGATGTTGTTGATTTTCTGAAACTCGCATAAAGAAATAGCACTTTTTTCTGAGTTTGCATTTTTCTCGCAAGATTCGGTATCATATAACTATAGAGTAGAATTGTTAGGCCAACCTTATAGGCCGCCCATTGTTGAGGCGCCTTTATTGTAATACTTACACAAGCTTTTGCATATTTTACTCCAAAATTCAACATTAATTGTAATGCTGAGTCTATCAAAAAATGACATAATGGATTAGCACTCCCCAAGAGGAACTTTCCTACATTTTTATTTGCTCTAAAAGAACAAACTAGTTTGTTGGCCCAATGTCTGACTCTGCAATCTGAATCATAGGTCATTTCGCAAGAATCAAAAACCAGCAAAAGATAACACTTCCAAGAAACATTTTAACGCGATACGGAAGAAATTGGTACGCTTTCAGGTAGTGCATTTTTTCCCAAATTGAGCTCCTCTGATGAGTTTGTAGAGCAGTTGACTAGCTCGAAAGTGTACGATCTGGGTCAACCCTATTGGTGGGGAATGCCAGTCCATCCAGAAGACCCACCCTTTCTAATCTATCTTTATAGGTACCATGAGCAAACTAGAAAGATCTTTGAGAAGATAGCGCCCGGGCTAGGATTCGCCGACTCGATTGACTTGATAAGTACTAGCATGCACTCGGGAACCCATCTCGATGCTTTGTGTCACATGTCAAGAAATGGAAAGATCTTTGGTGGAATTACTGCAGCAGAGTTTGAGACTCACAAGGGCTACACAAAGTACGGGGTCAACGAAGTCCCGATCATAGTAAGGCGTGCAGTTCTGCTTGATTTCCCTGCGTACAAGAATTTGGATATACTCCCCGCGAGATACGAAGTCACAGCTGATGATATTGATGGCACTCTAGAAAGACAGGGCGTGAAGATAAATCCTGGTGATGCGGCACTGGTTCGAACTGGCTACTCGCGTTACATGACTGTCGATTCTGACAAATATCTTCACGATTTCGCTGGGATGAATGCTCAAGGAGCCAGACATTTAGCTTCGAAGAAAATATCCGTCGCATGTTCGGACAATCTTGCGTTTGGCGTTCCAAAGCCTTTCGAGCTTCATCAAGTGTTTTTGGTAGACAATGGAATTTTCATGGTCAAAAGCATGAACCTGGAAGAACTCGCAAGGGATCGCGTTTACATCTCGACTCTGATAATTACTCCATTGAAAATCGTAGGTTCAACGGGGTCCTTGGTTCGTCCAATTGCAATCAAAGGTTAAACGACTGGGAGATAAATGGTTGCAACATTTGTCACAAGAAACAAACCTCGTGAAATACTTGGACTCAAAGAAGCTCGTCCAAGACGCTCTCGATCTAGTTAATATTGACAGTCCCACCGGAAAGGAGGGGGACGTTGGAGAAACTTACGCTTCAAAATTAAGGGCCCTAGGAATGAGGGTCACTCTTCAAGAGGTCGAGCAGGGTAGGCACAATGTTCTCGCGATACTTCCAGGGGACAAGCCTGGAAACGCGACGCTGATGTTTAACGGACACCTTGACACCTCATTTGGCGCAAGTGAAGACCCTGAAATTCTGAAAGCAATCTCGCCTTACTATCAATCTCAACCCCCATGGGGCCGGATAGAAGGCGACTGGCTCTATGGATCTGGAGCTTTCAATATGAAATCGGCTCTCGCAGCTTATGCATCAGTAGCGAGGACTCTTCAAGATTCCAATGTGAAATTGGGCGGAGATCTAGTTATCGCAGGTGTAGTAGGGGAGATTGAAAAAGCGCAAGTGGATAAGTATGTGGGCCCTCAGTTCAGAGGATATGGACACGGTACGGCGTACCTTGTTTCTCATGGCGGTACAGCTGATGCGGCTGTATTAGGAGAGCCCACAGGCTTGCGCTTGATGCATGCCCACAGTGGAAGTTGCTGGTTCAAAATTGGGCTCAAGGGGAAACTGGTTCACACAGGTCATTCGTCCGGAGTTAAGAATGTCGTATTGCAGATGAACAGGATTATTTCGGCTCTTGAAAATTGGATTCCTGATTACCAAGAGCGCTTCAGTTTCATGGGCGCGAAACCAACGGTCAACATAGGCTCGATAGAGGGAGGCTGGCCCTGGAGAGCTTCGCGAACTCCTGCTTTTTGCAACCTGTATGTCGATGTTAGGTTTCCACCCAGGTACAATGCTCTAGACATAAAGCAGGAGGTCGAAAGCGTTCTGACACGTGTAAGAAAAGAACTAGATATTTCGGCTGACCTTGACCTGTATGTAACCGATGAATGGTCTGAGATAGATCGTGGAGAATACGTTTGCGATTCTATAAACAATGCACATACCCATATCTTTGGTAAACCGGTCGAAACTGTATATTTCTCTTGGTCCTCTGATGCGAACATTCTCACTAGGCATGGAATCAAGGCAGTAAATTATGGCCCTTCCGGTGGACCGGGAAAGGAAACTAGAAGCACGATATATATTCCAAACCTCATCGATTGCGCCAAAGTCTATACTTTGATTGCTAACGACATATGCTCCAAAAGTCGAAGTCAGATCAGAAAGAGCCAATCTTGAGCTGCCCGACAGCAGACTAGACACTTTCTTTCCTTTTCAATGGCTTTCGCGCACCACGCGCCTTTCTCCGCCTCGCTTATATTATTCGTTCAATTTCGAATGTGATTGGGCTGAGTAACAAACATGTCGAAGCAAATCGAAGTTTCTTCTGAAACATCTGCCGGGACTTCAAATGAGAAAAAAGAAGATTTCTCGCAACTCTGGAGCTACGTAGATCAAAACGAGACCAAATTCGTAGATCAGCTAGTCAGGCTCGTGAGTCAACCGAGTATCTCTGCACAAAACATCGGACTAAAAGAATGTGCTGAACTAGTCAGAAGCATGATGGAAAAACTTGGAATAAAAACTCAGTTGATCTCGGTACCAAACGCCCCAGATGTCGTTTATGGAGAGCTACGCTCTAGCGAAAAAAGAGCGAGAACCCTTGTTATTTACAATCACTATGATGTGCAGCCTGTAGAGCCTCTCAGCGAGTGGAAGACAGATCCTTTCAAGCCTGAAGTTGTGGATGGGAAACTCTTCGGAAGGGGAAGCGGCGATGACAAGGGAGAGCTCGTAGCTAGATTCTGCGCGATTGAGACCCTGCTAGATAACGGAAGTTCGATTAGACCTAATATCAGATGGGTGGTAGAAGGGGAAGAAGAAACTGGCAGTACTCACTTCCATGATTTTGTACTGAAGAACAAATCGCTCTTGAGAGGCGATGGTTGCCTCTGGGAGGGAGGTGATCGTTCGACAAAGGGAACTCCTGAGATTCATCTTGGAACTAAGGGGCTTGTCTACATTGAATTCAAGGTGAAGGTGGGTGAAAAAGACCAACACTCTATGTATGGACCGATCGCCCCAAATCCAGCGTGGCGCTTGGTCAATCTGTTGAAGACAATCCGAGATGATAAAGGCAAGATCCTGATTCAAGGATTTTACGACGATGTAGCAAAGCCGACTCCGCAGGAAAAAAAGTTCCTAAGGAATAACGAGTACAACTTGAAGGAGCTTAGGGAGGCCCTAAAGATCGATTACCTCATCCAGGGCAAGAACGATCTTGAGACCATTACGAACCTATTATACAATCCAACCGCTAACATCGCCGGATTTGGTTCTGGATACGTCGGTGAGGGATCAAAGACAATTGTTCCCAAAGAGGCGTTCGTGAAAATGGATTATCGCCTTGTCGCTAATATGAGAGCGAAAGACATTCTTGCCAAGATCAAAAGGCACGTAAGGAATCACGGATTCACTGACGTGCAACTTATCAGCCACTCATTAGAAGACCCGGCCAAAACACCAGTTGAAAGTGAAATCGCGCAGACATTGATACGTTGCACGAAACTCGTCACTGGAAAGCGACCAAACGTGTGGCCTACTAGCCCTGGAACAGGTCCACTGAGTCTATTCACAGATAAGCTGAAGCTCAAAACGGCGATGGGTCTAGGGGTTTCGTATCCTGGATCAGGCTTTCACGCACCAAATGAACATATCCGCGTGGAAGACTACAAACAAGCCATTAAACAGCTAATTTGCCTGTTCCGCTTGTTCTAAGCCTAAGAGAGAGCATCCAATAGTTCCTCATTGTACTGCATGCTCGCCGAAACCAAACAGCTATGCTCTGCTAGATGCAAGGTGCAAAGGAATGACCCGCAGGCGCAGTAAAAACTAGCTATCTCTTTTGAACCATCGCAGCGGAAGCAGAATATTGTCCTGCCAACTATCTTGATTTGCTGCCTCGTCTTATGTTCCATTTGTTCCAGCATGTCAGAACTGTTCGACGATTCGGCAATTGGCTTGCTTTGACCTTGAGTGTCCCTTGGTTTTTGCATGGAATGTCTGTGTGAGAACCCGACACAGATGAAGCCAATTTCTTAAGCGGGGTCAACTTTGGGAGAGCTTTCGCTCTAAAATTCTCGATCGGCGATCGAAAGACACTTACAGAGGACGACTCTAACTTTGTAGTTATTTGGTTCCAAGAAATCCATCTCCTGCTCGGAAACTGAGAACCAGCGCGGAGATCCGAGACCCTATTCACGGGTACATCTTCGCGACTGAGCTGGAGCAGAAAATCATCGATACAGAAGTCTTTCAACGACTGCGACGCATAAGACAATTGGCTGGCTGTCATCTAGTATATCCAGGAGGTCAGCATTCAAGGTTTGAACACGTCATAGGAGCAATGTCCCTTGCGGGTAAAGTCGGAGAGGTCTTGCGGTCACGAACTGAGACTGATTTCAGCGTGGAGGATATCAGTCTCTTGCGCTTAGCTGCATTACTTCATGACATTGGTCATGGGCCATTCAGCCACATGTTTGAAGAAGTAATGGCAGAGAGAACAGAGTTCACCCATGAATACATGACGAAGAAAATTGTGTTGAAAAGTGAGATAGGGGATATTATCGAGAGATTTGGGATTTCGAAACGAGAACTTTCCGACCTCGCGATTTCCAAGTCGAAAACCAAACCAAGATATTTCAACGACGTGATCGGCGGAGGCCTCTCTGTCGATATAATGGATTACCTTCTTCGGGACTCTTACTTTACTGGAGTAGAGTATGGGAAGGTTGACGTAATCAGAATAATAAATTCTTTTGAAATCGCAAAAAACAAATTAGCAATTGACCAGGCAGCTCTCTTTGCCTTCGAAGCACTCATGATTGCGCGATATCAGATGTTTAGAGCAGTCTACTTTCATCGAACTGTGAGAGCCGCTGAGCTCATGTTAATCAAATCAATGGTTCTTTCTGACAAGGAACTTCACTTGACGAATCTTTCACTTGAGAATTATCTGGGCCTGACTGATGAAGTGACGCTGCAAAGAATTAGATCAATGGATACCGGGTCTGATGAAGAACTCCAAAGAGCGAGGCGACTAGCGGACGACTATTTTAAACGCAGACTATTGAAATGTGTGTACGAGAAGACGTTTCAGGAAAAGGACAAGTCATTAAATTCCATTTTCACTCAAAGGAACTTTAGAGTACGACTCGCAGAGGATCTCGCTCGTACTGCTGGTGTTGACTCTAATGACATTTATGTAGACGTCCCGGTAGCGCCTTCCTTACCGATGTCCTCCACTAGGGAAACACTTCGTGCCATAACTGTGGTTAGGGCAAAAGGCCGGGCAAATGAATTTTATGATCTTGATATCGAGGAAATGCCTCTTGTAAGCGCTATTGGGGGCTTTATGGACATCATGCGTATCTACACCACTCAGACAAATAGAGAGAAAGTAAAGTCCGCAATACGAAAGGTGTTCGGAAAAGAAGGCTTTGAGTCAAAAGTCACAATGTGAAGTTGAGCGTCTAATCGCAATTGGCCTCTGCTGTTTAGCAAGCCTTTTCAATGTAATGATGAGATTGGTTTTTGATTCCAAAAATTGGCGCAGAGCATACGCAGACTGTCATACATTTTCCTATCAATTTCAGTTCTCCTGTTCCTCTCAGCGATTGCCTCTGTAGTGTTCTTGTCTGAACTAGGGATGTATATTGCACTGGGCCTGATCGTAGCCGGGAGTTTTACAATGCTATTGACTAACTTACTTAGAGAAAGATTGAAACAGGGATCCGCCCCAAAACTATCGTTACGCAAAGCATTGGAAGACGAAGACGAAGCTACAGTTTCCTAGATTGAAGACACAATTCTTTGAAGCTCGGCGTAAGAAACACCAACAATATCGGGAAAAGTTTTTTCGATTTCCTCGATCTGTTTTCGCTTTCCCTCCCATTGTAGCTTGCTAATCAAACCTTGCAGGATTATTGCGTTTTGTGCCGATTCATCCGACCCGAGTTTTGCTCTAAGTATTCTGAAGAGCCGTGCGTCAGGTCCATCAAGGTAAGCATACGCCTTTGCATTATCGTGTCTGTCAATGGATATGTCTATCAAAGCTTCAAACGAGGTTCTTACGGATTCTAAATATATAGCTGGCGATTTGAGAGGGGCTATCGAAATCTGAATAGGGGGGCAGAATGATAAATTAATCTGAATTCGGATTTTGCTCAAAGTCCTGCTGAAACAATTTTTTAGCCGTTTCAACAAGTTGCTCTAGGGTTCGGCCATCTGGATCAAGTCCTAGGCTCTTTGCAAGAGTATCACGCACTTTTCCTTCAACAACATAAGCTGCGTCACCAAACATCTTCGAAAGGCCTGAGCGTAATACGTCAAGTTCATTAACAACGTTTCGTAAGTTTACCGAGTGCTCAAGCTCAAGGATATAGATCAAGGACTCTACTACCTTTCTTCCCCCGAAATGGGATAGTCCCTGTAACACTGCTTCTCCGACTAAATTGTTCAATCTGACTTCCTCTGAGACTGAATCTTCAAGGGACAGCGTTTGTGAAGTTAGATTCGAATCCTCGATCATCAAACTAGATTTTACCGCTTCGCGAAGTAAGCCGTTCAGGCGTTTCGCTCGGTACCACGCGGTGTTAACAACTCCAAGGCCTAGGAATCCCATCATCAAAGGAATTCAAACCGATTCCTTTCGTTCCAGACTGGCTGACACCTTTGTTGGCGAAGTTCTATAGTAGTATACGGCACTATACAATCCAAAGACAGCGAAAAATGCTGTTACAATGATTAGAAGCCGCGCCAACTCTTCAACATAAGGAATCGAAAAAAAGAGATTGTTCAGAAGCAACATCAGCTCCATGACCAGAAGAGAAGCAAATGAAATCAAAATAGAACCAAAGAAGCTCTTGGGCTTTGCAAGTGCTACTATTTCTGCCCCTTTGGTAAGTTTCGAAAGTCTGTACGCATAAAGTAATGCAGCTAGAAGAAAAACTGCAGATATGGCTTCAAGAGCCGAGTCCAGAGCAAAGGTTGTCAACTTAACTATGTCTTCTTAGACTGTGTGTTCAAAAGGGAAGTTTCTAATGACTTGTGGATTGCCGGTCTGTATCCCAGCTTTTGGGTACAACTTCTGTTTCGGTAACAATGAAAAATAGCTAGATTTTACTGCGCCTTTTCCCCAGGACCATCGACAGATATCGGAGCTGAATGAAAAGCTTAATCCTGAGTTCCTGATCGACTTAGGTTATGCCAAGTTCGTCTGGAAAACAATATGCCATGGTTCGATCTCTTGAAGAAAGTCCCTTCGGTCCTTCTTCTGATCAGTCGAGATACTCGAAATATGCTAAAAGAATAGTGCGAGACGTCCTTAATCTAAGACCTGGAGAGAATCTAACAATTGAAGCATGGGAGCATGAACTCCCTTTTGCAAAGGAAATCAAACTGCAAGCTCGAAAGATAGGAGCTAACGTCCTATTGTATATTGAAGATGACGCGAATTATTTCAAACTCGCGGAAGGTGGTTTTGAAAAAAATCTCGGAAGAATGGGAAAACATGAATGGTCTCTCCTAGAGAATTCCGATGCCTATGTTTTCTTTCCTGGACCTTCTGACGCAAGAAGACAGTCAAGACTCGAGTCCAAGAAAAGAAAAGCCGCGCAAGCATACAACTTTGAATGGTACAAGAGGGCAAGCAAAGCAGGGGTTCGCGGAGCAAGAATCAGAACGGCCTATGCAACTCCCAGCCGAGCTAAAATGTTGGGCTTTGATTCGCAGAAGTGGCGAGAAAATCTTCTCAATGCAATCGAAGTCGATTTTAGGAAAATTGATGGTTTAGGAAAGAAACTTGCTTTCCTCTTTAAACATGGAAACAATGTGAAGATCAAGGCTCCCGGCGGAACAAGCCTTCGGATGGATCTGAGCGGAGTACCGCCTCACTTGTATAGTGGGGTCATGTCAAAACCTCCAGGCTACAATGTTTTTGCATGCGTAATGAATATTCCAGGAAGCGAACTTGATATTGTTCCAAAAGCGAACTCTGTTGAGGGGACAGTGTTCTTCGATCGACCAGTGTTCGACGGTGGTAACAGAATCGAAGGCCTGAAATGGAAATTCCAGAAAGGAATGCTTGTAGATTACAGCGCCAGAAAAAATTTGACTTTTTTCAAAAAAGGCTACGAGCAAGCAAAGGGAGATAAAGACAAGGTCGGGGTTCTCGCTTTGGGCCTAAGCCCTAAATTGGAATATGGATACAATTCTGATATGCATGTAGAAGGCAGCTTAACAATTGGAATCGGGTCATTAGGAGAAGGGGACAAAAATAAAACAGATTACCAGTTTGTGGCTACACTTTCCAAAGCAACCTTGACTTTGGATGACACAAAAGTGCTCGAAGACGGGAAGCTTTTGCGTGTCTAACAGGCCAGAGAAATCCGTTCTGATTCATTCCTCAACCAAGCGGATCTGGGGAGGGATTTAATCAGTGGTAAAATGTCGCCTATCTGCTTTGACATGAAGAGTTCATAATCCTGCACGTAGATTCCGAGCTCATACAGCTCGTTCTGAGTCGTTACCTTTCTGGCCGGGTTCGGTTTCTGCTGTCCCAAGTGTTAGGCCCAGTTTTTCGTTGCTTTTTTTGTATTTAACAACTGCAGAGCACGAATCCACCTTCCAAATCCATATTTTGGAAGTTTTTTTTAGAAGTCATTGGCCAATCCAAAACAATTATTCCGACCGTTTTATCAAGGATATGGTGAAGTCAATTGGAAAAGAGAATCCGGATATCTACTCAAGGTCGCATCACCATTCCGAAACTGATACGCGAGGCAATGAAAATACAAGAGGGGCAACCAATTATCATAAAATCTATCAACGGCAAAAGAGAGCTCGTGATCGAATTGATGAGTACAATGAATGATTTCACCCCGGAATGAGTATGCCTTATATCGAGATGGAGCGGTTTGGCCATTCGTAAAGCTAGCGGTGTAACACTTGACACTTTCAGAACTGAGATCAAAATCTAAGCCAGCCTCAAGGAGATCTGGTAATCTCGGAGTATCCGGAATCCGTGTTATCTTTGAAAAGGCTCAGACGATTCCAGATGTAATTAGACTCGAATTTGGAGAGCCTGACTTTGATACGCCTAAAAATATTAAAGATGCAGCGACACGAGCAATTTCTGCAGGGAAAACAAAATACACTTCAGGATCAGGAATTCCTGAACTTCGAAAAGCAATCTCGACGAAATTGGAAAATGAAAACGCTGTCTTTTATGATCCTTCTAAAGAAATCGTTGTATCCGCAGGCGCTACCGCGGGCATCTACATCTCTCTCCTAGCTACGCTTGATCCAGGCGATGAAATCCTAATCCCAAACCCAGGGTGGGCAACTTACGTCTATTCAGTCAAACTGGCTGGAGCTAGCCCTGTTCTCTATAATCTTGAGGCTTTAAACGACTATTCATTTCAGAGAAATCTCGTTGAGAAGTTGGTTACTTCGAGGACGAAGGCGATATTGATCAATAGCCCAAGCAATCCTATGGGCTCGGTTTTTTCTAGACGGGACATTCAAAATGTGGCTCAGTTCGCGCAAGATCATGACCTCACGGTGTTGTCTGATGAAGTATACGAAAAATTCCTCTACGGCGATGCAAGCACTTCTAACCTTGAGCACGTTAGTATAGCAAGTCTTCCGGAGATGAAGGGACGGACCGTAACTATCAATTCTTTCTCGAAGACATATGCGATGACTGGATGGCGAATAGGTTACGTTGCGGCAAGCGAGCAAATTGTCGATGCCATGGTCAAGATAAACACGGCTGCAAGTTCGTGCATTTCCACTATCTCCCAGTTTGCAGCTTTGGAAGCTTTGAACGGCCCCCAAGATTCTGTCAAGCAAATGATTGAAACGTACAAAAAGCGAAGGGACGCGACCGTTAGTAGACTGAATCAGATTCAAGGGTTTAGCTGCCCCGTCCCGAGAGGAGCCTTCTATGCTTTCCCGGAAATTAGCCGCACGGGACTAAGCTCATTTGATCTTTCGATGAAGATCCTTGAAAGTGCGCATGTAGCGACCGTACCGGGTTCCGCTTTTGGGTCGCAAGGCGAAGCGCACCTCCGGATTGCTTACGCAAACTCACTCGAAAATATCGAGCTCGCTCTTGACAGAATATCGAAAGTTACCAACTGATCTTCTTTTTGCTATCTCTGGCCCTTTTCAAAATTAGTTAGGGCTGTGACGAATTTGCTTCCGAGCTTCTCAGCCTATCAGGATTCTTGGGACTTGAGTTCTTTGGACTGTTCCTCTAAATTTTTGGAGCGAGATGAGTATACATCATCAAACATGGTCATCGGATCAGGTGGCGGTATCTTCTCACTCGAGGAAATGGTCTGACCAATCTCTGCTTCGATTTCCGCTCTTAACTTGGCATCCTTGTCTTCGGACCAAGCCTCTCTATTTCTGATAAGGTACTCTTTTAATCTCGGTATAGGATCTTTCCTTCTCCAAGTCTCAACTTCATCCGTAGACCTGTACTTCTTCCAGTCATCTGCCGTTGAATGAGCGCCAAGACGGTAAGTCACGCATTCTATGAGAGTGGGGCCGTCGCCTGTGCGGGCCTTTTCTGCAGCCCATCTCACAGCGGTATAGACTGCGAAAATATCGTTGCCGTCAACTTTGATTCCATCAAACCCATATGCATGGGCCTTTACAGCGATTGACTCTGAGGCTGTCTGCTGCCTCACAGGAACGGATATCGCATATTGATTGTTCTCGCATATGAAAATAGAAGGAGCCTTGTACACTCCTGCAAAGTTCATCGCCACATGAAATTCTCCTGAAGAAGTTGCCCCATCGCCGAAAGTAGAGATGGTCACAAGATTGTCCTTTCTTAGCCTGGCCGCCATCGCAAAGCCTGTCGCCAGAGGAAGATGCGAGGCAATAGGAGCTGCGAAGCTCACAATTTTTTTGCTCTTCCAAGCAAAAAGGTTTGGAAGATCCCTGCCCAGAGCTTCATCTTCCGCGTTTCCGATCATCCGGTTAGCTAGTTGTTTAATTGAAACTCCGGCCTGGATTATCATGCCCATGTCGCGATACATCGGAAAGATCCAATCTTTGTCTTTGGATAACGCCAAGACCGCCCCAATCTGCGAGGCTTCTTGCCCAGAACATGAAACATAGGTTCCCATCCTCCCTTGTCTTTGTAGGGAAATCAGCTTTTCATCGAAGATTCTTGTGAGAACCATGTTGCGATATGCCCCAAGCAAAACTTCAGTGCGAATCTCCGGATCTTTGCCGATAATTCGACCTGAAGGATCGAGTATCTGAAGCATCTCATTTGGACCAGTTGTCAACAGATCCGATCGTCCTTCTAAGGCTGAGTATCTCATTTGTTTTGAAGTTGATCTATCTGAAATTTTTCTCTTGTAGCTTTTCTTTGTCATTTTCGCTTTGGCTCTTTGTACCACTTTCTTAGTCAAGAAAAAAAGCAACGAAATTAGCGTGAGTGCTCTGTCTAGCTGCCTACCGCGCGGGTAATCCTTACGTTACTAACCATCATTGCGGGAGCCAGTGTTGGGGTTTCTACCTCCCACCATTTGATCCACTTTCTTTCTTTCGATATCAGCTCAATGTTTGCAAGTTGCCTTGGTATTGAATCGCTGATTCGAAATCCAGCGACAGGTTCTTTCAATTCCCCATTTTCTATCTTGAAAGCAGCATCTCTTGGGACGGTAGAGTACTCGCCGGTGCGGTAGTTTTGATATCTAGTATACCAGTTGTTGGTCACGAAGACGCCGTTCTTTGTCTCCTCAATCATATCCTCCAAACTGATATACCCTCGTCCGAACACAACTGTGAATGGACGGGGAGCAATTATCCCTGCATTTCCAGTTGTCTTTGTTCCAAACTTTCTAGCGGTCGTCGAATTGTGTAAAATATTTCGAAAAGTTCCATTCTGAACTATCGATGTATCCTTTGTCGGAATCCCTTCATCATCGAATATTCGTCCGCCTAGACCATTAGGATAAGTTCCATAGTTATCTAGGGAAAAAGTCTGCACTCCTATTCGTTCTTCCAGTTTGTCTACAAGTACAGATGTCCCTGATTCTATTGAGAATGCTGAAGCTTCTTCTGCAATCGGAAGAATGTTGGCGACGACAGTTGGGCTGAACACAACGTTGTACATTCCCTCAGGGATCAATTTCGGATTCAGACTTTTCTTTGCGAGTTCTCCCGCTGTAGATCCGGCTTTCGCAGGTGCAAAATCAGATATCCTCGATGTACATGACAATCCATGCCCGGAAGCGTTATCGTCGGTGAAGGCTCTGACATTTAGAAGCAGCATCGACTGATGATCCTTTCCACTGATGCCAGCGGATGTGCGAATGGAGATCTCAGAAGACGAGGTGTTTAACGATCCAGAAATCCTTGTGGCGCCCGCTTTCAGTGCTGCGTCGATCGCCTCCCCCGAGTACTCAACAATCTCTGCGTTTTCGACTTTAGGATCGAAATTTCCACCTCCGTGATATTTGAATGGGCCGCTTGGAAGAGGGGTATAGTCTTGACTTTCTGGAAGCAAAAGACAGGATGCGAGGAGATTCGTCATGAATTTCTTAACTCCCGACTCACTTGGGTTGTAAGTTGCTCCGACGATTCTCTTCTTGTCTTTTGCCAGATAAACAACCAAAGTAAGTTCTTGGACATTATTCACAAGCGTAATTGTATTGTTTGAAAACCTCACTTGTGAATCATTCGAGCTCTCACCAATTACCGAGACATCGCTACATCCGAGATTCTTTCCTTCGGACAAGGCAAGCTCGGTCAGCTCTTCAAGATGGGAAGAGGAATCCCTCAGAGAAATATCCGAGCTAGAGGCTAGCAAAGTCATCTCGAGCCAACTCTCACTTTTCGGAGACGTACATGCGGCCCGCCCGTGAAAACAGGGGCTCCCTGCATTGGATCTCCTTTTCCGCAAGTCGCGCAAACATATTCGAGATCCTTTGCTCGTGCGTCGATGCTTCCCCAATATTTTGGTGTTGTAATCTCAAGTACTGGCTCTTTGAGTGGGCTTTTGATCTGACCGTTTTCTATCATGAATGCCTCAAGACCAACATATCTCTGGTTGAGCCGCTTGTCATCTATATTCCACTCCATGAAGCTCTTTAGATATATGCCACGCTTCACTTCTCGAAGCATTTCGTCAAAAGACCAGTCTCCTGGCTCAATGAACGTGTTTGCCATCCTAATAATTGGCTCACGGTCGAATTGAACTGCCCTCGAAGAGCCGTTACTTTTGATACCGAAAATGTACGCGGTAGCCCGATTCTGCAGAAACTCTGTGAACTTTCCGTTCGTAATCAGCCGTCTTTTTCTAGCCTTCACGCCTTCATCATCATAAAGATAGAAACCCATCGAGTGGGGTATCGTCGGGTCGTCCGAGACAAAAGCTTCTGAGCTTCCTATTTCCATTCCTATTTTATCCGCTTTTAGAAACGACTCTCCGGCTTGAGCCCCCTCTCTTCCGAGAATCCTGTCGGCTTCCCCAGGATGACCGCATGATTCGTGGCTAGTAAGACCGGACACACTGGGTCCGAGTATTACGTCCAGCGTTTCATCAATAGGCGGCTTTTCTGTTGCCTTCACAGCTGTCGCGATTTGTTTAGCACCATCGGGGATTTTTTCCCCGAGGTTTAGATCGTCTATTATTTCCCAGCCGCCAGAGCCGCCCAGAGTTGCATATCCTGCTGGAATCGAAACCGTTTTGGGTTCTCCATTGTGCATTGCAACAAGAATATTTTGGTAGTACACTCTAGGAACTCGACTTGTGAGATTTGAGCCGTCGGTGTTTGCATACGACTTTTCATCTACTTCGTATCCAATAACAAGCATCCTGTTTGGGAAAGTCACATCTTCGATCGATCCCGACAACGTAGAATCGATCTCTTTCAAGAGGAAGATCATTGACTCAACTGATACATCCTCGACTTTCTTTCGCTCTTCAGCAAACCATTTCGAAACGTGAGCGTCTTCAGATGAAAAATGGATCTTCTCTTTGAGAATTCGCGAAGCACTCTTTGCATTGGAAACGAGCCTGTCTACGAGTGCAGATATTCTCTCTTTGGAAACTTGATTTGTGGCCCCAAAGGCGAGCGCGCCGTCACATATGATTCTCACTCCCATGCCTTCGGCATCAATCATGGTTGCAGGCTCTGGTGTACCATTTCGCAACAGACAAGAAAGTTCAGAAGTCTTTTGATACCTGGCCTCGGCGTATTCCGCACCTTTCGATTGAGATTCGCCAATCGCAAACGCCACTAAATCCTGACTCATCGGGAAAACACCTCATGGGATCAAAAATGAAAGTGAGGAACGATGAAAAGACACCTCGTGATTGATATATGATCTTTGCGCGTGCGCAAGAGTCTAAGAGTACTTTAGATAACGACGGCGATTAAATCAATATCGAATCTGAGTTTTAGAGTAATCACGAAGTTGATTGAGCTGCCCATCGTCTCCTACGGCAAAAGGGTAGGACAAAAAATTGGAAGGTTTGGTCTATCTCAAACTGGGCTAAATGCATCTATTCAGAAACTTGATTATCGACTACTCTTCTTAGAAGAAATTCCAGTTCGTCTAGCGCGCCCGAAGCTCTTGTCGCAACTACATTCCCCCGCTTTTTCCTCAGCCTTGGAATCTTTGGTTCCCACTTTTCCAACCATTCGTCCAAGCTCTCGGGAACATCTCTATTGCTGACACGGGAGCGGATGGTCATCATGAACGCAAACAGAGTTTTTAGAGCCTAAAAAAAATAGCGTACCTTTTCTCCAGTTTGATAGTACAAATTGTCCAGATTTCGACTAAATGTAATGAATTGTAGTAAGCACAGATCTAGCTTTTAGCTTCTAGCAAGAAATATACATTCAGCAAAAACCAAAGAACTTCCAATAGAACTGGAAATGGCTCAACTGTCCCGATTCAAATCACCCAATGTTGATGAGATTGTTTATTTGAATTTTGACGGATTGTGCGAGCCAAGGAATCCTGGAGGAATAGCAACCTACGGTGTAATAATTCGCAAAGGAAAAGTCCATCTCCTTGAGGACAATGGCTTGGCCTTTGCTGAACCTTGGAGCAACAATGCCTCGAATAATGTAGCTGAATACTCTGCTTTAATTCGTGGCCTCGAGTGGTTAAAGAATCACAACATGCTCGATTCTAATGTAGTCGTTCGCGGCGACTCGAGCCTCGTCATAAATCAACTAAAAGGGACATTCAAAGTTAAAGCGACCCGCATTATCGAGCTTTACAAAAGAGCCAAAGACCTCTTGAATGAATTCCAGGACCTCAAAATAGAATGGGTCGATAGAACCCAAAACAAAGAGGCCGACTTACTCAGTAGATTAGCATATGCGAGATTCAAGAGAAAATATCCTTTTCCTCCATAGAACGGAGAATTCAGCGGCTCTTTACGAGAAGTTTTTCCCACATCCTCAAACTGCTTTCGTATATCTCGTCAGCTTCCTCATCTGTAACTGATTTTATGAGGGAAGGTATCTCTCTTTTCCCTGCTTTCATGTACGCTTGTAGAATGTGATATCCCTCTACCAATTCAAATCGTCCATTCTCCCTTTGTCGTACGGTGATAGGAGGCAAAGCATCTAGATGTTGTGTGTATTTGCCGAGCTCCCCTACATCGAGCTTTCTTGTTTCAGGGACTATAATATTCTCGATGGGGAGATCGACCATTAGGTAGGCTTCCTTACTGTCCACAGTGTACGCGTGTTCGATTTTCCACTTATCGACATTCAGGTTATCGCGAGACCCAGAGTACCTAGCCCACCAGTTAAGGCTCTGGCTCATTAGATATTCGAAGTTTGTTGCAATGTTCATGTTGTCTGCGTTCGGAGCTGTACTACTCGAAAGGATTATGGCAGTGTACTTTTTCAAATCGCCAATTCTTGCCTCGTCGATGCGAACAGATTTCTTAAGTTGCTCGACCTCTGGTCTGACACGATTTACCAGAATATCTAAGTACACTTCTTCGCCATTAGAATCCTTGCCGAGACTCATTCTTAGGGCAAGACTGTTTCTGTGAGCGACTCTTTGAAGAACTTCTTCTCGAAGTCTATCCGTTATATAATTGTTGTAAAGGATCTGCCCGATTTTTGCTTTTAGCTGATCATCGTCAACGCTAATGGTCTGAGCACCTTCTCCCTAGCATAGACATTTGCTGCGGTAATTTGACGTTAATGCAAAAATTATCTATTTGAGAGTCAATCTAGCATTGTCAATTGAGAGGACGTTGCCGTGCGCTTCACGCCTCGAAATGAGTTCAGCAACGAAGTTCGTTGTGATTCTACGGGGCATTCTCTATGTACACGGTCTCTCCGACTTGCATTCTAGGGTGAAGAATGTAGAGGAGTTCGTTGTGCACAAAGTTCAAGTTCGCCTCGCAGAATGGCGTCATCATGCCAGTTTCGAAGCTTTCTTTCTCTTCTTCTTGGGTCTGAATTGCTTCTTGTCTTGTGCGATTCATGACTTTTCCTTCACAAAATAAAGCGCGCTGCGAGTTATTTTAATCCAATGATAAGACATTACTAAGTAGTCTTCTAGGTCAACAGAATCAAACTCTGGAATCGCCTTTAATACTTTGAATCTTTTCAAGCACTTCAAGTCCTTCAAAAAATCACGAGTGCAATAAAATGTCAGACGAAGAAACTCAGCTACTTATTCGCAGAATAAAAGAGGGGACGGTAATCGACCATATAAAAGCAGGAGAAGCTTTGCACGTTCTCGACATTCTTGGAATAACCGGAAAAGATGGAGAGATCGTTAGCGTCGCAATGAATGTGCCTAGCTCAAAAATTGGGACAAAGGATGTGGTAAAAGTTGCTAATAGATTTCTCAAAACGGAGGAAACAGATAAACTTGCGCTTGTGGCGCCTTTGGCAACAGTGAATATCATCAGGAATTACAAGGTCGCTGAGAAGAGAAAAGTCGAGCTACCAAGCGTTTTCCATGGGATTTTGAAATGCCCGAATCCTACGTGTATCTCGAACAGAAAGAACGAGCCGATTGTTTCAACAATTGATGTCGTGGATAAAGACATCCCTCTTCTAAAATGCCGATTTTGCCAGAGAGTCATTTCTCCGTCCGATAGTCTCTTGATTGCATAATAAATCAGCCCTTAACGACAGCCATTGGAGTTAACCTGACTACCTTCGTTGCAATTCCTACCCTGTGAGAAACTTCAGCCACGGCATCCACGTCTTTGTACGCACCAGGAGCTTCTTCCACTGCTCCCTTCTTGCTCGCGGCTTCAAGCAGGATGCCTCGGCTCTCGAGATCGTGCCTTATCTCCTCGTAGGGATATGCTCGTATCGCAGCCCCTCTAGACATCATCCTGCCCGCACCATGGGCTGTCGATCCAAAACTAACGTCCAGCGATTTCGCCTGGCCGAGCAACACCCAAGACGCGGTCCCCATCGAGCCTGGAATCAGAACAGGCTGCCCCACGTTTCTGTAGGCCATCGTTACGGCGTCATTTCCCTTTGGAAAAGCCCTTGTCGCGCCTTTTCTATGGACAAACACTTTTTCCTTCTTCTTCGGATTATCAAAATCAATTAGATGCTCCTCAACTTTGCAGATATTGTGAGCAACATCATACACGAGGTTCATTTCAAGATCTGATGTACTCATGTGGAAAACGCGTTCAAAGGCCTTCCGAACGTTTTGTGTTATCACCTGTCTATTAGACCATGCGTAATTTAGAGCGGCGCCCATTGCAAGTCTGTAGTTTTCTGCTTCTCTCGACCCGGCAGGTGCGCACGCCAATTCTCTGTCAGGTAAGTCTATTTTAAATGCAGACGCGTTTGCCTCGACTATTCTCAGATAATCGCTGCAGACCTGATGACCTAAGCCTCTGCTTCCTGTGTGCATAAGAACGCAGACCTGGTTTGTTTTTTCAATGCCAAATATTTTCGCAGCATCAGGGTCGACTATTTGGTTAACAGATTCAACTTCAATAAAGTGGTTGCCTGAACCCAGAGTCCCCAGAGATTTAGCCCCTCTTTTCTTTGCCTCTCCAGAGACTTTGCTTGAATCAGAGTGCTTCATGTTTCCGTTTTCCTCGCAGAACTCTAGGTCTCTAGAAACGCCATACCCGTTATCAACGGCCCATCTAACCCCTTCAGAAAGAACCCGATCGAGTTCAGCATTTGTTAAGTTGAGAGCTCCAGACGCACCTAGACCGGAGGGAACTGCGCGAAAGAGCTCCTTGGCGAGTTCTCTCAGTTTGGGTCTGACCTCTTTTTCAGTCAGATTTGTTCGTAGTAATCTCACGCCGCAGTTGATATCGTAACCTACGCCACCTGGCGAGATAACTCCTTTCTCAAAATCTGTGGCCGCTACTCCTCCTATCGGAAAACCATAGCCCTCGTGTCCATCAGGAAGCACTATGACATGTTTCTTCACGCCGGGCAGGAAAGATACATTCACGGCCTGCCCTAGTGTCCTGTCTGTCTGCATTTTCGCTATCAGAGAATCATTCGCATAGATTGTTACAGGAACGCGCATTCCTTGTTTTGCATCCTTGTTGATTCGATACTCCAGATCATTTACTTTGCTCATCGCGAACTTTTGATTGGCAAGGCTGGCCTTCGAGGAACCGAATGACAACTAGGATACGCCACGCTGGTATTTGGCCAAAATCTGCCTGATTGGCTGAAAAACATTTCCTTACATAACAGGGCTTGAGTTTAAGACCTTCTCACTCTAGTTGATGTTTGATTTGGACGGCAACGGAATTTCCTATTTTTGGGATGTTTGCAATTTTTTCGACCGGCGCTTCTGACAACTTATCTACGCTAGTATAACCTGCATTGAAAAGCGATCTCGCCCTCACCCTTCCGATCCCATCAAGTTTGGTCAGCTCGGTGAGCTCTGGTTTTATTCCATATTTGACGCGTTCCCTGAGTTCCTCGGTTTCAAGAGCTAGATCTATTCGCCCTAAGAGTCGGGCTAATTCGCCCAAAGAATAAAGAAGCCAATCGGTGTTGTCTACCATTCTGTGGAGGTCACCGGGTTCGATTGAATATTTTTCAAGTAGTAGCTGTTCTGGGCTCTCATTCATCCAAGAATTCAAAGCAAGCACTGTCCTAAAGTCCCCAAGCAGTTCATCATATTCTTGGAAAAAGCTATAATCGCCTCTCTCAGGAACTGGGACCATGAACTCCGATTCCCTAGTAGAAAGAATCTCATCAAGCTCGGCTGCGTCCTTTTCCCGAGTCCCGAACTTTGGCATCATGTCAGGAGTTTGAGTAATCAGATGGAGTAGCCCTAGTGTGTGCTTCTTTCCTTTTTCAGCAAATCTTATTCCGCGACGCATGATAATCGCAGATTCGGGGTCAATGTAAAGATACGCGACTCTCTTTCCAAATTGGGTTGCGATAAACTTCTTTGATCTGCGTAGAATGAGCTGTTCCTCTTCAAGAAATGAAAGTGCCTTCCTGATTCTTGATTTGATCGTCAAGGGTCGATACTGGGAACCAAAGAGAGTACTTTGAAAGAAATCATAAAGATCTATTTCTCTGATGCCCCTCTGGGAAGCAATGAGACCAAGAAGATGCGACCTCAATGGCCCATCCGCTGAAAGTTGGGACCTAATTGGTTCTGGCTTACCTTGAATATAATGCTCTAGCAAGTCTTCCGAATTCATCCCCTGTCCTGCTAACAGAACTATCTCCCCTACCTTGTCATATCGCGGGCGGCCGGCTCGCCCTGCCATCTGTTTGAATTCTAAGACGCTTATCGGAGCTTGCCCGCCTTGTTCTGCATCATAACGCATCAAAGAGCTTAGTATGACTCTACGTGCTGGAAGGTTGACCCCGGCTGCAAGAGTCGGTGTCGAAGTCAAAATCTTGATTTGTCTTGACTTGAAGGCCTCCTCAACTATCTTGCGATGCTTGTTGTCGAGTCCGGCATGGTGAAAAGCAGCTCCTCTTTCAACAGCTTCAGCCAGACGCCTCGAAACTTCGGTTTCTTCCCCCGCTGAGTGGATCCTTTGAGCTAGTTCGCGAAGCTTCGCACTTTCCTCGAATGAAAGGAAGTTTTTTGTTAGATCTCCAGCTTTCTCGGCCATCGAGACGGCTCTTTTTCTGGTTTCGCAAAAGACGAGCGCCTGTCCCGAATCATTCTTTACGGAATCTATTGCGACATCAAGCGCGGAACCACGATTGCTTAGTGAGATCTTTCTTGATTCGCCATCAATGAATCTAAGAGTTCCGTAATCGTAAACCCCCTCAATAAGCTTAACCGGCCTCCAGTCTGTATCAATCAGCTTCGCGCTTAGCCATTTTGCGAGATCTTCCGTGTTGCTTATCGTAGCGCTCAGTGCAAGGATTTGAGATCCGGGGACATATCGGATTATCTTTGCAAGAATAACTTCCAGAGTTGGGCCTCGGTGCCCATCACCTACTAGATGCACCTCGTCCGTTATGAATAATCCGACAGAATCACTCCAAGTGACTCCGTGCCTAAGAATAGAATCAAAGCGCTCATTAGTAAGAACCACCACGTCTCCATTCCCCAAGGATTCGCCGGATGAATCAAAATCTCCCGTAGAGATAAACACTCTAATGAGTGAATTTGGATCCTCGATGTTTTTCCGAATTTTCGAGAAGACCTCTTTGAATTCTTCGTACTTCTCAGAAGCTAATGCTCGTAAAGGTGCGAGATAAACCACCTTTCCTCCTTTTTCGATAGTTCGCATCGCAGCAATTATCGCAACAAGTGTCTTGCCGCTAGCAGTTGGTGTCGCGAGAACAAGATTTTCTCCATCAAGTATTCCGCTCTTTATCGCTTCCTCCTGAGGAGGATAAAGTGAAGAATAACCCTGCCTTTCCAAAGACTCGATAAAGTCCTGCCGGAGTCCTGGAATATCTCGAATTTGCATTTTGAGGATTGAGAGTTTAAGTTTTCAAGATATATGAGTAACTGAGTGAGAAATAAAAAAGCTAAATCCTTCTGTAAAAGTGGGGCTTGATTTCGTAAATCTGCCCAGAACGGTACAGAGTCTTTAACATCTTATCCGCGTCTTCTTTATTGAACTTCCCTGTCTTTTCAAGCTCTTGTACGAAAGCATTGTCCTCGACTGGCTGTTTAGAGGGACCGGTGCCTTCTAGTTTCTTGAAAGTCTCGAGAGCAGTTTCAAGTAGATTTCGCTCGCTCAGGGGTTTGCCGTACAATACTCCTACGTCGACCTGTTTACCTCCTGTGTTCTGATCTACTGCGACGGTCTCGAGCATTCTTCGCATTAAGGCGACAGCACGGAGTGCGTCGTCTTCCGTAACTCTGGGATGCAGCAGCACTCTAGCCCTCGCGATCGATAGCCTAATCAATCCTTCGAGCCATCTTGGGGTGACGGCGATTTGTCCTGGCTGGGCAAGACGTCGAAGCTCGACATAATAGTCCGATAACCTCTTTCGAGCTTCTTCCGATAATTCAGGATCGAGTTTCTTCGTATAGATTATGTATTTCTTCAGCATTTGGAAATCGATAGGGGGGGTCCTGGGAAAAGTAAGTTTGGCATGCATGTCCAAAACATGTTTTGCCAGAACTTCATCTCGCGCGGGATCAGGCTCGTCTTTGACGATGAACACCAAGTCGAAACGAGTCAATAGTGGTATCGGCAAATTGACGTTGTCGAGAATATTCTTGTAAGGATCATATTTCCCAAATACAGGATTTGCAGCTGCAAGTATACTAGTCCTCGCATTCAAGGTTGCAATAAAGCCGCCCTTTGCTACACTAGCCGTTTGTTGCTCCATCACTTCGTGCAACGCATCTCGATCTTCTTTTCGCATTTTATCAAATTCGTCTATTGCAGCTATTCCAAGATCTGCCAAAACTGTTGCTCCAGCCTCCAACATCATCATCCCATTTTTTTCTCTCACGACCGCTGCGGTCAAGCCGGCGGCAGTCGTACCTCTTCCGCTAGTGTATAACGCTCTTGGGGCAACTCGTGCCACGTATTTCAGGAGCTCACTCTTTGCCGTGCCAGGGTCTCCGACTAGTAAGCAGTTAATGTCCCCTCTGAGGGTAGAACCGTCGGGGAGCTTTTTTTGTTTAGATCCAACCATAAGGAGCAAAGCCGCTTCTTTGTGGATTTCATGACCAAAAATTGCCGGAGCAACAGAGTTGATTAGGCGATCATAAGCTCCTGGCAACGCAGCGAGAGATTTGATCTGTTCCTCTTCTTCCCTAGTAATTTCTGTCTCCTCCGGGCTCTTGCCTAACTCTTCAAGAAAGTTGCCTTCGATTCTGTATGTGAATAGTCTTAATTTTCCAGCTCCTGCAGAGAATTCCGATTCTGCCTTCACAATACCCGTTAGGATTATTCGGTCTCCAGGTCTTGCGGTGTTTACGATGTCGCCCGTCAGATGAACATCAAACGTTTGAGGAAGTTGACCCGGCGGTAACTCCTCTGGAAGCTCTTGAATTCTGATTATCTGAAAATCGATAAATTCAGTTTCGAGCTCGTCGAGTTCAAAGTTCTTGTTTTCTCCACATCCTTCTGTCTCGCATTTTATTGGTCTCTTGAGAGCTACTCCTGATTGCTCCACAAACGTTAGATGTTGGTTTGTGCATCTAAAGGCCGCTATTACCGCCATAGGTCTAAGCTCTGAGCTTCTGACCACCATTCCACGAACCATGATCAGTGTATTGAGTTGAAGCTTTGAAACATCCCTTAGCGAAACAGGATCCGTAAGTTCTCTTATCCTTACGTGAATTTCTTTTCGAACTTTGTCAGCATAAACTGGATCCTCTATGCTAAGTGCTTCGACCGCTGCATCGTCAAAGGCTTTTAGATACAGCTCTGGTTCTTTTTCGAGATTAGTTGAGATCTCAGTATTATAGGCGAGGAGGTCAGGATAATCCACAATTATCGATATCCCGTTCCTCGCGGGAAGTTGCGAAATAAGAGTTCGATACTTTAACTCGTTCCTAAGATCTTTGAAAGTTTTCAGAAAATCGACTAGAATGTCCTTGATTCTTGCCGGAGTATATTCCATGAGCGAACTAGTTACCTTCCATCACCGCTCTCCGCCAAGATTGTAGTATCCCGTATACTGTATCGAAGATCTGATATTCCTCTGGCGTGAGCTTTTCTTTTATGTCGTTAGGTGGAGATAGCGCCGAGGCGATCAATAATATCTTTCTCAATCTTAGGGCAACTAGATCATAGATCAGGGTCTTTGTTCTTTCAAGCTCACCCGTCAGCGACGGTTTCAAATTTGAGATTTCGTTTGAAAAAGCCAAGTGGCGTCGGACTTTCAGATAAAAATCTGAACGTAGAGCAGCAATCTGCGTTTCCCCCGCCATTTTTTCCCTGTTAACTGCTTTGAAGACTTCTGATGCAAAACTCTCTTCTTGGCTTTCTGCCATGCCAAGAGCGGTTAGAATTTCGGCTATCCATCTTGGAAGCTCGACAACGTCGCCCTGATTCATGTTTTCCAGATGGATGCTGCCTATATTTTGCTTTGAGATATTTTGAAGAATCTTAAGGCGTGTACCGGAGAGCAGATAAGCAAACTCTCGGTCTTTGATAGATTCTAAAACAGAATCCGAGCCTGGCAAAGTGCGTTCCCAACATGGCATTTGTTTAGCCTTGATATAAGTTTGGAAGTAAATTCTAATGTACTTGGAATGCCAAGTATGGGTTTGACAAACAATTCTCAATGATTAAAGAGCTGAAAACCTACACTCTACCTGTTTTCTTTAACACAAACGCATTAAAGCAAACAAACCAAGTTGACAATTCCAGTTTTGAGCTCAAGAAAAAGCGAAAGATCAGTGCAAAGGGAAGCCTCGAGACTAAACGTCAACTCTGATCAGCAGATGTGGGTTGAAAAATACCGACCCCAAAAGCTCTCTGAAGTATTTGATCAGGAACAGGTTGTTTCTAGGTTACAGGCTATAGTAAAACGGCCAAACGAGATGCCTCACCTCCTTTTTGCCGGTCCTCCAGGAACTGGCAAAACGACAATTGCTCTCTGCCTAGCACGCGAAATAATGGGTGAATCATGGCGCGATTATACCCTAGAGCTGAATGCGTCCAACGAACGTGGAATAGACACCGTAAGAGAGCGAATCAAAAATTTTGCGAGCTATGCGGATCGAAGAGAAGGGATTCCGTTTAGAATAGTTCTTCTTGATGAGTCAGATGCAATGACTAGCGACGCGCAGCAAGCGCTTAGAAGAATAATGGAAGAAAGCTCGAGGACAACCCGTTTCATTTTGACAGCAAATTATAGCTCTAACATCATAGAACCAATTCAGAGCCGTTGTGCCATTTTTAGATTTTCGAGACTTGCCGAGTCTGATGTTGTTCAATATCTCGAACAGATCTGCAAAAAAGAGGGAGTAAAGTTTGACGATCAAGGTTTGGAAAAGATCTACGAGGCTACAGAGGGAGACATGCGTCACGCTCTCAACATGCTTCAGGCTGCTTCAACACTTGGAGACATTAGCTCTGAAAGTGTGACCAAAGTTGCCGGTCTATCAGGCAGATCTAAGGTTGCTGAGGTTTTAGATATGGCATTTGAAGGAGACTTCGCAGAAGCCCGCAACAAGATGATCGAGCTTCTCCAAGTGAGCGGAATGTCCGAGCATGATTTTATCAAGTTTGCAAATGAGGCTCTTACGAGATCTGATTATTCTTCATCTATAGAAGCGATTCAAGCAACAGCAGAAGCAGATTACCGACTACTGCAGGGATCTAATCCAGACATACAACTGAGCGCTTATCTTGCCACCTTGGCAAAGATTGGAAAAGAAAGTCAAGCTTCTAAAATGAAGAAAAAAGAATAGATTCCGGCGCTTGAATCTTGGTTGAATTCTCACTTCCTCGCGGCCTACGCGATATTCCTCCGGAAGAATCTGCCTCTGCCGAGGCTGTGAGAGCTGCTTTCATAGATAATTGTAGATTGTTCGATTACAAGCTGATGGAGCCTTCGAGTCTAGAACTAATCGAAACACTGGAGGCAAAAAGCGGGCCTTCTATTAGAAATGAAATTTATTTTTTCAAAGACAAAAGCGGCAGGGACCTCGGGTTACGATTTGATCTAACTGTCGGAATAACGCGATACGTAACTGCGCGAAGAGACCTTACTCCTCCCGTAAGGCTCGGATCTTATTCCTCAATGTGGAGGTACGAAGAGCCACAATATGGAAGATATCGATGGTTTTACCAATGGGATGTGGAGCTGTTCGGCCCCTCTAACGCGGAAGCCGATGCGGAAATAATTGAATTCTCATATTCGCTATTCAAGAAGCTAGGCACAAGACCGAAGATCTCAATTGGTTCGAGAAAGATAATCGAACTTTTCATAAGGAATAAGCTCGGAATCTTAGATGAAAAGAGAATCCTCAATGCTTTACGGGGCGTTGATAAGCTTGCAAAGAAAAGTCTGGATGAAATTGCTTTGGAATATAGCGATAGCGTTTCAAAGGAACAGTTTCAGGCCATTGCAGCCTTTGCGAAGTTAAAAGGAGATGCGAACTCATTTTCGAACACTCTAAAGGAGTATGGCATTGAAGATAATTCTCTAGTTGAAATCCTGGACTCGTTGAAATCTAGAGGCGTGCAGAACGCAGAACCTGATCTAAGAATCGTTAGGGGCATAGACTATTACACCGACATGGTGTTTGAAGCGTTTGATATTGACAATCTTCGCTTAGGTTCCTTATGCGGAGGAGGTCGATATGATTCTCTGCCGGCAGTTTACGGGCGACCGGATATTGGTGCGACTGGGGTGGCTGGCGGTGTTGAAAGAGCAGTGCTTGCTTACAAGATCTCAAGGGATCGCGGAAAGAAATTCTTTGTTGCTCCCGTAGGAAAGGATCTAGACATAATTCGAGCCGCTGCTTCCATAGCTGCTACTTTGAGGACGGGGGGTATCGCGGCCCAGTCTGAAATATCAGAAAAGAGCTTGAGAAAAATATTGGAAGCTCAAGCAGAAGCAGGAACCACAGGAGTAATAATAGTGGGCGAGAAAGAGATGGCAGCGGGTAATGTGAAAATAAAATGGATGAGTACCGGCGAAGAACAGGTGGTTAAAAAATCTGACCTCGTAACCGCGCTAGCAAATCGACTCTAAAGAACCAAAATAACACTGCCGCCAGCGAAATTAGAGCGGAGAAAAATTTCTCACTTTGGAGTAATTTTGATCGCGACTGTGGGGCATACCGTTTCGCATGCCATGCAAAATATGCAATCCGCCTCGCGTATGGGATCTATCTTATCAGTTCGATACATATTCCAATTGTCCGAACCTTTCTCGATTTTTACGTCGTTTCCAGATCCGCCCTGACCATCACCGCGGAGAAACCATCCAAATACGTTGACCGGGCACACATCAGAACACTGTCCATCTGCAATGCATGATTCCCAATCTACAGCAACCCAAGTTCCGTGGATTCCAAACTTTGTAGGATAGGGGGCACCATTTGCGTCTAATCGCTCCATACCTTCTGCGCGGACTTCGTGACCTTCATGAGTTCCTGTAACAGGATAATCGTTGGGTCTAGACATAAAGTCGCCATCGATTGGTTTTGGCTTGAAATCGAGCTCCGCTAATTCAACCATTAAGTTGCTACCTTCTTTTCCTTCATCATTGATGTTGAGTATTTATAGATAATACTCTGGGTGATTATTTTCCAAAATCTTTCATATAATCATTCTCTTCTGTTTCAGGGCTTTGTCCAGCTCAAGATTCCGGCGATTCTAATTGCTACCTAGCCTCGACATCCAAACGATCTTGCACGATTACGCGTGATTGAATGAGCCGACTCCACGTATATGATTAGATTCGAATAAGTGCGGCGACCGGGATTCGAACCCGGGTTACCAGCGCTCTGCTCTCAAAAGCAAGATCGTTTGGTCTTCTTTTGAAACTGGCAGGCTGATGTCCTAGACCAGGCTTTCCCGCAACATTGGATGAACTCCTCAAACGAAATTATGGATTACGATTGAGTTTGTCAAGCTGCGTCTAGACGATCGCCGCGAAACCAAGCTGACCTTCGGTAGTTCGTGATAAAACGATTTCTAATGAACCTCCGAGTTGAAGAATGGTTTTTATCGCATGCACTTTCAATATTGTGACGCATCGTCTAGGGCCGGTCGTCTAGCCTGGTAGGATACAGCGTGTTGGATGAATCCTCATGCGTTAAACACTTTGGCATGGTGGGGGTCCTGGGTTCAAATCCCAGCCGGTCCACTCATTTCACCATATCTATTCCTTATTCCTTGTCTTAGAAAGCTAGCAAAAAGAGTGAATACATGCCCCGGGTCTAATCGCATATGACTCGCCCCTGATTTCGAATCCAAGCATAATCAAAACTATTTTCGAAATGCAACAACAAACTCAAAAGCTGAAATCAAGAGGAGTCAGAGAAGTAAGAAATTGACGTAAGAGAGTCCATTGTGGAAATTGTGGTAAGTGGCCTAACAAAATCGCGGCAGTGGTACGCGAAACTCTTTGGAAAGTAAGGGCCAGACCTAGAGCCTTTTGTTGGAAATGTCGAGTTCAAAGTTGGTGGAGCCTGGGTGCAAATCGTGAACGGAGGGGTACAGCCATCATCAAGCTGGAGCCTTCAACTCGAAGTTAAAGACCTCTCCGTGAGCGAGAACGCTTGCGTAAGAACTCGAGCCAAGACGGCGATCCCCGAAGACCTAAACTAGGCTCAACCCTTTCCTCCGTCTGATTTTGCGGCAATCGTTTTCCGCATGAGAAGCATACTCTTGCCGAGAGCAGCTGGCCTATTGAATCCCTCTTTCTCGAACATATCGGGTGTCCCCAACCCTGTCCAAGCCATCTTCTTCGTTACAACCGAGTAGGCTTCCACCACTCCTCCCTCTTGATTTTGTATGGAAGTAAGAGCTGCCTTAAGCGCGGCTCCGCGACTCCCTTCCCTCGGTAGTTCCTATCCACTAAGAAACAAGTAATCCTCCAGGCTTTTTTTCTCCTGACAGGGGCGCGATCTTGCGGTAGTTACGCCACGCGTCGATACTGGGGAGCGCGTCATCTGTTCCATATTGACACCATCCTACGGGAATCTCCCCTTCATAGACCAAGGCGGCGTGGGAGCGATCTTCGCTTACGAGCTTCGCCTTGAATTTCCTGTTGACCGGCTTCCGGGCTTCCCTTGAAAGATTGGTTCTTAGGGGCTTGGTTCGCTGGTAGGCCGTGCACCAGCAGCCGCCCTGCTTTGCTGCAAGCTTCTCCAAGTCTGGATATGTTTCAACGCTTAACTCTCGGGTTGTATAGACCATGATTGAGATCAACCGTGACCTGTTCGAGAAAAGCATGGCGGATTGGCTTGTCCAAATCCCGACCCGCGCCTGAGTGAAAAAATTCAGTTGGAACTTTCCGCAATTGTTTCAAGATTCTATCAGGCGCGCAATCCCGCATTTAGATCTACCTGGTCATTTTGTGCCACATCTTGAGATGTTGTCCGTACTTCATCTCAACATCTTCGCTGTTGAATCGTATAATTCCGGTGACCTTGCCACCTATTGTGCTCAGTTCGGTTGATAGGTAGGTTTCGCTCAGTAGAGTGTCACACTCCGGGCAGCGAGCCACTCTTTCTTTCCCCCGATCGGCTAAATTCGAGCCCTTTGTCTCAATAGGATCTTTCATCTAGACTAGACCGACCTCTGGTATCAAGAGAAAAGGTCATATCGTAAACGTAACAGAATGAACCAAAGGCCAAAGTACCGATATCATGAGGAAATCTCTGTTGACCAATTCTAAGAGCTTCACGGTGAATAGCCGAAGATCTAAAACTTAAGGCGAGTTTACAACTAAACCCAAGTTCTTCTTTGAATTCAATATTTGGAAAATTCATAGAGATTGCATTGTTTTGATAATCATTCGCGTAAGATTTACTTCTAGGTAAATCGTTCTGATAAGACGGCCATGCCGAAACGGGAAAAACAAGACGAACTATTGAAGGCCAAAGACTTGAGGAAGAAGGCTCGAAAAAGGACGAGAGGCCCTTACCGAAAGTCTCGGGCAATTAGCGTAACAAAGTGAACTTAAGACTTGATCGCGATTGCATCTATCTCTATCTTTGCGTTTCTCGGTAATTTTGCAACCTGCACAGTGCTTCGGGCCGGCGGATTAGACTCGAAGAAGCTAGCGTATGTATTGTTAAAGCCTTGAAATTCTTCCATATCTGTCAAAAAGACCGTGCATTTGAGTATATGCGAGAGATCAGAGCCCGAAGCTCGAAGCACGGACGCCAAGTTAGTCATTACTTGCTTTGTTTGATCTTCTATCGTGGACGAATCGATCTTTCCTGTCGTTGGATTAAGTGCTACCTGTCCAGAAAGAAAAATCATTTTCTCATACTCAACAGCCTGTGAATAAGGGCCTATCGCTTTCGGAGCTTCATCAGTACTGATCGTCTTCAAATGCATCCACCTAATGTTCCATGTCAATGATTCCATTGTTAAATGGGTGTCTAGAGATTTTTTCTTACGATTCAGGCTTCTTTTTTATCTCAACCAGTAATATCGCGAATCCGCCGAACCCGATCGCGAAAACGAGGGCGGCCCAGGCTCCGACCTGAGGATGCGACGATACTGCTTGAAAGATGTGAGACAATATTGTGCTTTCCACTCTATAGTGACCTCTGTTATTTCTTGCTAAAACCAAGTAGTTTGTTTCATCCTCGGTCAGATAGGTTTGACAAGAAGCTGAAAAATGCGAAAATTCAATGTGTCAAAATTTCTCACTAGATATTGAGAAATACGTGCCATTAGAAACCGACTTCTTGATCGTCGAAGTTGACTGAGATATGGGTTCCATATGGCCCCGTCGAAGTTTCTTTCGACATAAAGCAAGAAAATCTGTCTCAGGTTCTTGAAAGTCAGCCGAAGAAGATCTCAAAGGAAGAGATTGAGCAAAAGGCGATGGAATCCGCAGGACCTGACTGTATTCTCGTCCTTTCAGGAACCAACGGCACGGCACAAGTTCTTGATGCCTTACTTTTGAAAAATAAGGGAATCACGAAACTTCTGCATACGAAACAGAGTGGCTCGTTAGCAAGGCGTAAAGCTCAGGAATATCATATCCCTACAGTTGAACAGGTCAACACCCAAGATCTAGCGGATATAGG
Organism: archaeon; assembly: GCA_029850555.1. GTDB lineage: Archaea > Thermoproteota > Nitrososphaeria > Nitrososphaerales > CADDZS01 > JASHOD01. The sequence goes on along the minus strand of JARCRS010000113.1, from coordinate 378 downwards.
ACCTCTGGATGGCGCCGCGGCTCGAATGATTTCGCAGGTAAAGAACAGTTCAAATCTCACAGTCCTTACATCTGTCCATTATGACCCATTATTCGGATTGAGCAGTGCGGCTTCCGATCTCATGTCGCTAAGCCAAGAAACAAAGTGCGAAGCGTTCAAAAGATCTTTTGAGGAAATTCCCTGTGAGCCTTCGAGATCAAACGCATCGTGGTATGCTACAAGGGTACTTCAGACCTGTCCCAATGTGAACGCCATCGAAGTTGTTGAGACTAGCACTGCTGGCGCTTTGGCTCTCTTTTCAGGCGAGCCTGAAGCTGTTCATGCCAAAGTGCTTGATTTCTGGAAAACCAATCTCACGATCGAGCTTCCGAGCAGAGC
>JARCRS010000112.1 GCA_029850555.1 archaeon | reverse complement strand
ATTTAGCTCAACTACCATTTGAGAAACATAATCTTCTTGCCCCCACCTTGGGTGTCCAGCCATTGTCAAATCCCAAAACCCAGGAAACGGAGGAGGAAAATTAAGGTCGGGACGTTGTTCCGATCTCTGAGTCAGGAGAATCCTGCCTTGATCATCCTTTACGAGTACCATGAGGCCTCTGTGAAGGATCCCGTCGCCCTTATGAGCGATCAACCTTTCAATAGGGCCTATTACCCGATCTCTCTCGTCCACTTGGATTATATTCTCAGGCATTAGAGAAAAAGTATCTCTCTTCGTTACAATGCAGTTGAATTAAGCGCTGTGACTTAGCTAGAGTAGGTCTTGATCATCTGCAAAGTGTATTCCAAGGCATGTTCTGAGTTGAAATCCCAAGCGGACTTTTCTTTATTGTAGAGCATATACGGGATAGTAAATGTCGAAGAACATGACCAGTCCTTTTCGAAGATGGATGATGGCCTCAAATCAATGAGCCTAAGCTGGCTGGAAAGATACTGCGTGGTCTCTGAGTATTGGCTTACGGGTAGTATAACTTCTGCCAAATAACTTCCCTCAACTGTGACCGTATGAGACCATGTGAACGGGCTAGACGTAAAAATTGACATCGCGTGCCTAATGTCTTCTTCTGGAACTTGTTTGAAAAAGTAGGTCAAGTTAATGATAGAGTGTTTGAGCCACGCCTCTTTTGTTCCGTTCCACTTTAGTCTGAAAGATTTAATCAGCTTCTTATGAAAAACATGGTTATTTAGGTGATAAGCCGTATCGCCACCCTCGAGATTTACCTTCTTTGCGAGTTCGACTACCTTGATCCAAGGATCTGCTTCGAGCTCCTTAATCATCAGAAGATCTGAGAAATCGATATGTTCAGGCTTGCTTACTTCAGGTATCTGAACGGAAGGATCTCCTGAGAGAGTTGAAAAATCGACGTCCCACTCTTTCTTTGAATAATCATAAAACTTACCATTCAGCCTCAAAACATCTTTCCACACAATCCGCCTATATTCGACATCTTTGATCAGATCCATTTCCTCAAGTTTATGCAGCAGCTTTTCAAGCTCCGAAAATGTTCCCTGTGGGATCGCAAATTCGCAATCAAATATCTGACTGTACATTGATCTCGCGTATATTTTTAGGCCTGCACTTTGATGCAACCCTCCAAAGAAAGCCTTCACGTTGTCGGTCATGGAAGTTGGTAATCTGAAGAAGACCCGAAATCTTTCGAGCCCAAGCTTTTCAAAATCTGGAATCGTGAGAATACTAATTCCATCTTTATTCAGATTCACCATTCGCTTTCTAAGTGTCTGGTAGGGAATCGATAGTTCCCTTGAGATCTCGTTTAGATTTCGAGCTCCATCTGCGTTTACAAACGGACTGATTTTGCTAAGAAAGTTTGATGCACTTTCGCTAACTGTTCTCATTTCTTGCTTCTTTTCTCATTAGGTTCTTCCATGGTGGTTAATATGGTCTTACCTTTCAGCTAAAAACCTCGCTTAAAATTGCTAAAATATCATGAGGAGTCCTCCGTGTTCTCCTCGATTATTTTTCGTATGACTATTGCGGCGCTTCCAAAGGTCTGATCTAGGTCGTCTATGTGGGAAATCACAACTTCGGCCCCCTTTTGCCCGAAGAATTCGACCAGTTTCTCCCTCTGTTTGGGAGTGATCATCATCTTCATCGCCATATTAGCAAACATGTCCCTTATATTCTAACCCTTATTCTATATTATTTAGGCTAAAAGGATAATCTATTTCTACTCTGTACCTTGGCTCCATGGTCATGTCAACCGATGAAAAAATCAGACTAGGTCTTTTGGCACTCTCGGCAGTAGCGGCGGTAGTTGTGGGGGCTCACTTCGGCCATCTCAATCTCAAGTCGCCATTCCTAGACGAGCTGGGCGGAACCGCCGGAAGTTAGCAGGCCAACTTGAAACGGGGAAGATTCCCTGAGAGTCCAGTCCTCGTTTCACCCTTTTTCTTATTCGCATCATCATTCTTCTCGTCGTAAATCCTTTAGAATTCAAAACCGCTCCCTGTTTCCAACATGTTATTCCAGTAACTGGCAAATAAAACGTGCCGCGCAAGGAAAGTCAGAGTCTAAACTAGAAGCAGGTAATTTGAAAAAGAGAAGCATATGAGTGTGTGCTCTAAATCCTATCTCGATTCTGAGAGAACTATTTCGTATATTGCCAAAGGCAGCCGAACATTCTTCAGCGATGGTCTTCCTGCCTCTATGAATCGGTATCGATCGTCTAGTTTATTCCAAACATGGTCGTAAACCTGCTGCGAAACGCAAATTCCTCCCGGTTGAGAGAGTGGCTGAATGCGTGAAGCAACGTTGACTGCATCGCCAAACACGTCGCCTTCGCGATGGACGACGTCTCCTACATGGATTCCTATTCTCAACATGAGTTTCCTTTTGTCCTCGGATTGTTTTGAGTTTCTTTCGCGAAACGCATTTTGCATTTCAATCGCAAAGCTTGTTGCGTCAAGAGCGCTCGGGAATTCGATAAGGAAAGCATCTCCGATTGTCTTTATCTCTCTCCCGTTGTACTCTGATATTATGCGCCTAATGATCAGTTCCTCTTCTTTTAGGAGTTCGAGTGCAAGTGCTTCATCTTTCTGTGCGAGCGCCGTATAACCGACAATGTCAGTGAAAACTATGGCGGCCAGGCTTCGCTTTTCCGCGGAGCCCGGAGGAGATGAAAGTACTCCAGCTAGTCCCATTCTTGCTAGTAAAGAGTCAAATCTGCTGTCGGAACGAAGAATATCAAACCTCGGTTCGACCTTCATCCACACTAGCCAACTAGACCTATCCTCGTAGGCTCTTTCCAGCCACTCGAATGCTTTTTCCTTGTCGTCAAGTCCGATATACACGAGCGCGATCCAATACGAGGGGACGTACCGACTTTTAGAGCGTTCGAGAAGATTGTGCAAAATTTTTTGTGCCTCTGCCTTGTTTCCAGCCGATGCATGGGCGTGACCAAGCACAGCAAGGGAGATGTTGCTATCTCCAGAGAGTTTAACAGCCTCCTCCAACTCATTGATGGCCTCTTGAAACATTCCTTTCTGAAGGTATGGGCGACCGAACCATAGCCTAGCTTGGACGAATGTGGGATCCATTTGTACTGACTTGCGGTACTGTTCAATTGCGAGATCGTACTGTCGAGATAGATAGAGAACATGCCCAATCCCGGTGCTTATTGCGAGTGAAAGCGGGTCGATTTCATGAGCCTGTTTCATCTCAAGCAAAGCCTCATCAAAACGACCCAGGGCCTTTAGATAGTCAGCATAGAACTGATGAGCCGGGGCATAGTTGGGATTTAGTTCTATTGCTTTCCTGAATTCTTTCTCAGCCGCATACCAATTGTGGTCGTACTGGAACATGACGAGACCAAGAGACGTGTGAGCTTCTGCAAGCTCGTTGTCAATTACGAGGGCTTTTTCTGCGTGCGTCCTAGCTTTTGGAAATGCTTCTTTTGGCGAGAGGAATTCGAACCATGCAAGGAGTGCATAGGAATCTGAGATACCTGTGTGAGCTAGGGCGAAGTGTTGGTCCTGTGAAAGCGCTTTCTCAAAGTATTCAATCGCTTTCTTGAGACCTTCTTCTGTCCGCTGGTTCCAGTAATAACGGCCATTTAGATAATCGTTATAGGCCTGGGGGATTTTTGTTGATTCCTTCTCGATTGCGCTCTTCTCCGCACGAATGATCCTAACCTTAAGGGATTCTGCAATCTTCTTTGCAATATCTGTTTGAATTTCAAAAACGTTCTCAATCTCTCTATCGTAATCTCGAGACCATTTGCGCTCTTCGCTCTTAACGTCAACCAGGTGTGCTGACACTCGCAGCTTGTTTCCCACCTTGCGGACGGTACCTTCCACAATGGTACTGACGCCTAACTCTTGTCCGATCTCAGCAATTGTCTTAGTCGTATTTTTCTTGTATCTCATGACCGAAGTCCGCGCGATCACTCTAAAAGCAGCGATCTTCGAAAGAGTTGAAATGAGCTCCTCAGTCAGCCCGTCGGCAAAATATTCATCTGCAGTATCTGGACTTATGTTTGTTAAAGGAAGAACTGCTATACGCTGCCTGTGCTTCTCCTCGGCTACTGGTCCTTGGACAGGAAGGGGACTTGTCAACTTGCTCTGTTTCTTCCGTTCCGGCCGCATAGTTTCGTCAACGGGATACTAATAGAGTTTTTAGTTTACAAAGACGAGGCTCAAGTTATCTTTCCGGTAAGGATGTTTTGCATTCTTACGAATGTCACAAGATATCTTGCTATTGGTTGCATGCTGCAATGGAACGGGGATTTATTGTAGAAACGCTTGGTCTTCTCTCTAAGATGTTGAACCATGATTCCACAGGATTACGCTCTCCGAATGTCACCTGTTTACATCGCAGTCCCAGGTGTTTCAGTGCTGGGATACCAGGGTCCATAATCCACGAGGCGGAGCGGTCTGTTAGAGCAGTATCTAGGAGCCTCCTTTTAGGAAGAGAATGGAATCGAGCTCTCCTTTTGTGAATGTAGCTTTGAGAGCAAGTACCTCGTACCTTTCTACGTTGATTGCCGACCATATGAAGAGGAATCTTGCCTGAAACCTGCGTAAATACATCTCTTGCTCCTGCCATGATTTCGAAAGGAGAATACTTTCCCATTGCAGCACGGTATTATCAACACCTTTGGCCATAAAGCGTACGGCGAGATAACTTGACACCTCTACAAACACATGGGAGAATCCATAAATATGTAGCCTTTTAGCGCACTATGCCATACAAGTGAACAATATTTATGCGTGTAACGCAACGTATGACTACTAGCAGTGGGAACGCCATCATCTGATGTTCTTGAATACTCCTTTTGCACTTCAAGACTTTAGCTCTGAGAGTACGCTTTGAGTTTGATCGGAGAAAGGATTGTGGTGAGCTCACGAAATCAACTGGCGAGAGGACAGCTTTCTCGGAGGATGGTCTAAGTTGGTATCATTGACTGGCAACTCAGCATTCCACTTACCAAATATTAGCAAGAAGATGTACTTCGTACTTGCCATCTCTACTGCTGTCTTTCTCATGTTAGTATTGATGCCCATCGTTCACGCGGCCAATTCTACTACTACCACTACTCCACCAAACCAGACTTACCCGCCTTCAGCATCAGTGCCTTCTTGGTTTGATAGTGGTAGCAATGCTTGGATGTTGACCGCAGCTACACTTGTGGGTCTGATGAGTCTGCCAGGACTCGCGATTTTCTATGCTGGACTCGCGAAGAAGAGATTTGTTGTAAACACAATGCTAATGATATTCTACGCATATGCGGTGGTCCTAGTACTCTGGTTGATCGGCGGGTACAACTTTGGCTTTGGATATCCTGCAGGCTTGAGCATAGACGGATACGGAATCCTGGGCATTCCTTCCTCTGCAATGGGTGCGATCTACGAGGGTTCCCAGGCAGTTGTCGGACCAGGAGGAGCGGCTGTCAACGTTCCGACTTCAACCATCATATTCTTTCAGTTCGTCTTCGCCGCAATTACTCCAGGATTGTTTGTTGGCGCAGTTATAGAGAGAATGAATTTCAAGGCGTGGATGGTGTTTGTTCCCCTTTGGTCTTTCCTGGTATACAGTCCACTTGCATACTGGCTTTTCGCAGGTGGCTGGTTGAATCAATTAGGCGCTGTAGACTTTTCTGGGGGATATGTGATACATCTATCTGCAGGAATAACGGCTCTCGCCGCTGCTCTCGCTGTTGGCCCCCGGGTTGTTTCAGAAAGACGTCTCAAACCAAACAACTTGACCCTTGTGTTGATCGGGGCAGGGATTCTCTGGCTCGGATGGAACGGATTCAATGGAGGAGACCCATATGCCAGCTCAATTGACTCTGCAATTGCGGTCCTGAATACCGAGCTCGCTGCTGCTTCAAGCGTGATAGCTTGGATGTTGATGGACATGAAATTCATCAACAAGCCCACACTGGTCGGCGCCACAACCGCATGCGTGACTGGACTTGTAGCGATCACACCAGCAGCTGGATATGTCAACGGGTATGGTGCCCTAATAATAGGGATCGCAGCGGGTACAATCCCATGGATTTCATTGAACAAGCTCGCACCGAGACTGAAGTTAGATGATGCGCTTGGAGTATTTCCCGCGCACGGCATCGCTGGGCTGACCGGGGGATTGTTGACTGGCGTTCTCGCGGATCCGGCAGTTACCAAATACGTAGATCCAAGCCTTGTCGGTGCAGTCTATGGAAACATTTCCGAACTGGGCATTCAAGCACTGGCTGCAGGAGTGGTCATTGCATACGTATTCGTGATGACCTACGGACTCTTGAAGCTGATTGGATTGTTCATTCCTCTCCAAGAGAGTCAGGAGAAACTGAAGGTAGGAGACGAGGCAATTCACGGAGAGGTGGCCTATGATTTTGCCTAGTTCTAATGGCTCGTGGATGAGAGGAACGGTGGGGGAAAAATGACATCAAGTAGTAGAGGAGGGTCAGTGAAGAAGGTAGAGGCAATCGTAAGGAAAGAGAGATTTCCCGACATCGACAAAGCCCTAAAGGAAGTCGGAATAAGCGGCCTGACTTTCTCTAAAGTTGAGGGCAGAGGCAGAGCAAAGGGAAGAGAAATGCTCTCGGATCGAGGAACCAGAACCTATCGCCCAGAGTACGTGGAAAGGACAAAATTGGAAGTTCTGGTCAAGGCGGCCGATGTTCCGAAGGTCGTTCAAACCATAATGACTAATGCGAAGACGGGCGCCTTTGGGGATGGCAAGATATTCGTCTCTCAGGTGGAAGAAGTATACGACATTGCCTCGGGTCAGAGTGGTGAGAGGGCAATCTAGAACTTTGGGAGGCCTTCTTTGACCAAAGCGAGAACGATGTGAGTCTCTGTGCTGTTGACGTTCGGAATCGCCTGAATCGATTTTGTGAACCTGCTCAGCTCACTAGTTGACCTAAATTTCCCTAGAACAATTGCATCGGTTGCGCCAGCTACGTCGTAGACAGATATTGCATTGGGGATCTGGGCAAGCTTTTTCTCAATCTCAGCGAGCCTGCCGCCTGTAGTGGTGATTTCAGTTATCGCAGTTACGGCGAGGCCGAGTTTTTCGTAATCCAGCACTGCTGTGTATCCCTTGATAATTCCGTTCTTCTCAAGCTTCTTCGTTCTGTCCTGAACCGTCGAGACTGCAACGCCTGTCTTCTTTGCCACTTGATGGTAAGACTGCCTTGCATCAGCCAAATACTGATCGAGGATCTTCCGGTCGACCGCGTCTATTTCAAACAAACTGGGTATCACGGGAGCCCTAGATGTGCCCCATTATAATAATAATCAAATTCGCGATTTTGGAGTGGGCTTTCATCGGAAAAAATCGTACCACCAAAGCTCGTCTGCAATCTTGGGAACTGTTTTCGTATCTGGCCAGTTCATATGTTCCTCAAAGCGGGGGCAAAGTCTTAGAGAAACAATTTTGAAGACTAGGGTTGGGCCAAACACGAATGGCATGACGCGTGATGTTTAAGTAACACATGGCTCTTCTGGAAAAAATCAAACATGCTAACCGATTCTGAAAAGAAATCCATTGTTCCGATGCTACAAGAGGTTCCTCTCTTTTCTTCCCTAGACAAGAAAGCTCTAAACAATATCGCAAACTCTGCTGGAAAGAAGACGTACAAGAGCGGGATAACAATCGCAAAGGAAGGCGAAAAAGCAGTCTCGTTCTACCTCATACTAGATGGAGCTGTTGAGGTACATCATGGAAGAGAGGTTCTTGCAAAACTGGGAAAGGGACAATTTTTTGGGGAGATGGCGTTGTTTGATGATCAACCGAGATCTGCAGATGTCATAGCAGTAGACGATACAACCTGCATAATACTTACGAGCTGGGCCCTCGCTGGTGTAATTGCTGCAAATCCAAAAATGGCGCAAAGCATCATTAAAGAGCTAGTTAGGCGTCTACGCGAAACTGATAGAGCTTTGACTGAATGACAACTATGTGCACGTTCTTACATACCTGTAGCGCGATCGCTTGACTTTCACGATCGAGTTAAATGTACCTTTCAGCTCTGATTGAGTGATCAACCAAATAGAAATTCTCGCTTGATGAAACGTCCCAAGGCGTTCAGGCTATCTTCATTCTCTTGAGAGTCGGGACGCTCTAAAAGGCTCCCTCCGCATTAGGCACATTCGAGTCCACCTGCTGCGTGATGTCCCAATATTCTACTATCTTGTTGTCCCCACTAAAGCGAAAGAGATGGACTTGCCTTAGCCCACCTTCCCCTGGTTTCGATTTGGAGCTTAGAAGTTGTGTGTAAGCAGCAACCATGTGTCTATCAGCCAGGATGTATTTAACAGCAAAGTCAGGATCTGGATACTTTGGATTTTCCTGCTTCTGGACGGTGGCCATCGCGTCGAGTAGGGCATCCATGCCTCCACGGACGTATGGGTTATGTTGCTTGCAATCGGGGGCAAAGAAGCGCAGCCCTTCCTTCGGTTTTCCCTCGGCCACCAGCTGAAAGAACTCAGTTACTATATTCTTGCGATAATCTAAGCTCATGTCTTTTCACTTGTTTTGCCATCTTCAAGTATTTTCCTCTTTGCTTGTTGGGGATTCTATACATATGTCAAAAGCTTTCGCACAGCAAGTTCAGACTGTTTTAACATTTGCTAAGAGAAGTAAGTTGGGTCTCCTTGTCACAAAGAGGAAATTCTCTTTTCTCAAGAGGCGGAAAAGAATGCGAATGCATTCTGACAATTTTGTTGAAGAAAAAGAACTTGATGTGATTTCATCAAACGACCTGTTCATTATGATAGTGAAGACAAATGAAATCAAGTCAATCGAAAATATTCTATCGTGGGCTACAAGTCCTATCCATTGCGCCAGGATTGATACTGCCTGTTATCTCAATATGGTTCTTGCCGGTCGTGCTTCCATCCGTAATCTGTTTTCTACTTTTGAAAGATGAGATAAAGAAGGCCGCAGCAAAGTGAAGCTGCTCAACCTGATCTAAAAACTGCGGATTTATTCCTTAGGAAATCCGCTTTTCCACTACCGTGTACACAAAACTCACGGCAGGTACTTGGGACAAGCCGGGCAATTTTGCCTATCCTGAGTTGAAAACAGTCTCGAAGGTTCCCCACTGAGCGGAAGGAAAGGTTTCAAACACAGTTAGACCGCGAAAAATCAGAGCATCTTTTCCATGATTAGCTCATCATAAAATCGTTCGCCGACTTTGATTTCCTTCTTCATTTGACCGACTACAACAAATCCCATGCTTTTGTAAAGCTCGACAGCGACATATTGCTCTTGATTTACCATAAGCTGTACTTTTACGATGCCTTTGTTCTCTTGAATTAGCTCTAGTGCATTTTCAAGTAATTTCTTGCCCAGTCCCCTCCCACGATAATTCGGATCCACATATACGCCGAAGATTCGAGCAACGTGTTTTCCCTTTACCCTGTCGCTGAAAAGATATGTTATGGTTCCTACGGGTTTATCGTCTGACAGCGCGAATAAGGCGCTCTTCATTCTTCTTTGCCACTCCGCTTCGGCGAGATTCTCTTCCTCTTCATATGAAGCGCCGAAAGCTATCGGATCAGTTTTGAGCGCGTGTAATCGTAGCTCCCTTGCTTCTCTCCATCTTTCAGCTGGAAGAGTTTTTACTTCGATCATGGAGCGTCTTTGAAATCCTCTCTCTAAACACCCAGTCTTCCTACTATTGTGCCAAGAAAATAGGCTCCAAAAAGAACCGAGAAAACGCCCAAAGTAACTATGAACCAGTTCAAATTCCACCATTCAACCGGGGTGTAGTTAGCCATGAAGGGAACGTACACCTTGCCTCTTTCACCTTTGACTTTTCCCGATTGTGCGCCCTGATCTAATTCACCAATTGCTGTAGAAAAAGCATAATCTGCACCCCAAAATCCGAAAGGCACAAGGAAAGCTCCCAGTCCAAGGAGGCCAACACCAGTTAAGGCAGTCAATTGAATTGTGTGAATAATGAACGTAGCCGCAATTACTCCTAAAAGAAGCGCGCCGCCTGATATGTATGCCAACACGAATTCTTTATGCATTGTTAGAAACCCCTCTTGGATATACAAGCATTAAATCATTTGCCGATCCAGAGCCATCATAATCTCCAAGAGAAGAGGAACTGCCTTTGAAATGCAGACTGCAAGAATTATGGCATCAAGGATGTGGATCGGGACAAGTTGGTCTCTTTATTTCTCACTTTCTAAGCGGAATTTCAAACTCGTGCTAGACATCAAGGAGTTAAAGGGGATTATCGGTTTCAGTTCTCTAATTTGTTAGACAAGTCCTTTTTTCTCTTGATTAGAGTTATTTTTGATCGACAAAAATCGCTCTTCTCAAAGCGCGCGGGACTGCGATCATGTTGACCCAAAACGTGGTAAGAACCTCGAATCCGCGGCGATTTAGATATTCAATTAATTGATTTGCATTTTTGTTGTCAAAAGCTCAAGCCCAAGATCTCTATTCCTTTCGGATTTCAAGCCAAGGACTCACGTAATCGTGTTTTACGATAATCAGTAAAACATCAGCTGTTTAAAAGTTCGGTGCAGAGAGCAATCAGGGCCTTGCTTACGTTTGTTCTGAGCAAAGACCGCCTGAGATTCAAAGAAATGAAAGAGTTCAGACTTGATGTAGATACGGGCATAGCTTGATGAATTTCCTTTGCTAATTCTAAACAGCTTGTTCTATTCGGTTCAAGACAGAGTTAGCATCAAGAGTGATCAAGTTGCCATTACTGTCTTTGAATCTATAATATTTCCCAGTTCCGCTTGAGGTTTCCTCACCTACGTACTGGACGAGCTTCTGTTCTGGCAATGAGGACCTGTCTCGATACCAAGAATTAAGATTCAAGAAATTAGATGCCCGAAGATCTTTCTCCTTTTCTGCATTTTGAATCGCTATTGTTTGCGCCGCCGTTTGCTCTTTCACAGTAGGTTCGCTAGGTGGTATCTGCAAGATCGAGGAGAGTTTCTGATGAAGTTCTTCCAGTTTCCGCAAAAGATCCTCACCACCTTCTTGCAAGTCATCATAACGCAGGCTGTCTACCTCCTGAATTAAGACGGAAATAGATTGTAGGAGTTCATCTCTTGTTGGGATTTCGTTTCGCTTAATGGACTCTTTGCGCCCTTTCTTCTTCTTGTCGTTGCTCATGTTTTCCCCAGTTTGTATATTCTACTTTATGTTCACGGTGCTCTTTTTAATAGAGAAAATGCAGCTTAAAGAGCACGGCTCTTCTTCTGCCTGCTCTAACTTGATCAAGTCGAACTTGTTGTTAAAATTCAAAATCTCATCTTCGGCAAAGAATCGCACACTGAAACCATTTATCATGAAAGTGTCTTTTGCAACTTTTGTACCGGTGCCATACATCTTGTCGCGCTTCTTGTCTCTGATGGAGAAAATATGCAGTCCGCGAGGATTGAGAATATCGTATGCGAGATCAAAGAGATTTCGGAGTTGAATATCGTCAAAAGGCATACAGAGAAAGAGGTGAGAGAACACGGCATCAACATTCGTCCCTTCTCTGATTTGCAAAAGTTCTGCCCGAGAAAGATCCGCTTGCATAGCTTGAACTCTCTTATCCAAACCCCAATTTTGGATTGCTTCGTTCAGTTGTGAGATCGCTTTGCCCGAACAATCAAAGGCTCTTATGTTGAAACCGTTTCGGGCAAAAAATACCGTGTCTCTTCCCTGCCCGCAGCCGAGCTCTAGGATCGTCTTGCAGTTATTTTCATTCAGCAGCGAGAGGGATCTTCTTGCCAAGACGCTTTCATTTTCCCCAAAGAATTCATTATCCGAAGAATATACCGAATCCCAGAAGGCCCCAGTATCAACATGATTCGCCATCAATCATCCTTCCGAATTGAGCTCGCATGATTAATGAATCTCTTTTAGAAAAACTTTCGAACTAGGCAAAGCTCGCGATCAAATTTGCAATTTTAGGATTCACTAGATAGAACGCGTCATTCCTTAAGTTCGTTTGTTACATCTTCGATCTTTTGCAAAGATTCAATGAGCCGATCGAGGTTTGCGGCCGTGTCTTCAAGAGCTTCCTTTCCTTCTCCCTCTTCCATGCTCAACCTAATATCAAGAAGTGACTGCTCTAAGAGATGTGTATAGTTCTTGTATGTAGAGCAGAGTTTCCAGAGCAATCCTACGAGGTGAATGAGCTCATCTCTTGAAAGGCCTTGCGATTTCTGCTTTCCTAGGGTGCGAGGGTTAGAGATTTCAAACGCTTCTTTTTCGTAGGTCTTTATGTCTGCTCGGATATTATCAAACTCGTCGGGAGCTTCAGTCATTAAATCTAAGACCACACCCCCAAAAACACTTGTAAAAAGGTTTCAAAAACCCAGAGAATATCCAATCAGGCGATAGTAAAGAAAACATCGGCTGGATATTTTCCTCATAAAGCTGATTACGATGTAAGTTCCCGCAAAGAGAAAGAAGAACACACTTGCAATATGTGTAGGAAGGATGAGAATTAAAATGTGGAAGGTCGTTGAGGATGGACCTCGAGAGGTTACACCCAGTCGTGCCGCAGGCGGTATGAAGAATAAGAAAATCGCTCTAATCGTCGCCTCCGGCCTCCTTGCTATTGCTGCGGGCCTCTTGATTGTCAACAGCGGATTTCACACTAAAGGAGTGATGCTTACGGTGCTCTCAAATCCCACTGCGCAACACACGGTGAGTAATTTTCCAGAGCCGATAAAGCTACTTGCAAGTTTTGCAGTCCTCATTTTGAGCGCGATCGTCGCCTTTGGCGGAGTGCTTGTTGTCATTGGGGGAGTTCTGATTTTAGCTCGCCATATTTTTCTTGGCAAGTTGCTCGTTTTGCTCGGCGGTGGATTCGGGTTCCTTGGAATAGCCATAGTTCTCGCCTACAACATCATGGTGTCCGGAAGCTTCTCTTTCATAACTACGCACATCGAGTACTGGACCGGGCTGGTCGTTGCGACGCTTGCTAGAATCCTCGCTGGAAAAAGCCAGAAGCCGTGAAAAAAATCGATCCAGCCTGACAATCTCAGAGTACCCATATTCCACATAGTTAGTTTTCTTACTCTTTGACATAAATTTCAGCAGTATTTTCAATCTCATCCAGTATCTCTTCTAGGTTGTCGGATGAAATTTTCTTCTTCGCAAAAGCCTTTCTTTTCTTTGCAGGATTTTGGATTTTGTCTAGCGACTGGATCAAGAGATCTACCTGCCTCGCAATCTCATCTTTGCTCGGGGAAGCTGAAGTTATCGCTTTTTGTAGCTTTATTGCCAATGGCACGTCTGAAGAAGAGATTTTTTCACTTTTCTCAATGTAAAATATTTTTAGGGCTCTAGTTTCCTTGTCATAGGACTCCTTCATCATTGCTAATCTACTTCCTTCTTCGATACCCACTAAAGATTCTATTATCCCTGCCACGATTCCCTGCAGGAAATAGTTGCAGACAGCCATTTCTTGATCTGCATCTGTTGGTGGATCCAAAACTGTAACGCGATAGATGTCAGGATCACTCAACCTTGAGAAAAATATGGTCCCCCATCCTAGAGATCTGAGGAAGGCTTTCGCATTTGAAAGGATCGAATCCCTGTCAGGGATTTTATCATCGTCGAAAAAGTTTTTGATCGCCTCGATAATCTCTTGTCCTTCAGAGCGTCCCTCTTCGAACAGGATTTGTTTTGCTTTCTCTCCTAGTTCATCGCACATTCGGTTGAATAACCTAGTAAAACGATCGGAATCTATCGCTAGTGCTCTAACAGTCCCAAAAAAGGTCAGTGGAAATAGCAAGCTGCTGCATACTTTTTGGTTTGCCTGGGCTATCCCGGCGCTCTTTACGAAATTTTTGAGATTACTCAGCCGGACTAGGAGGTCTTCAGGAGGGCATTTTGCATGAGAGAGATCAGCTACCACGTTTGCGACAAACTGTCTAGGCGTTTGATCTCCAAAGAAAGACAAGGAAACTATGGAGGCTTTTTGCTTCTCGAATATCTTCAAAATTTCTGGAACGGCTTCGCGTTTTTCATTTTGAAGGCCCATCAAAACAAACTCATAATTGCTTTGTTCCAAAGGAGTAAAGCCGATGTTATTGGGATAGTACAGCGTCTGCTTTTCTAAAGCCTCTTCTTCTTTCTTATCTTGCGCTAGAGCTTCTTCGACTGTCATGACCTTGCGACTACGAAAAAAGTAGGAAAATTGCAATTTAGGAATGTTGCGAAGGGCAAATCAGGATTGAAGGATTTGTTTTTTGGATCAGTATTTCGGAACCTGATGATCAGGGCGCACAATTTGGATAAGCGATGGAGTTTAGGGCGTTCCATGGCGACTTTGATCTCTTCTCTTTCGAAGTTTTGTTGACAAAACTCCTGTAGGGGCTCTTGTAAAACGAATATTCTTCCTCTCTTTCGTTCTCGGTATCCAAATTTACTTTGCTCACGGATAAGGAGGAACAGGCCAACTAATAAGCTTGGTTTGTTTCAACTCCTATATCGGAACACGATATAGTCAAAAATGGCTCCCCAACATCCACTTTTTGCTTGATTGTTGAAACCCGGACCGGTTTTTTACGACCACGTAAGAAGACAAATTTAGGGGCAATCCAAACAATGGCTATTTCTACTGATAGTATGTCAATCGCGGGTTTTTTCTGTAATAAGGAATCAGGGCTAAATTAGGCGTACTTCAAACAATGGCTATTTTTACTTGTAGTATGTCAGCCACCGTTTTTTTCTGTGACCATGAAAGAGGGACTCAAAACAAAACAATTGCTTTTTGGCATTTGTAATATCTAGATGAGGGGAGGATGTGGATCTTCGGAATGAAGCCTGAAGAAGAATGTCCAATTTTTGCATCCCGCCTTCGCCAATTCATGTGAAGGGGGTGCTGCAGTTTGAGGTCGAATCTTGCAATTTAAAGATTTGACATAATTCAGGACGGAAGCCTGATAGATCATTCATGAATGAATAAGCCATTTTTTGACAAGTTTATTTCTATCTCTGATTCTGCACGAGCTTTTGGCCATGATAACAAACAGTGATTTTTGATCCTAGTATATGTCGACGCCTGCCTGCACTCCCAAAGGATGTATTCAAAAGAGCGTCGAGATCTTACTTGGATCTGTCCAGCCTCTAAAAAGTAGCTTCAGCAATTCGTGGGATCTTCTCCCCGAGCTTTCATCGACCAGAAAACGCATGTCTTCCTATTCTTTATTCCCAAGTATCAGCGGGATTATCTTCCGGTAGAGCGACTTTTACATGCAAATATCTCGCATTACTTCTCTGAGTGTCCGAAGACTCTCAAGGGCACCCACGAAGTCGTCATTCCTTCTTTCCTCCCAAGCCTCTAACACTTCGAAGGCAAGTTCAAGTTCGAGCTTTTCGAACCCTTCGCAAATCCGCCTTTTGTCTTCTTCCTGTAACAAATTTGTAATACGCCTTCGCGACACCGCGAGCTCTTTCCCGATTTTCTTCAGGTGTAAGTGCTTTGATCTCCTCTACTAACTGAGCTAGTGTTTTGGTTGCCATATCGTGGATATCAGGCTGTTACTCTGAGGCCTGTAATAAATGTGTCATAGGGGAAAACTGCGCACCCGGGGGCTTCGAAGCTATCTCAACTCTGGGCGATCTCCTGCGAATTTGGACATCGAGAACACAAGACGATACTGTTAGAGCTGCTTCAGATAGCGAAGTCCAATATTCACGTCTACGATTACTTGGTTGCCTATCCGCTGAGGGATATTCTTGGAAGAATATATTCTTCTGACACGCACTTTTCGCATGAAGATTTCTCGTCCCTCTGTGAAGTCGTCAATCCATTGGCACCTTGGTTCTCCACCGAGGGAAAAAGACCAGAGAAACATCACAAGATTGCAAAATAGGGCTCTATTTCTTTCTAAGGAAGAATTAGTGGCGCAGCCAATTGTTGTAACTGTTCCGCGCCTCCTTAACGTGACCTCTCCAAGAAGACAATTTTAACATCAAACGCACTTGTATTTCGCAGCAAGCTCAAAGATATCAGCGCTCACCATTGCTCTAACTTCAAACCTTTAATTCGCGAGAAATGTTCCTTATTGCGAGTGACTAAACTTAAGTTATTTGTGATGGAGATTCCAGCAATCAGTGCGTCCCGAAAGTCGATCGTCTTCCCATCGTCTGCCAGATCAGCAAGTAATTCTCCGGCCTTATCCGACGAGTTATAGTCCAGGGGAAGAATATCCAATCGTCCCATGAGTGCCTTCATCTTGTCGAGATTCTTTGCTCTACTCTCAGATCTATAAGCTCCATAGAAAAGCTCGAATGCGTTGAGCGTTGTTGTCCCGTGCCTTCCCTCTTGGTCAAGTTGTTTCATTTTCTCTTCTGCGTCTTTGTCTTTGCCTCTTAAGATTGCAACGAGAAGATCGGTATCAAGGCACTTCACGTTTCAATCTCTCCGTAGTTTGCTTCCAGCCTCTTGAAAGCTC
>JARCRS010000111.1 GCA_029850555.1 archaeon | reverse complement strand
ATTCTCCTGACTCAGAGATCGGAACAACGTCCCGACCTTAATTTTCCTCCTCCGTTTCCTGGGTTTTGGGATTTGACAATGGCTGGACACCCAAGGTGGGGGCAAGAAGATTATGTTTCTCAAATGGTAGTTGAGCTAAATGAAGAGCTTGGAATCGAAACAAAAGTAAACGACATCGATTACGTCGGCAAGTTCCAATATCATTCGCCGGATCCGACCTATCCAAACGCAACTAGTCCGCCGGGGTTTAGGCTATCAGAGTTTGAAATCTGTGGCGTTGGAGTTCTAAAAACTGATCAACAACCAAAGTTAAACTTGATCGAGCTTAAAGATCACATTTGGATAGAAAGCGAGAAACTGCTTCAAGAGGTCAGATCTTTGAAAATGGCACCTTGGGCTCTTATTATGCTAGAAAAGTTTCCAGACATATGCAAATGAACTATGGAAAATGTCAATCTTTATCTTCAAAGTAGGCTATTTTTCGAGTAAGCTGAGAGCTCCCCCTTTCAAATGAGGTCAGATTTTCACCGCAAATGAAGAAAGGAGCGCATTTCTCACTCGAAAAATGGACAAGTATTTTTCGTGTTATGAGACTTCATGAAGAAAATGTTACTACACCAATATGTAATTGGAAAGCATTCAACTAGATCAATCGTCGCCTTAACCCTCGCATCAGTAGCACTGTTGCTAATGTTAGGGGCTATACATGTCAATGCGGACATGTCTTCGAGCCCTTGGGCAGCTGAAGTGATGTGGGGCAACGGAACCTTATGGCAGATGATGGCAGTACCTGGACAGGGGAGCAATAATCCCGCAGAACCACTTTACATAGTAGCTCCACAGACATCGACTCCTCAGGCTCCCCCAAACAACGACCATCTCCCAGGAGTTGCTCACGATCATGTCATATCCGTTCCACCCGACAATCATGGATCTTACAATGCGAACTGGCACGTCTATGTAGTATTGTGTACTCCTTCTGCGATAACAGCTAAAACCTGCGTACCAGACTTTGAGACATTTCCTGGCCCTAACGGACCTGGAACAGGTCCTACCCTTCCTTTAGCGCAATCAATCAATGGACAATCTATTACCTCAGACTCGGTCATACTCTTAGGACTGAGCTCTGGCGAAGTAGTTCTGCACGATACCGGAATCAATTTCGTGTGTCTCGTTCAGCAAATCAAAAGCTGAGCGGGCGCACTTTCCTTTTTTCTTTTTTTAACATACAATACAAGGCTCTGATGCTTGACAATTTGTCCACCTTGCGTTATCGTGCTACGCTGGGATTCCCAGAAAAGTAAAACACAACAAACCTATTTAGGGCCAAACGAACCTCGCGTTCGCTGTCACATTTTGAGCAAAGGCGTTGATCTAGAGATCCTCGGGGAACTCGCGCCTGGCGCTTTTCACTACGGCATGACATGTCTTGTAGAATTTGAACCACATTCACTTTGGTACGAAGTATCGCTGACAATAGCGGCCGAAGCTTTGAAGCATGGAATCAAAACCGAGTACCACGTCTTCCAGCATACGCCCAATGAAATTAGGACGGCATTGAAACAGATGGCTCTTGATGTGGATAATTATGAACAAAGGAACTCTTTTCGAATAATGGATAGCTATACTCCAACTACTCCGCTCAAGGCCTCAAGCGAGGGGAGAGCAGAGCCCCTCCTTTCTGGAAGAAGCCCGGATCTTCAACAATGGAGCAAAGCGATTCGAGAAAAGATGGAAGATGGGTTTGAAGAAGAAGAGAAAAGGTGGCTCCATATCGATGACAATGAAGCAATACTACTCCAGTTCAACGATGAAGAGTACGTCGTGAAAGGGTGGAGGACGACTTTTGTTCCAATGGCAAAATCAAGAGAGCTATTAACGCTTCATGCGTTTGTAACTGGAATAGCCTCAGCGTCATTTTATAACAAGAGAGAAGCGGCTGCGGACGCGATCATAGATCTCAAGACTCAAGAAGAGAGAGGGAAGCTAGAGCACTATATTCGCCTCAGAGCCTTGCGAGGAACTAAGTTTGATTCGAGCTGGCGAAGGATTGAACTTTTTGATACTAATCGAGTCAGGCTAACTTCCGGTCGTCAGGTCTTTAGCTTTGAAAGTGATGAAGCGGAGAAAATTTTTGACTATCTCCTCAAATCATTTGTAAATGACCATTATGGCAAAAAGTCTCCAATTGACTCTTCCGGTTGGAGGAGTATGGTCGAAATAGCAAAGAACATTGGAGCTCGTTCAACATCGCTTTATTCTCCAAGATCTTCGATTCTACTTCGGGATTTGATCAAGCGCGGGGCAGTCGAAAGAAAGTTTTTTTCAAAGGAAAGAGGGAGAGGTGGTAGTATTGCGAGGATAAGAATTGCCTATCAAAACGAATCCGTAAGAGAATTCGTGGATAGGTACTCTAGGAAATGATCGAATCTCGTTAGTTTCTCAAAACAATTGCTTTTCTCGCGGAGTATGTAGAGATCTACCCCTTTTGAGGACAAGTATAAAGCCAAAATGCAAGTAATGGCTATTTCTACTGATAGTATGTCAACCTCGTTTTTTTCTGTAATAAGGAATCAGGGCTAAATTAGGGTTAGGGCGCTCTAGGTACAAACAATTGCTTTGTTCTTTGTATAGTATGTCAGCCACCATTTTTTTCTGTGACCATGAAACAGGCGTCAAAATAAAGCAATGGCAAACTTTACTCCTCGAAGAGAGCAAGGGGTAATTGCAAAAGCGTTGACTACATCTTTCCGTCAGGCATTTTCATCGGCCCCTTCATTGTGCCATAAAAATCAGCGACCGAGCATGTATGATTTCCCTGTTGTAAGAGAATTTTGTAAGGTCGATTTATCAAATGGTTATCAGGGAATGTCTTGAAGAATTCCACGGATTCCAAATCATGGTTATCCCTCCCCCTTGTTGGCTCTGCCTGACCCGGCCAATAAACTGCGACATCCTCAGTATGGCGCTTTCTGAATGTGTCCCAAAGATTACTTTTCGGTCCGGCATTCCACGCATCATCTAGGGTCTGCATCAAGTTCGTTAGATTTTCTGTAACTTGTGACATGGATTATCCTTCGCAGAAAACGAGCCGGGTTCTCTTAAAGCTGTCGAAATATTCGAGTTTGTTTGCAAAAGCTACCCAGTCTTTAAAAAATTGTCAAATATCTTGAAACCGCAAAGTCAGTCGTATTGGCATTTTTTTGTGGAGTTCGAACTATTTTTCCTGCACTCTCTAGCCCCCTGCCAACTACATCGCTATGAGTTTCATTTCGCTATTCAAACTAATGTTTCTGAGCCATTGGAACAAAGAGCAAAAGCGGAGTAGAGATCA
>JARCRS010000110.1 GCA_029850555.1 archaeon | reverse complement strand
TTGTTTGTCTCCGACATTACAATTAGTGCCGCTACAAAAGATACTGACGAAATTGCGTTTGTGAGCGACATGAGCGGAGTATGAAGAAGACGAGATACATGCCGAATGAGCTCTATTCCAAGAACCGTGGATAGGATGAAGATGATGAGATTTATTGGAAGATCAGCGAAAATTTGGCTAGACATTTCTTATGAATTCACCGCGGCTAAAGCTTCCAGAGCCTTCTTTGTTTGATCATGCATGACGAGCCCGTTTTGTGTTACTAAAGGTCCACGGATTAGCTCGTCATTGAGATCAACGTTTAGTTTGCCTTCCTTCAACATTGCAAAAAGAAACGTGGTTATGTTTCTAGAATAAAGTTGGCTTGCTTGCGGGGCCATTAAGGATGGAAGATTAAGTAATCCATGAATTGTAATCCCATACTTTATCACAGTTTTCCCTGGCTCTGTTAGGGCGCAGTTGCCTCCCTGCTCTGCAGCTAGGTCCACAATGACGGACGCCGCACGCATTCCTTTGACTGCTTCTTCAGAGACGAGAGTTGGAGCTCTTTGACCTGGAACAAGTGCAGTAGTTATGACGACGTCTGCTGACTTTGTATGTTCGCTAAGAAGATCCTGTTGCTTCCTGTAAAAATCCTCGGATTGCGCTTTAGCATACCCTCCAGAAGTTTGGGCGTCTTGCGCACTAACCGGAAGCTGGACGAACTTTGCTCCAAGACTTTCAATTTGTTCTTTAACGACTGGACGAACGTCATATGCTTCTACAACGGCGCCTAGCCTGTGAGCAACAGCGATTGCCTGTAATCCTGCTACTCCGGCCCCTATGACAAATACATGAGCTGGAGAGATCGTGCCAGCCGCAGTCATCATCATCGGAAAAAGTTTAGGCAGCGAGTCGGCAGCAAGAAGTACGGCCTTGTATCCCGAAATAGTCGCCTGGGACGAGAGAGCATCCATAGATTGTGCTCTGCTGATCCTTGGCATAAGGTCCATCGCAAATGAAGTAATTTTTCTTCTGACGAGCTGAGAGACAGTCTCAAGATTAGCGAGTGGATAAAGAAATGAAATTAAAGTCGAACCCTCTTTGAGTAATCCAACTTCATCTTTAGTTGGCGGTTGGACTTTGAGGACAATATCGGATCTAGAATAAAGGGTCTCCGCGTCAAGCACAATAGAGGCGCTCTTGCTTGAGTACATCATATCAGTGAAGCCCGCTCCTTCGCCAGCTCCCGATTCTACAATCACTTGTGCTCCTGCAAATTTTGAAATTGCTTCGGGAATCACTGAAACACGTTTTTCACTCAGCACAATCTCTTTAGGAACTCCGATGATCATGCTATACTCAGAATTCTACTACGAAAAGAAATTCAGGCTAGATGAGCTTATTGCTTGGCCTAAGATCTACCTCTAGAAAACGGGATCTAGCAAAAGAGTGAAAAGCATCTGTCAGATCGATAAATGATGAAACTAGTTCTCGGACGAGTTGATTTTTATAAAAAATGTCTTCCCAGCAGGCACAATCAACCGCACAAAAGATAACGCGCGTTGGCGTAATCGGAGCGGGAGCGATGGGCCATGGAATCGCACAGGTCTTTGCCCAAGGTGGATTTAATGTCAAGCTGAATGATGTAAGCTTGGATTTCATCAACAGTGGGATTAGAAAGATCGAAGCAAATCTATCTCGCTCTGTTGAAAAAGGGAAAATGAGCGAGGACGATAAGAAAGCTGCTCTTTCCAGAGTTCTGCCTACAGCGAGCTTGGATGAGTTCAAAGATCGCGAATTCGTCGTAGAAGCCGTTCTCGAGAAGATCGAGGTAAAGCGCGATGTTTTCAAAAAGCTTGACAGGATTTGTGGAAGGGATACAGTCCTTGCCTCAAACACCTCATCGATACCTATCACTGAGCTTGCCGCTCTTGTCTCAAATCCGCAGCGCGTTGCAGGAATGCACTTTTTCAATCCAGTTCCTGTCATGAAACTTATCGAAATCGTCCAGGCTCTTCAAACTTCGATTTCAACTATTGAAATCATTCGAGCACTGAGCCTAAGATTAGGCAAAACTCCTGTTGTGGTTAAAGACAATGCTGGGTTTGTATCAAACAGAGTTGTTTGTCCCATGATCAACGAAGCGATATTTGCCTACGAACAAGGAATAGCAAGCAAGGAAGATATCGACACTGTAATGAAACTAGGTATGAATCACCCGATGGGACCGCTTGAGCTTGCCGATTTCGTGGGCCTTGACATTGTGCTCGACGTTCTTGACGTTCTCTACAGAGAGTACGAAGATCCAAAGTATAGAGCATCCCCTCTTCTTCGGAATATGGTTAGGGCGGGATATCTAGGTAGAAAAACAAAGAAGGGATTCTACGAATACCCTTAGAGCTGTTCTAGAACTTTCGAAATATCTTCGGTTATAGCGCTTGTATGTGCCAACCTTGAAATCGCTTGGTCTTCAGAACTGTTTATCGCGATCAGCTCTCCATGAAACCTTGGCAACTCCTTTTGCTGCCTTGCTTCCACATCGATCGCAAGGCAAGGGCCGTAGATCTCCTCAACTTTAGAGTCATGAATTAGGATGTTTCCTTTGTATTTAGATGCAACACGCTCGGCCGCTTTGAGATTGTCTTTTCTTCTCGCAAAAGTTTTGCCAACTAAAAGAGTAAGATTTGATGACGAGTCAAAATAATCTTTGCTTTCGAGCCCAACTGTCTTTGGAGAATTTTTTGTCGGTGCACGTGATTTGACCTTGGCTTCAGTAGTCTTTCCGTATCTTGAAGTATCTTCAAACGGTTCAGGAATCGAACTTGACTTGAAGGAAAAAATACGTAGCTTGTCATCGCTAGTACTTTTAAAGCAAAGAGAAATGCCCAAACTGCGCAAGTTCTTTTTAGCTTCATTTTCACTGAACGAGTCAATGCCTGTCCCGAAAGATGCTATACGGTCCCTTGAAAGTGCATAGACTCGCCCGAGAATAGAATCGCTAATTAGGCCTGAGGTTGCAAATAGAAATTTAATCTGCTGGAGGTCTTTCAAAAGGGAAGAGAGAGCTTCAGACCATTCGAACACATTTGTTAGGCCGGCGTATTTCATCACCTCATCCGCTCCAAGTGAAATCATTTTTTGAGATAGATCATTAGTAGCATATTCAGAGGAACAGACGGCAACAACTCTTAAACCAAGAGTATCGGCAACCTCCCGAGCTTTTCCCAGAAGTTTTTCTCCCCCGAATTCGGCGAGCACTATAATCATACAATTCGCCTCAGCTTAAGGAGGACAGACGCCGTATCTTTCTTGAGATAGTTGAAGCGATATCTTTTGGAGCTTGTTCTTTTGATAACTGAATGGGCTGTGCTCGTTCGTACTTTTCTAATGCAATACTTCCAACAAATTTAGATTCAGCAAATTCCTTCGTTGAAGCGTAGTCTATTTTTCGAATGTCGATATTGAAGGCTTTTGTTCCACTATCTTTCACAAGCACAACTGAACCTCCTCCGTCTTCTAGGTCTGAATCAAATGAAAAAGTTAGATCATAAACTGACGAGAGGGCCCCGCAGAGAGCGGCCCCAGAAAACGGACCATCGAGGTTTTCGCCAACTAGGATAGAAAACGGACCCAAGTCTGTTAAGAAATTTTTCATGCTTTCAGCTTGAGCGAGAGGATCATCATAGAGCGGAATCGGTATTGCTTCTTTAGAGCCTCGAGCAAGTGCTTCGCGAAGGATAGACGAATGACCTAAGGCTACGACATTTTCTGACAAACCTACTGCTTTGTCAAGTGCTGCCTTGCTCGAGTGAGACATTCTGAGATTCAAGTTCGATAAATCTGCGAAATTCTTGGCTCTACTAGGAACAGAAATAGGAAGCGCTTGAACGTAGACAAGTATCTTCTTTGACGCCATAAAGAAATTCCTCAGTGTTCGTAAAGTCAGTTTCGGGGATTTCTTTCGAGGCCTAAAAATTCGCGGGCGATCACGAGCCTCTGAATGTCATTTGTACCTTCATAAATCTCTGCAATGACCGAATCTCTATATCCACGTTCGAGCCCAAAGCCTTCAGTAACGCCTTCCGGCCCCATTACTTGGATAGCTTTTTCGATCGAGCGCGTAGCAACTTCTGAGCAGTAGGCCTTTGCCATCGCAGTATGTCTTGAGATTGTTTCTCTTTCTTGGCGATCAATTTTCTCACCGCGAGCAAGTTTTTCAAAATATACTCCGACTTCTTCTAGAGACTGATAGCATATCTGCCTTGCAGCATGGGCTTCAATAGCAGTATCTGCGATCATCCATTGAACTGCTTGTTTTTCGGCTCTTTCCTTATTGTTCTCTGCCCACTCAATCATCATTTCTAACGCCATCTCGGAACCTCCAACTGCTCCAGCAGAAAGGGAAGCTCTTCCTCCGTCCAACGCAGTCAACGCGACGAGGAATCCTCCTCCAAATGTTCCGAGAATGTTTTCCCTAGGAACCGGGGAATCTTCAAAAACTATCTGAGCAGTGGTAGAGGCTCTGATTCCCATTTTTTTCTCTATTTTGGCAGTTCTCACACCGCCAAAAGAGCGCTCTACTATGAACGCAGTAATTCCGCCGTATGGTCCGAGGGAGAGGTCATTTGCCGCAAAAACAAGAATTGTCTCGGCCCGATCTCCATTTGAAATAAATTGCTTTGTTCCATTGAGTAAAAAGTGATCCCCTTCCTTCCTCGCTGTGGTCTTTAAATTTGCCGCATCGCTTCCAGCGCCAGGCTCTGTTAGGGCAAAAGCGCCTAATTTCCTTCCCGAAGCCAAGTCAGGCAAGTATGCCTTTCTCTGCTGCGAGTTTCCGAACAAATAGATAGGGATTTCGCAGAGGCCCGTATGGGCACCAATTATCGTTCCATGAGCGGAGCAAACTTTACCGATCTCTTGAACGGCGATTCCATAACCAAATTCCCCTAGATTCGCCCCTTCGAACTCTTTCGGAAGGGGGATTCCAAGGTATCCATGATCGGCAAACTTTCTCACATTTTCTTCAGG
>JARCRS010000109.1 GCA_029850555.1 archaeon | reverse complement strand
TATACAGTGATGGATTTATCGTCACACTTTGCTGAAACGGCGAAGCCGTTGCACTAGTCTGAGAATTAGAAATTGTTATTGGAACGTAAGAGGAAGTTCCAAATTGAACATGTTCAACAACCATGTTGTCGGAAAGCGAGTTTTGAGAGTTTGAAACCAAATTTGAAAAATTCGAGCTCTGCCCAGTCAGGCCGCTCGTTGAAAAAGCTAGAATCACGACGGCAAGCGCGACCGTGACTAAGATTAAAAGTAATGTTCCAATAATTTCTGCTATTGCTGCACGGTTTTTTCTCGCATTAATGAAACAAAATGAAACTTTTGAATAGACTCGTTTTGTTGAGACTGTTGTAAGATGCAGAAATAGGAGTTTCAAAGTGTGTCACAACGAGAATCGAAAATGTCCAATATCGTTCGTAGAGTTGAGTCGAGTTGTCGCTGGAAAAATATATAGCTGCTTGCACTCGAATTGCCTTAATGCTAGTGCAATTCTCAAAGAAAATTGGAATGTCGATGCCTATTCTTGACATGGAGGAGGTGCAGAAAGCTACGGAAAACTAGACATTAAGAAAATATATAGTTGCCTATTTATCGAAATAGGATTAATCGGTATCTGGGTTCTGTTCTGAAGAACGCGATAGACAGTATGGCTTACTGCATATTTCGCGGCTAGTAGTTTAACGAAAACTTGCCCTTTGCGTGCTTGTTTTCCTATCTCTGATGCCTTATCGTAATTTAATCTGACATTTCTTTTCCTTACTAAGCTGAGTAGGTTTCTTTCTTGTGCCGTGCCTAAGTTAGACCTAGGTGATCTGGATTTACGCTTACGACTAGATTCGTTCTCTGATTGAAAGAGAATTCTTTGTGAATTGATTCGGCAAACATTATCTGCTCGTTTTCATCTTTCGATTAATCTGAACCTCATAAATATGGTTCAAGCAAGTTGTTCGAAGGGTTCTATTATCGGCTAAATTTTTGGGAAGCCTTTTTGAGGCTCTCACTTAAGTTTTGGATCGGAAATTGAAAACCTGCGCTCGAAATGAAAGAACCTGATACCAAATTGTAAACGCGCCTAAAGCAACTCCCTGATTGCTTTCCTATCCATTTTCGTTACATAGCGATAGTTGAGAACAATGGTCTTTTTCTTGCAAAACGGAAAGAATCTCTAATATGGAGTGACAGTATAGTTTTCCTCAGCGTGGTTAAATGCAATTATCAAAGCGGCTACTGTACTCATCGCTGCTAGCAGTCGGTCTAGTGATCGTATTGATTGCTAGCTCGGTTTCAGCAATGACTGCGTATGGTTATAGCGACAACAACAACCACAGTCAGACAACACAAACTGGTTGGCGAGTTAGCTGGGTAGTTAAAACAGGACCCGCTCCACCAGGAGCACCTTTGCCTCTTCAAAGTATGCTAATCACAGGCAGCTGCGACTTGACAGGAATGCTTCCGGGCGGAATGGCTGGAACCTCTGGACACTGCGAAGTCTTAACAATCGTTAATTACTACGATAGCTCTGGAACTGTTCAATCCTCGACCTGTCAAGGCGATATCACACTAGGAAATTCACCGGGCCTTAAAGCGATGA
Source organism: archaeon (assembly GCA_029850555.1). Taxonomy (GTDB): domain Archaea; phylum Thermoproteota; class Nitrososphaeria; order Nitrososphaerales; family CADDZS01; genus JASHOD01. The sequence goes on along the minus strand of JARCRS010000109.1, from coordinate 3,698 downwards.
CGGGATCTTCAGTTCCTTTAGGATGGGTAGTAATGCCTCCTTCGGACAGCGGATTGTATACGCTCTACGGCATAACAGTCCATGGAAATCCTGTCAGCGACTTTCGAGTGGGTTGGAGTTCCGAAACAGCAGCAAATATTGCATCAGGGTCATTAGGACCAACTTCAGGAGTGTGTTCGATGTTCCTATTCGATGGAACCTCAGCAGACTTATTCGTACCGGCGCAAGCGGGGCACTTCAATTTTAGCGGAGTTTCTTCAGTTGGACCAGCCGGATTCAACTTTGGAACATTCCAAGTGTATCATGCAAACGTCACTCCTATCCACCAGCACCACCATATTCACCAGTTTGACGACAACGACAACTAGACCCAATAGCTTGAGAGAAACAAATGCTCTCACGCTATCCTTCTTTTTTCTTTTCTTTCTAGGCATCATCTCGAAATCGAAAGGGTCGTGTGACTTGATAGACAGCAGGCGGATTTTACCGAAGACTCGCTTTGTTATGTATTATCACCTTCAAAGGAAGAGTTGCTCAGACTTGAAGAGCTTTTGTGCATTCTAGCTACGCTAAGTCGAAGAGTCATCTCTGAGAATGAACCGTTTAGAGGGCAGTCCCATTCATGCTTTGCTCTGGTGCTATGTTTTTTCGAGAACCTGAAATAGGATCTTGTGCATGGTCGAGAACGATAGCTACCATTCGTGAAACTGTTCCAATTTCGGCAAGACTTATCTAATCGAAAGACTACATCCCACTCGATGATAGGTGGAATTGCAGAAAAGCAAAATTGGCTCGAAAGGCGAAATATTTCCACCAAAGGAAATTAGAGAAAAACTCGGGTTGCGCCCGGGAGTGGAGATAGACCTGAAGGTCGAAGATTCCAGGCTGATTGTAAGACCTATTCCAAGAGTTAACGATTTGTTGAAGGAGCCTGCACAGGTAGAAGTAACTCTTCAGGAATTCCACAAGTTCAGAAGAGAGCTGAGCAAAAAGGCTGAATCTCTTTGAAGAGATTTGTCCTCGACACCACTTACCTCTTGCCTGTAATTGGGATCTCTGTCAAGAAGATTTCGGGTCAAGATGTCGCGAGATTTCGTAGTAACGTCAGTTTTGAGACTGCCATATGCGATATAACGATTTTCGAGCTTTCTGCAAAGGGTGCAAAGTATGTAGCAAAGGGCAAGCTTGAGGGCCGAGGAGTTTCGACAGGAATAGACGCTATAATCAAAGATGACTCTCTCATGAAATTGCAATCTTATGACGATCGGAATCTAGCTACCGCATTCAAACTTAGAGAAACTCTAAACGATTTCATAGACTGTCTCATTTTATCAACAGCTGTGAATCAAGCAGATGTTCTCCTAACTGAAGACGGCTTTATTCATAATTTGAAACGAAATGAAACATTCAAAGAACTAATCAGGCCCATAAATCCAAAGTTTCAGATCCAAAGACTCTCAGAAAACTGAACTAGTTTTCCCCTATAGGCTCTTTGAAAAGAGAAGGATTGACTATATCGTCTTAAAATCAGAGTGCCATTTCCACTTGCTCTGTTTTGCTAGAGCACCGGAATATATTTTGTGAATCTTTGAGCAAGCGTTTTCAATTGATTCAATCTCCGGACGAATCAGCTTTACAAGCCTCTTGACCTCGAGTTCGTCGCTAAAGGTGCGTTCGACCTGTTCAATAGTTTCGCTCAAATATATTGAGGCGAGAAAGAGATAGTGCTCAAGTGAGCGTAGATATTTCATTGGACTCCGCTCTTCTACGCCTCCATCGTTCATTATTTCTGGATTAGATTCATCAGTATTTTCTCTATCGTACTCTAACATTTTTGCTTGCACGTTTGGAAGCTGGATATCATTCAATAAGTCGATTGGAAGACTCCCCTCTTTTGAGGCACATGCCATTGCGACATCTGCCATGTAGAGTGTTATTGTCTCAACGTGCTCAGGATAAAGTTGAAAGACAAGTGGGGTAAATATTGAAGAAACTTTACGTTGAGAGGCTCTCACTTGCTGGATAGCCTGGTTTAGTTCTTCCGATAATTGTGGGGCAAGGCCACTTACTTCAGCGTCTTCAAATTTATCAGGAATTTCCATTCCAAACTTGCTTGCAGAATCTGCAAGAACTTTGATCAAAATCAAGTTCTTTTGTACGCCTACGAATAACTCTGATTGAACGGATTTGTGGATCACAGTCGCAATACGTGAGCCACCAGCAGCGCCACTTTGAACGCTGATCGGATTGCCTGATTCTGCTTTCTTCTCTGGGGGTTCAATTGTGGCAGAGAGAGATTCAAAACAGAGCAAAACAAAATCGTCCTTTGTTTTTTTGAGTAAATAATCTAGGTTTCTTACTAGTAATATACGGTATGGATTTGACGGATTATATCGGAAATCGTTGTACTTGGGCCAATATTTAGCACATGCTGCCACTATTGAAAGGAAGGAAAATTGCTTTTTGTTTAAATTATGCTTTTTTGCATACCCTAATGCAGATCACGAAAAGGGCGGTACTATGAAAATTGACAACTGGATTGAAAAAAATCTGATGACACTCGTCATAATCTCATTCGCCTTAATCGCTATTATTGCCATGTTCAAAGGAATGATTTGATCTGAATTCTGATAGAACGCAGTGAATCTAAGACCGTGCTGATTTCTCTGAGCTTGTCTTGACTGAAGCAACGCCACATGCTTCCAGACGGGCCAGCTCAGAAGTCAAGTACGTTTCTGTTCCATCGCGTACTTCATTTGAATGTTGATCGCGTGATCCAGCGATTTAGAACCACTGGACCCACTAGAGTTGAACCTTTCTAATCTAAAAGTCGTGATAGGATAGCTTTTAGCTCTGGCTCGCCGGGTTTCATACGTTCGTATTCTTGTACATGTTATTTGTCGGTCAGCTTCACTGCCTCATCGACGGATATCTCGCGCATTTCGACTATTTTCGTCTTCATCACAAGGTGGACTTGCGAAAATTGGCTGCAATCTTCTTCCTGACATGAGCCGCATCTTTCTCATTGAGAGATTCAAAGTATTTTTTGCCGTAAATATCCGCCGCTACGAGACCAACGAAACTTCTTGTGTCGTACGAAGCAAGGGCAGAAATGCTTAGCTCGTTCATAGCCACAATCGTTCCAGAGTCGCAAAAACTTAATCTTTTGAATTCTTTTCTGAACAGTTTCAGTGCGCTTTCATAAGATTCTTCATCGACAACGATTGTTTTGATCTTGTTGTCTCTGATAAAATCCAAGAAAGCCAGCGAAACATCGGAACCAAGGCGCTTTTGCATGAGCGTCGTTGCTTCGAGAATCACATAATCTGTTGTGAAGGGTTGACCAAATCTACCCTCGATGCAATGGGTTAGCATTGCAAGCGAGTCTAGATAGTATTCGTCTCTTGTGTCGAAGAATGCATAGAATACGCGGGTATCTATCATAATGGCCAATAGAAGTTCACGGCGACTAGCTATCTATTGTTCTCTGATTTCTTCAAAGAGTGCTTCAGCCAAATTTTCGTCAACCTTCGACGAAATACTGCGGCCGACCGGGCGTGCAAATCTTTGCGCTCTTGAAATAGATTTTAGGTCTCCGTGATATTTTTCTGCCTCGCGCTCAGCGGAGTAAAGCGCAAATCTAAATGCGTCGATGAGCCTATTGTTACCAGTCTTTTTAGCGAGCTTTTCAAGGCGCT
>JARCRS010000108.1 GCA_029850555.1 archaeon | reverse complement strand
GTAAACTTATGGGCTGCTTTCAAAACTGATTTTGTTAATTCTTCGGAAAGAAAAAAGAGGAGGGAGTGGTATTCGAACACTCACAGAGTTCGAATAACTACAATAGGACGCTCCAAAAATTGGCAATATTAAAGACAAACGATTCCGAAAAAATTTCTTAACTTTATGGTTAAGCGCCCAAGCTGGGCATAAAAGTGCTCGGGTTCAAATCCTACCCTCCTTTTTGGAGCAAAAATTATCGAGCGGGCTGAAAAATAGAACGGAAAGCAACTTCGATCTGTTTATTGAATCATTCGAGGCTGGTGGAATCAGTGGATTCAACCTCGCATATAATGAAAAGGCATTTTGTTGGGTTCAGTTTTGATTTACGCTTTTTCCAAATTCAGGCTTATAGTAAGATAACGTCAACCTTATGCTCTCTCAACCATGATTCAGAATTATCGCGATACCGTCAGGATCGGTCAATAGTAAATCTTCGCTTCCTTTGGTCTTAATCTTCGAGTTATTGTCTACGGTATTGAACGTGAACGTTTCTAGACCAGCTTCATCCTGCTCGTGTTTCTTACCATTCAGGCTGTGCCAAGTATTCAGCCCCAAATGATGATGGTAGTTTCCAGCGGCTAGAAACATCGCTCCAAAGTTGGACCAGTCAGCTGAAATGTGAAGGCCGAGGTTCTTTGCGTAGAAATCAACGGATTGTTCAAGGTTAGTTACACGCAGATGCATATGTCCGATCGTTGTACCTTTTGGAAAAGTTTCATGTTCCTCTTTGAGATCCTCTCCGTCTTTCAGCACACTCTGGAGGTCAAGAGGTAAAGAGTCCATGACGACAAGCCCTTTGCTATCATAGGACCATTCATCCATCGGTTTGTCTCGATAGATTTCGATTCCGTTTCCTTCCGGATCATGCAAGTACAAGGATTCGCTGACTAAATGATCTGCGAATCCGTCAAATTTTACCCCTTTTCTTTGAAGGTTCGAAAGAGCGTAACCAAGACTCTTTCTGTCGGGCTGAAGGATTGCAAAGTGGAACAAACCGGCAAAGTTGTGAACTGTTTCTCTCGCATAAGGATCATGTTTTAGAACTAGGAGAGGAGAATCACTTTTTCTTTCCTTTAAGCCAAATTCTATCAACTCAAGGTTGTCATTGGGGCTCTTATTCCTGTGGATTGGTTTCAGTCCAAGGGTTCCTTCATAGAAGCGGAGCGATTTTTCGAGATCCTTGACATGCAAGACTGGCAGTCCAACTTGCTGACCTTTGGGTAGTCTCAGTCTATTTTCGCTCAAATCTTCTAAAGGCTCCAAATTTTGCGTATCACTTGTGAGACAGCTTCATCGGTAGTGATTTTCATTTGACTCTAACGAATTCCACCAGCCCATCTCTGAACTTGATGCTTGCGTGGCTACCGTTGCAAAAAGGCTTGTTGCTTGACATCCCGCAGCGACATAGTGTGACCCTATTGCGTATTTCATACGGCATGCCGTCCTCTGACTCTACTTGTATCTCTCCGCGTACCCACAATGGTCCGCTGCATCCAAGAGCTGGATCCTCGACCACTCCAATAGAGGGAGGCAACTTATGTTCAATTTCTTTTCCAGTCTTCTTGTCCTGCACTACAAGTCGACCCGCCGGACAGTGATTTGCTTCTCGGATCGTAAGCTCTCGAGCCTTCGGGTCATTTGTTTCATCTATCAAATTCCAGATCTGGCCTCCGGGGTCGCAGAATCTTGCGAAAGCGCAAAGATTCTCTGCGTCCTTTAGAATGAGTTTGGGTCCGTCGTATGTTTTTGCCTGCCTCGCGAAAGGTTTGCGCGTGGCAGTTTCATTTCCATCGAATTTGATTTTCTGGTGACTTCCGTCGCAAAATGGCTTGTTCTTCGAACGCCCACACCTGCAAAGCTTATAGCTCTCTTCAACCGAGAATTTTTTGCCTTCCTTCCAATTCCACGATAGACCCTCCTCGTTGGGTTCAATTATCAGCATGGATAGTGGAATACTTCCCGAAACGACGTAGGGGCCATTCTTGCTAACGACAATCTTCATGGTGTCTTTCGGGTTAATCATGACAATTGCAGCACCCGAACAACAACTGACATATCTTTTCTCCTTCGTGGATAAGGAGAACTTCAAAGAATTAATACCTAGTGGTGAAATTCGAGAGTATGCGAATAAGCAATGAAGCCGAGCGATGAAAATCTTTTCGGAGTCAGTATAACTCCTTATGAAAGATCTTTAGACGAATCTTTCCAAATCGTGAAGCTTGTTGATGATCTTGAAACTATAGACATGAACGGGATTCAGGATCACCCTTACACAGCTACCTATGTGGATACGTGGACTCTACTCACTGCCCTAGCTGTGTCGACCAAGAGAGTTAGATTTTTCACAAACGTGGTAGATTTACCCCTTCGACTTCCGAGTGTGCTTGCAAAAGCTGTGGCTACCCTTGATGACGAAAGGAAGAATAGAGCTGGGCATTGGAGCTGGCACGTTCTGGAAAGCAATCGGAAGTTATGGAGGCCCCTCGCGTACAGCGTCTGAAGCGGTCGCCGCATTAGAGGAAGCTATCCAAGTCATTCGACTAATATGGAATCCTGACAAGACCAACAAAAGAAAAACAGTTTCATTTGAGGGTAAATTCTATCAACTTCAAGAAGCACATCCGGGCCCTGCGCCGTATTATCCTGTAAAGATCTGGATTGGTGCGCAAGGTCCAAAGATGTTAAATCTTATCGGAAGACTAGGGGACGGCTGGTCTATACCACTCCAATCCTATCTCCAGACTGAGAGGATAGACGGCGCTCAGAAAATAATCGATGAGGCTGCTAGGGCAAACGGGCGAAACCCAGATTCTATCCGTCGAATTCGAGGTCTAGCGGGTATAATAGATCAGGAGAATCGTTTAGAAAAATCACTGCATGGACAGGGAGAAACAGTGGTAGGGTCAGCAGGTGTTTGGGTAGACGAGCTCATCTTCAACGCTAAAAATCATGGAGTGGATTCCTTCGTATTTTGGCCGGCAAGTGAGGGAAATGAACTAGAGCAAATACGCCTATTTGCAGAAAAAGTAGTGCCACAGTTCAAAGAAAAACTGAAGAGTAGTTGTTAGGATTCCGATCTTTTGGAAATCAACTTCCAGATGTTTAAAGAAGACTTGTAATTCACATCCATTTGACTACTATTCTCTGGCAATAGAAAATTGCACCACCAAGACTACCTCTGATTCTCCCTCACGAACCACACCACTTTCGCTTGTGAATTTTCCAAAACACTGAAAAGGAGGAGTAAGCTTTTCTGCAAAGAGATCCGATATGTCTCAATCTTTAGATAATTTGAGCAATCTGATGCATACACTAGATGATGCGTGGAATGCTGGGCCGAATAGTGATCTTTGGGAAACTTTTCGAAAACGTCACACAGAGGACGTAGTAGTATACTGGCCCGGAGGAGCACCGCCAACGAAAGGAAGACATAACCATGACTTGGAATCAGTTGAATTCTTCAAGACCTTTCCGGATAATCACTTGATCAACAGACCGTACAAAATTTTCTTTGCTCAAGGCAATCATACCTGTTCAGTTGCTGATTTTACAGGAACAATGAAGGGACCGATGAAAATGCCAGACGGCAAAGTGATTCCTCCGACGAACAAGAGCTTTCATCTGGAATTCTGCACGGTGGCAACTTGGAACGAGAAAGGAGAAATTACTGAAGAGAGACTCTTCTACGACCAAGTGGGCTTGATGAAACAGATTGGATTGATGTAAGCAGGAAAAATAAAGAAGGTCCCAAAACAACTTTGACCCAAATTGCGTAGTCAAAGTAGTTCCTCCTTTTGAAAGGCTGTGATATCAAAGGAGGCGTTGTCATGCTTAGACAAAGTGGAAATCGAGAAAGATGACGCAAGGGACTCTAGACAAGCTGAGCACAAAGCACATCGAGTTCGTCGATAAGCTTCGATTCTGCAAGTTCGCTTCCATAAACGCGAAGGACGGCTCGCCGCACATTGCCCCGACGTGGTTTGTCTACGAGAACAACAAAATCCTGATTACAACCGGGGAAAACACCGTCAAAGTTCGGAACATCAGAAAAGACCCGAACGTCGCGGTGCTGATTGATGACGGTTACAAGTACGTCGTAGTGAATGGAAGGGCAAGAATAAACAAAGATATGGATGGAAACAAGGCGACGGAACGAATGGCAATAAAGTATCTCGGAGAGGCCGGCGCGAAAAGTGTGTTGGCTGACGTTCTCAAAGAGAAGCATGTGGCTATCGAAGTAACACCCGAAAAAGTAACATCGCATAATGTCTGATTCGGCGATGACATGGCGAACAAATTGCACTGAGCATTGCCTTCGAAGAAGTTAGGTCTTATTAGGATGTGAACCCGTGACTGGACGAGCGTGCCGTGATGAATAAATTCTCACTCACATCTAAATCTGTTCCCGGATCTAGGGGAATGTGGTTTCGATCCTGTACACAGTTTCGTGGAGTGTGGGCTAACCCCACGCTGCCAAATTGCTGCTTGGCTGTTCAAGAAACCTGCTTGGTTTTGGACCAAAAATCAATTCTAACTACGCGTGGCGGGCTGTAGGAAGCTTCCAATGGCGTCTGATAGCCAATATACGAATCACAACGCATATGATCGCTCCAAGAACCGCTGCGATTTCGGCAAACCCCAAAATGTAGCCCACGACTACGACAGTAGAGCCCACAAGAGCGGCTACGGCGTAAATATCGGTGCGTAGCACAGCCGGGATTTCTCCCACCAAGATGTCGCGAGTTACTCCTCCTCCCACTCCTGTGAGAACACCAAGGAAAACAGCTGCGAGAGGGTTGATTGAATATTCGAGTGCCTTAAGTGAACCGGTTACTGCGAAAAGACCTAATCCGGCCGCATCAAACACCAGAACGGGATTGCTCAGCCGGTTTATGGGTCGATAGCCATAGAACGTGATGGGACCGGGGAGCAGACCCGCAACGATGTAACGCCAGTCGGTGATGGTTGCAGGAGGGATTGCGCCAATTAGCAAATCGCGAATGATTCCTCCGGTGTTAGCTGCCACAAAGGACAGCACAATAACTCCAAAGATATCCAGCTTGTGCTTAACTCCAGCAACTGCTCCGCTAAGGCCGAAGACGAAGGTGCCGCCCAGATCCAAGACCAGAAGAAACGTGCTCACTTCAGAAAGTCGCCTTATGCAAATTATTTCTCAAGTTGACAACCAAGCTCCTGCGGCACATACAAGAGCTTCAACGCCAGTCTCCAATGTTGGATGAATAACGGGTGCAAAGTGTGGATTGTGGTTAGTCGGGATCTCGCCCATTCGGCCACTCTTTTTTGCCTTATCGTACTCTTCCGGATCTGTGCCTCCGACGAACCAAAATACTGACGGTGAATTAACTCTGACCCAAACAATCCAAAGTCTTCGCTCGCAGACGTCGGTTGAGACTCCCGTACGCGATCCTTGGGAAAATGAGAACAAAAGGAATCAACAACTCGCTTAGTAGCTTCTGAATCGTTGATTACAGCTGTGTAACGGTCCAACGGTATGATCTCAGGTGGCCTGGGAGCAGACGAAGCTGCCGCTTCCGCGTCGACAATTCGTTTGATCGCAGCGAGAATATGCTTTCGGACAGACTCGTCGAAAGTTCTGACATTCAACTTGAGCAGAGCTTGATCGGGGATGACGTTCTCCTTTGTGCCGGCTTGTATCGAACCTATCGTGACGACGGCGGAATCTGACGCTGCTATCTCGCGAGACACTATGGTTTGTAAGCGTAGGACTGTAGCAGCCGCCATTACCACGGGGTCAATGCTTGCCTGGGGCATCGATCCATGAGCTCCTCGTCCGAACAATCTAACCTCAAAGCTATCTCCTGCCGAAGTCACGACACCCGATCGGTAGTCAATTACTCCGGCTGGTTCAGCCATTACGTGTTGCCCTAAGATGACTTCAGGTCTAGGGAATCGCTTGAAGAGTCCATCATCAATCATCGACTTGGCTCCATTCGCGGTCTCTTCTGCCGGTTGGAAGACAGTCATGAGTGTCCCACTCCAAGCGTCGCGGACTTGAGCAAACAAAGACGCGGCACCCACAAGCCACGTGACATGCATGTCATGTCCACAGGCATGCATTACTGGGACGGATTTCCCATCTCGATCAATGACCGTAACTTTGCTTGCATAGGGCAGACCGGTAGCTTCCTTGACAGGAAGTGCGTCCATATCCGCGCGCAACATCACCACCGGACCTTCTCCGTTGCGAAGCTTGCCCACAACTCCAGTTTTGCCGACTCCCTTGGTCACTTCAAAGCCCAAGGCGTTCAACCTGCCCGCAGCCATTTCAGCTGTTCTTGTCTCTTGCATCGAAATCTCGGGATGAGCATGAATATCCTTGTAAAACGCTTCCAAGTCTGGAAGTAACTTGTCGAGCTTTGCAAGAAAGGTTTTGGAATATTCATTTGATTCACGGTTCAAAACTTCTCAATCATCTTTTGTAAGCAAGATTCTCCTAGATAGTATAAATGCATCCATGGGCCATGACTTTTGATAACTAGAGAGTCATTGTTACCTTAACTCAATGGTTATTGGAGGCAGGACATGTCTGGAACCCACTATTTACAAAGGAACGAGGCGCTTAAATGAAAGACAGTGCCTCTCACTTTCTCCCTGAGGAGAGAGTTTGCAATGGAAATCGGAGGTGCCGAAATGAGCAACGAAGAGAAGAACAAGAAGATTCTTTTGGCGACTGGGTCAGGTGGCTCGACTGCTACAATCAGAACCTTTTCGACCAAGTAAAGAGTGAGATGGCTGGTGAATACCGTTCGATTTTATCTACTTATTTTTGCTTCTTTGTAAACCTCTAGTAATTCTCTGTAGCTTGGTTTTTCAAAATGTTCGCGTACCGGAGCTATGATTTTGTGTACGTGTTTACGTCTTCCTAATATGTTTCTTCAAAGAATCGGCAAGGTTTGAAATCTAGTTGTTCTTCGGGAATGCCAACAGATTTGCCAAAACTCACTGCGGGCTCCCAGCTACTCTTTTCTGGCTTCACCCAAACGAACCAAATCAGGCACTCTTGAGCTCGAGGCGAAGATTCTTTCACATAAAAAACGCCAAGAGGTCAATGCTTGGCAGAGGTACTTTTCCACGAGAGGGCGTCAAGTTGTTTCTTTATGTCATCAATCTCAGAGACGCGGGTAGCGAGATACTTGTTCTCGGCTTCCATTTCCGCGAGCTTCTTTTTCAAGCTTGTCTATAATCGCGCAACGTGTGATAGAAAGACGCTTCGAGTATATTCGTCTCGCCAGTTGAATGACACGGCGAAGAAGGATAACGAATGAATCTACATCATAGTTGTTCGCGATATAACTCGTCCGACGTATCGGACAAGTTAACTTGCGCCCCCTCAATTTCTTGTTCCAGAGCTCGCATGAAGGTTTTTGTGGCTTGGAAATTTCAATGCAAAGCGGATCCCATTTCCAAGTTTGCGTAGCCCCTCACCGCTCTCGCGAAGGCGAGATTGTCATGACTTTTTGAGTGCAATTGATTACAACCTCATAAGAATCAAATTTACTTAGGAAGAGGCTTCCAACGGTATTGACAACAGCGGGAGCCCCAATTCTTTCCTCGAATTCCAATCCAAGGGTTGGAACCCTAACTTTCGAAACGGCGTGTTTAATCAGCCACTTGTTGCCTTGACTGTCTATTCCTTGAAATTGTTGTATTGAATCCAAGCTGTTTTCAACTTTTGCCCAAGTGTCTTTTGTAAGCATCACAGAGGGAGCTGTTACTCCAATCAGCCCAGTGTCGATAACCGCTTGCAGGCTTATATCGGCAATCTCTATCTCGAGCCAGTATCTCCCTTGACTATCTGCTTTGATTACGAGAGACGAGCTTCTTGGAGGTATCATTACCGGAACTTCCTTCCTTTATTCATATCAAGCAAAGCGCCGAGCTCGAAGGTATAATTTAATTGTAGCTCCCCCAGTGCCATGAAGCTGTGCGACACCACTACAAATATGTCGACCCTGAGATTTTGGCGCTCAATTCTGAATTGCCGCGCATAGTTTCGAGAGAGGAATGCGAGGAGTGCAAAACATTGACCGAATATTTCTCTAGGGCAGTCAGCTTGAGCTGCAATCTTTCCGACTCCATGTTTCTGTCTGGCTCGCGTAGATGCAATTTGCTAGACTACTTAGTAACCTTATTATCGGAAAGCCTAACTCCGATCTAGAAAGGCTCCCAATTTGACGACGACACAAGCTGGAGATTTCTTGGAACGGATCATTCCGCATGTAAGATCTGGCGGAGCAAGAAACATTGTCGAGTTAGCCGGGGGCTCTTCACATCCCGGTTCTTCCAAGCGTGACTATGCCGTTGCCCTTGTTGTTACTATCCGTAGTCGCAAGAGATGACGCAGGCAGTTCTCTTCTGGCGAATTCCGGAATCAATGCGTCAGCTCCACATCTCGAGCACCTGTAAACGTTGATGGTGCGTTCGTTCACAGAATAGGGAATAGGTTCCGGGACATCCACGGCGGTTCTCTTCTCCGTCGATGTAACAGACAACCTGGTCGAGTTGCAGTTGGGGCACATCTGTCCATTGTGTGGATGACTGGCTTGCCAGTTGGCGTGAAGATCTGAGTGACTCCTGCGTGCCCATCTTTACTTCCAGGCTTTTTCTTGAGTACGATGGATGAAGCAGGAGCATCATTTACGTTGTCCTTCGTTCGCTCTTCCTTTCGCTTCTTTTACAGTTCCCAGTACAGGAGCGAGCGTTTTCGTTGAATCTAAAAATAACATATCGGAGAAGCTCGAGTACCATAAGAGTCAAAGACAGTTGCTTGTATTCGATTTAGGTCTGCCATCTTGTGTAACTCTCCGTTTTCAGGTACACTTATTCAGTCTCTTGATGTTTAAAGTCTAGCCGAGAGGAGAAGGGAATTTCCTGTGGAATGTGATCACAAGGGTGACTAGTTCCTGGTTTCGGGAAATTCTCTGTACCCTTTGCATGGCTCACCAAGAGAGTAAAGTATTCGGGGTGCTTCATCGACCTTCTTGAAAACTATAAAGCTCGACAA
>JARCRS010000107.1 GCA_029850555.1 archaeon | reverse complement strand
GAAATTTCCTGAATTTGAAAATAATCTAGTGTCCCGATTTCTTGTAATATTTGCAAGGACAGGCAAGCACCATGCAGATCCCTTGCTTGGAATGTTTAGACCCTCTGTGCAAGCAATCAGGATTTACGCATTGGGCATCTATATCGATTGACTTGGACTGCAATTAGGATCTGATTTTTTCATAATGCCAATTTTATTTGAAAGAGAATTAATGGCCTTTTGATTTTCGATCAAAAGACTAAGAATGAATGCTTCCGTGGTGTATTCGTCTTTGCAAAATTCAACCGAGTCTAGGTAATTCCAAGTTTCTTGGACCATGTCTTTGAAGAGCTCTCTATCTTCGAGCGCGAGAGATTCTACAAATGGACCCCAAGAGCCAATTTCTTGGCTTAACTTGCTTACTTTGAATAATTCTCTTTTGTGACGGATCAAAAGAGCACGCCCTTCTAGAGAGTTACAGTCTTAAAACATTGGGTATGGTGTTTCATCAAGATAGCTTTCGCAATGCTAGCTTCCTTCTTTTTTTCATCATGAAATAATTTTATCGCAGTATCTGATTTCATTGTAAAATTCGTAGAGGATGCATCCGAAGAAGCTACGACGAACATAACCCCATTGTTCTTGTTCGAAGCGATCTTTCGTAGAGCTTGTGCCATCAAAAACTCAATGCGTGTAATTTCACTCTGAGTGTTGTCCTGCTCATTAAAGAGATTGCTTATCCCGGATACAAATACAGATCTGATTTGATTTTCTTCTTTTGAAATTTCATTCTCAAGCTTTGATGTTACAAGTTCTCTAAGTTGATAGCATGTAAAGGCTCTTGACACCATTATAGATTCGACTAGATGCCTTGCGTCCTTTTCGCTCTTTGAGCTGGAATATTTTTGTACAATAAAATATGGATCAAAAGAATTTGCCGCATCAATGAACACTGACCTTCCTCCGAAGATCCTAATCGCGTTAGAGCAAAGGATATTCAGCATCAAATTTGCATTTTCACCATATAGGAAAGTTAGCGTTTTCGGAATCAGTCCACCTCGAAGCAACTCGTCAATTCTGTTTCCGAATGGCAGGCCTTGTAACTGCGAAGCTAGTTTGACACTCGATGAAGCTTGGCGTTGTTGCCTTCGCAACAGTAGCAGTTGCTGGCTCAATTTTTAATTCTCAACTCAAAGTCTTGCACCATTGATTGTATTTCTTTCTCATGATCTAGGATAATTGCCATGAGAATAGAATGCATTGGTACAAGTTTTATTGCCTTTGAACATGCGTAGGAATAGTTCTCGCAGAGTTGAAGCGTCTGGTTTAGCAGTGCTTTTTCCGGCTTTGAAAACTTCCCACCATAGGTCCTCATTATTCGATCAATTTCTTGAGCTATGATCATCTCGAAAGAAGGAATGGTTCGGCCCAATTCAAAAGTTACAGTAACTTTACAGTAATATTAGCGTTGTGTCGGTCAAGGTTACTTGACTACAAATTCGGTGGTTATGGTGTAAACATATACCCAAAAACAATTCTGATACCTGAAAACTTACGCATGCCTTTGGGAGAAAATTCCCTGTATAGGAACCGCTAAACGGAAACCTTTTTCTGATTCTATACAAGATTTATGCGCATAAGAGGAAAGTGCTTTACAAGAAATGTATCAACATAATGGAGTAAAAATCACATGGCTCGGTCATGATGGCTTCAAGATTCAGGACAATGGTTCTGAAACACTCGTTATTGATCCGTTCAAGCTAGATCACGAAGCGCGCGCTGACTACCTGCTCATTTCTCATGAACATTTTGATCACTGCAATTCCGATGATATCAAAAAAGTTCTAAAGCCAAATACGATCGTTATTGCCATTCCAGCTTGCAAAGAGGAACTTGAAAAGGCAGGCGCCGAAAATGTAAGGACAGTCAAACCAGGAGACACGGTAAAGGTAGGAGACTATGAAGTCAAAGCTATTCCCGCATACAATACAAACAAATTCAGGGAACCTGGCAAGCCTTTCCATCCAAAAGCAGATGGAAAAGTGGGATATGTCATAAAAACAAAAAGCGGCGCGACAATTTATCATACTGGAGACAGCGATTTGATTCCAGAGATGGATAATCTAAAGCCAGATATTGCCCTCCTTCCTGTTTCCGGAACGTATGTTATGACAGTTGAAGAAGCTCTTCAAGCTGCAGATAAAATCAAGCCAAAAATTGTAATCCCGATGCACTGGGGAACGATAGTAGGCTCAAAAAGTGACGCTGAAAATTTCAAAAAGAATGCCAAAGTTCAAGTCGAAATTCTTACTAAAGAATAGAAAGAAATTCGGATCAATAGCCAGCTTGCTCTCTAGCGTAGACTGTGGTCCCCTACTTTCCTTACCGGAATTAAGGAGCGTCTCGCACCTTTAACTTCGCTTTCTTCAATAATTTCCGGAGCAATCGCATCGATACGGCGCTCGAATGAAATCTTTGCGGAACTATTGGCGCCGACTTTTGCAAGTATGTTTTGTTTGAGATCGAAAATTAATTCGTAGCCGATTGAATTCCTGCCCAGCATTGCTGAACATTTCGCAGTCGTACCTGAGCCCATGAAAGGATCCAAAACTGTCTCGTGAGCAAATGAGTAAAGACGTATCAAACGCGAAGCAAGTTCGTCGGGGAATGCGGCGATCCCTTTCTCTAGAACGTTATTTGTTGGAAGCACATTTGTAATGTTCCACACCGACAGATTCCACTCATTTTCATTAAACATGTGGCTATCTATCCTAGATGAATCCAGTGTTTCTTCATCAATCTCTTTGATGAGCTGGTAATCAAATCGACCCTTCTGGAATATCAAAACGCTCTCTTGGATGTTGTCTGGGTAGAAGTACATAGGATAAGGATGTTGAACTAGTACTCCGGACCTCCGGCTTATCCTTGAATACCCTTTTGGCTTTACCCAAGTAATCTTGTCTCTGTACCTAAAGCCAGTCTGGCGCATGATAGTTGTGCAGTCTGCAACTATGGGCATCTTTTCTCCGTCAACAAGCATATCGTCAATTACAAAACAGACTACCCGCCCCTGTGACGTAACCCTGTAGAGCTCATCAGATACGCGGGAGAGCATTTTGAGATACTCATCGTAATCCTTGTACATGCCTGGGTAATCAAATGGCGCGTTGTAATAAGGGGGCGAAGTAACAGTCAGCTGGATTGACTCTGATGAAATTTCATGCATGTCCTGGCAGTTGCCGAAGATAATTTTGTGCCTAGTGCCATGCGAGACTGTCCGCTGAGCCAAGATACTGAACTACTGAAATTGGAATAGTTGCGGGAAACAATACGGGCGTTGTCAACTTTCATAGGCCTTTTCGGCAAATTAACTGAGTTTAAACTCACAACATTGAGATGAAAGAGACGAAACCAGGTAACAGATTGTCAACAAGACAAACCGAACAAGAATATGTTTCCTCGTATCTAGGCAAGGCCGGCAAATGCAGTATGTCTTACTCCCAGTCGAGGGCCTTCATCGGATATACAGTAGCCGGATTTTAATGCGGAGCGGGTATACATTTCTGGTCCAGAATAAAACATGATGCGGTTATTAATAACACAATGACTTTTTGACAATTATAGCCTTTTTTATTTTACTTTTGTCTCAATCGCCAATCGCAATAGCTTCGCGAGATTTTTTTTGTCTGGGGCAAGTGAGTAGTACAGCGCCAGCAGAATAAAAAGTTACAACAAGGCCCCTTTTCTCAAGGCTGAAACGTAAAGAGACTAGAATTGGTTGCAACCATATTCCACGGACTAGTAAAGTCTAGATTGGTTGGAAGGATACAAAGAGAGTTATTTTAACCTAGGGAAGGACCGGTAAGATCCGGGATTTTCCCTGAACGGAATGACACAAAATGGTGTAGGAATGAACGAACATATCGGCTAGGTTTCATAAGGAAGCGTCGTTAGATGGAATAGTGATATTGTTGATATTTTGCTTCAACCGACGATAATAAATATCAATATATTTTAGACTTCAATCATTTAAGATTAAACTAGATGGCTCTGTGATTTTAACTTTGCAAGGAGAAGAAGAAAGCGATAGTCTTGAGTTGAAAGCGTGGCGCAGCCTCAGGGACACGTATAAAGTAGTGTACGCCAAAGTCAACTCTGACCTCAGGCGCTACGGCCTCACGCCTCCCCAGTACTCGGTATTACGAGCTATAGGGCAATCACAAATAGGATCTCTTGCAATGAATGAGATCGGAAAAGATCTGATAGTGACGTATGCCAATATCACACAGATAGTCGACAATCTAGAGAAGGGCCATTATTTGAAGCGCGTAAGAGAAACAGAGGATCGTCGCATAGTGAGGGTAAGATTGACGCAAAAAGGTCGTTCCTTGTGGAAAAAAATCTCTGCAATACACCGGAAGCAGATTGCCGAGCTAATGCGTGGGTTGCCTGCAGAGGAACTGAAGAATTTGATAGCAGATACTAGCAAGATAAGAAATAGAATACTAGAAAATCAAGAGGATGATCGTCCTCTTGGAAAACAAAAAAGCCGTACTTTGCAAGAACTCGCAATCCCACAATATGTGATCAGACAATAGGATCGCACTTTTTCCCTCGTACACGCGCTCTCTCGTCTCAAGAAAAAAAGAAAAGTGAAACAGTAACACGCAATACAAATGGATAGCACTCACAAACACCACACTTGGAACATTGCTAGCCGCGATAGATCTTAACATTGTACTCATCGCACTACCGTCAATCTTCCGTGGTATCCAGATCAATCCGCTAACCTCATTCACTTACCTGCTATGGATTTTGTTTGGGTACAGCATCGTCACTGCAACTCTTCTCGTGTCATTCGGTCGTATCTCGGATATCTTTGGACGCGTTCGCCTCTACAATCTTGGTTTTGGAATCTACACTATGGGATCTATACTTCTCTACCTCACTCCGAACACGGGAGACATTGGAGCTTTAGAGTTAATCTTGTTTCGAGTCGTGCAAGGGATCGGCGGAGCATTCTTATTCTCTAACAGCGCAGCGATACTCACAGACGCTTTCCCACCGAGCGAGCGTGGAAAGGCTCTCGGGCTGAATCAGGTTGCTGTCCTAGCCGGATCAATTCTTGGATTAGTGGTTGGCGGAGTACTGGCAACCTACGACTGGAGATACGTCTTCCTAGTGAGCGTGCCATTCGGAATCTTTGGCACTGCCTGGGCTCACTTCAAGCTCAAAGAGTTAGCTACGATCAAGAAAGGACAGAAGATCGATCTCTTTGGCAACGTAACTTTCGGATCTGGACTCATCATACTCTTGATCTCCCTCACTTACGGACTGGTGCCTTATGGGACATCTACGATGGGATGGTCAAATCCGTACGTAATTGCAGGTCTTGTTTCCTCACTTGCTCTGCTTACTGCGTTCCCCTTCATCGAAATGCGCGTACAGGATCCAATGTTCAGGCTGGAACTTTTCAAGCGAAGGATATTCGCCGCGGGGAACTTTGCGGACTTTCTGGCAGCCCTTGCACGAGGAGGTGTGACGCTGATGCTGATAATTCTTCTCCAAGCAGTCTGGTTGCCATTGCATGGTATCAACTACCAGGACACGCCCTTCTGGGCTGGAATATACATCATCCCGTTTTCTCTGGGCTTTGTATTCATGGGACCATTGAGCGGATATCTCTCCGATAGGTACGGTGCACGCGGCTTTTCCACGCTTGGGATGATAATCACCGGATCTGCCTTCCTCCTTCTTTCCACACTACCCTACGACTTTTACTACCCAAGCTTTGCAATAATGATTTTTGCAATGGGGATAGGGATGGGGATGTTCTCCTCCCCGAATATAACTTCGATAATGAATTCCGTCCCGCCGCAAAACAGGGGGGCTGCTGCTGGGATGAGGACAACACTGCTGAATACAGGAACGACAATAGGTACGAGTATTCTCTTTACCATAGTAACTCTTGTACTTTCCAGCAATCTTGCTGGATATCTTGCAAGCGCAGCTTCTAGCGTTGGAGCTCCTCAATTAGGCGCATCTGTCTTTCAGCACATTCCACCGACATCGGCACTCTTCGCCGCTTTTCTCGGATATAATCCGATGCAGACCATCTTGAGCTCGCTTCCGCATAGTCTCACGGGATCTCTGAGCGCAGGAACGGTAGCCACACTGACTGGAAAGTCCTGGTTTCCAAACGCGTTTGCTCCGGCATTCATGTCCTCTCTTAGAACCGCGATCTATCTCAATGCGACACTCGCCTTCATCGCGGCTATCGCCTCGGTTGTCCGAGGAAAGAGGTACGTGTATGGTCTAGAGCCCGAAGAGGAGAAGGAGGAA
Organism: archaeon; assembly: GCA_029850555.1. Taxonomy (GTDB): domain Archaea; phylum Thermoproteota; class Nitrososphaeria; order Nitrososphaerales; family CADDZS01; genus JASHOD01. The sequence goes on along the minus strand of JARCRS010000107.1, from coordinate 31,129 downwards.
CTAACACAAACTAAGAAAGAGATTCAGAAGGTGAATGATAGTATCAGTTACGTTCACAGCATTAACGCTACCTTGTGATAGGACTAAGATATAGGAGATATGCGAGCTTTTAGGAAAAGGTCATTTGGTTTCTCAGGTTCTTGCAACCGAGATTTGGCGCGTACCTTTAGTCATCGGAGTCCAGATTCAGCTCTTGCCTAACCGAGCCTTTTCTTTCCTCGATCCGTGTAACAACTAATGTCGTGTATCTGTAGGTAAAATGCACGAACTTTCCGTACGGCGCGGTCACGAAAAGCAATAGGACGAATCCCAAGTGAAAAGTGAACATCATTCCCAATAGTGCGCTAGAACGAAAGATCAATGTGAGAAAGCCGGTTATTGACACCAATGCAAGCGTGAACAAGAATGCATGATCCAGAGTGCTCATATTCTTGAAAATTGGTCTGATATCAGGCTTGCTCTGTAGTACAAAAAAGGCAAGAGTTCCTATTGTCATGCAGATACCTCCTACTATTCCGAAGAATACTGGCAGGCTTAGGACGGGATAAGGAGGAAGAATCGCAAAGACATCTTGGTATATTGCAGCGATGATTGTCGAAATTAGGGCGGCAATAAAACCATAGAATATCAGGGCGTGCAGCATGAGGAACGTGTAAGAAGGGGTCGTTTCCTCGTGATAGCATCCCGCTTTTTTGTCCTTGATTAGCCACCCTCCCTTGAAACCGTTGTGCCAGAAGACATCACTAGCTGCTACAAGAGCCGCTCTAACACTGAACTTTGCTCCGTTCACTTTGATAGCCTTATAGAATCTCACAATATTGTACAGATAATTAGAAATAACATAGACACCTATTATTACACCTGCGGTAACTATGACAAAATATGGAAAGATGTCATAGAATGAACCAGCTTCTGGATGCGGAGTAAACAACCTTGTCGGATCGCCAATCAATAATGCAAAGATAGTAATTGCAAAAACCGATGCTATTGCAGTAAAGGCAAAGAATTCTTTGTGTCGCCCAAAGTACCCTGATAAGAAGCGTGGGGTTGCGTACTCTTTGTACGACGCAAGTCTCAGTCTGCTTAGAATCTCTGGGATATTGACCTTTTGCTCGTTCGGCTCAGTGTATGGACAAGCATAGTAACACGCTTTGCAATCGTGACATATATTTGCCATATAATAGAGATCATTTTTTCCAAATTGAGTACGCCTTTCCATGACGGGCCATACTGGGCAGAAACCTTCACAGTATCTGCAGGCGTTGCATATCGTAAACTGGCGTGCCCCCTCCTTGAATATATCTAGTGCACTCATGATTGCTTGCTCGCTGCTCGTTCACCAGCTATACGGCCAAACACAGTTCCTATTGTAAGACCAAAACCTGCAAGGTATCCCTGTGTCAAGATGTTGCCAGCCATAATTTCTCCTGCAGCGTACATGTTGTTGATCGGCTTCCCATCGCTCATCAGGATTCTTGCTGAAGAATCAACTGCGACTCCGAGGTAGGTGAAAGTAATTCCTGGCCTAAGAGTATACGCGTAGAATGGTGGACTGTCTATCTTGAGTGCCCAGTGCGATTTTGGCGGGTCTAATCCGATCGTCTTACAATCATCCAAAACCGAAGGGTTGAATCTACCGACTCCATCAATGTGATTGTTGTAATTTTTGACCGTCTCTTCAAGCGAAGACGATTCCAACCCAATCAATCCAGCGAGCCCGGAAATCGAGTCTGCCTTATTTGGTGCGTACATAGTTGGAAGAAAGTTTTCAAGAGTTTTGGAATCAAACACCGAATAAGCTATTTGATTTGGTTGTTCAGCAATCAGCTTTCCCCATATCGCATACCTCTTCGGCCATAGATCCTCTCCCTCATCATAGAATCTCTTTCCAAACTTGTTTACAACGATACTGAATGGGATAGAATCGATTCTTGTGATAATGCCTCCTTCAAATTTGGGCGATCTAGCATCAACTCCAATCGCATGGAACTGTTTTGGATTCCCGACGGCGCGAACTCCTAGATTAACGAGTGTCTTGAGAACGAGTCCATCGTTGAATTTGGATCCACGAATTATGAAATTGTCAGCTGCTCCGTTCCAGTATTTTTTGTGCCACTCGATATTTGCTTCGAATCCTCCTGCTGCGACAATCAAGGAATTTGAGCTGTATTCTAACCTCGAGGACGCGCCATTATTCACAACGATATTTTTGAAAGAACCATCATCTCCGATCGCAATGTCTTCTACTCTAGCATTGTACAGGATATTCACCCCGCTTTTTTTGCAGTGTTGATAGTAAGTGTTGACGAGTGCCTTCCCTCCACCCATGAAGAAACGATTTGTCCTTGATAGACCAAGCGTGCCTTTGAGGGGCTTTTGCCAAGTCACTCCATGCTTCTCCATCCAACTCGGAATCGTGTTTGATTCGTGTACGGTAAGGTTTGCAAGTTCTAAATTTGTCTCTTTGTGAGTCACTCTCAGAAGGTCATCTAGGAATTCTTCCTCGCCGTATCTGCCAGTTGCAAATTCATCAGGTTCTTGGCAACACCTAATGTCGCGCGTATATTTTGAGTTCCCGCCTCTCCATTCTTCGGGTGCTCTTTCTAAAAGCAAAACACTCTTTCCAGTGTCGGCAGCTGACATTGCAGCGCAAAGACCTGCATTTCCACCGCCAACAACTATCAAATCAAGACGTGGGAAGCTAGAAGCCAAAAAAACTAGTCACTTGAAATTTTAATTCTGTGAAGCACGATTATTCGCATATTTGTAAATTTGAGAACGAAATGGTATCATAAGAACTTGAGCGCGGTATTCAAAGTCTTCCTCTCAGACTGCTCAAAAACCGAATCATTTTGCCGAAGAGATTTTTCTCGACAAGGACACCACTTCGTCATAGCTCAAAACCCTGCCCTCAGCGGCTGATAGATCCTTGATCGCTGTCACAAGTCGAGACAGCTGGTCTTCTCTCAAAAAAATCCGATACTCGGATAGAATCGATTTGACAAGCGAACGACCACAGTAGACATTCACAGAATAAGCTCCCGCGAATTTGTTTACATTAGTCGCGTGCGTGCCGGCGGTGTGAACTTTGAGGAATGAACCAATGACAGGGTACCTGTCATTCAAGACCGAATTTTTGGTCTTAGATCTGAACAAGTCGTTCACAAATTGGTAAATCTCCTCAAGACCAGGTACATCCACACCTGTCCTGACGCCTTGTAATTCAAGCGACTTTGCTATAATCAGCAAATCTGCGATGCCATTTCTCTCACCTAGCCCCAGGACTGTTGCATCTATCTCATCAGCACCAGCTTCGATTCCAGCTAAGCTATTTGCAATACTAAGCCCATAATCATTGTGGCAGTGCACAGCTATTTTTGCGGTTATTTGTTTTCGGACATCTCTTATGATCTGGCCGTACCTGGATGGATGAAGTTTGCCTGTTGTATCCGGAAGCTCAAGAAAATCTACGCCAGCCTTGTCAAATTCTTTTGCAACATCCGCTAAGCTATTGTTGGAATAGCTTGCGACATCTGTGAGACCAACGGTCAACAATCTATCCGGGTATCTATCCTTGCTATATCTTGCGGCATCAAGGGTTTTGCTATACGTTCCATCAAATGGCGTAGTAATGGAGATATTCGCACCAGTAGAAGCTATTACATCAACATCCTCCTTTATGCCACGACCTAGGCTAAAGACTTGGACATTCTGGGTCTTTGTTCTCTCCACAAGGTCCGACGTGAAAATGACCTCGCTAGAATGAGCTGGCGCATAAGATACCAAGAGTCTTCTGAGGCCACACCGTACCAATCTCGTTGCAATCTCCATCTTTTCCTTGGGAGTAAACATGACTCCAGGCGTTTGCATTCCCTCCCTCAGAGTGTCATCTTTTATGATCGGCATCGTAGTCATTCAAGAGGCGAACCAATTAAAATCATTTTAATTGCAAGATCTTACTTTCGAACAAGCACAGTCGCTCAGCTAGTCGTGTTTCAGATCTTTTGCAGTCAGAATGGTCACTAAGCACCTAATCAAAAGTACATTAGTCAGCTCTGACCAGACTGAATTGAGTCTCCATGGATGACATTCTCCTCTCTCATTCATTCGATGATGGCCGGATAGTTCAATTAACATTGAATCGACCCGAAGTGATGAATGCGTTCAACACCGAGCTAGCACAAAGGTTGGGTGACAGTTTCGACAGGATTAACGGCGAACCAATCACTCGAGTAGTAATCATTACGGGAAGTGGCACGCGTTCATTCTGTACAGGCGGCGATTTTAAGGAGCGAGAAGGGATGACGGATGATATGTGGGCAAAGCAGCATCGTCTCTTTGAACAAGTACATTGGAAAATTCGCCATTGTCCTCGACCTGTTATTTGCGCAGTGAACGGATATGCTTTGGGCGGCGGATGTGAGCTTGCTATGAGCGGCGATATAATATACAGCTCGGAAAATGCTCGGTTTGGATTACCAGAGGTTACAAGAGGAATAATACCAGGAGTTGGGGGAACGCAATTGTTAGGTCGTCTAATTCCCCGGGCAATCGCAATCGAGCTCCTTTTGACTGGGAAACATGTCACAGCTCAAGAGGCCTTTGAATATGGACTAGTCAATAAAATCTGCTCACAAGCGAATCTACTAAGCGACGTGTTGCAAGCTGCAAGGATGATCTCAAAGAACTCGCCTTTTGCAGTTAGAATGGCAAAGAGATCGTTCTATCTTGGAATGGATCTCCCGAGGGAGCAAGCAATAGAGGGTGCATTAGACAGTTATTATCGTACAGCCAACCATCCCGACAGGATTGAAGGAGTACGTGCCTTCAATGAGAAGCGGCCTCCTTCATTCGACGATGATGCTTACTAAGAAAAGACGTCTAGTTTAGGTCGGAGGGATGCGAAGGGGAGGCCTTTTCCCGTCAATACTGATGGGAAGACCCACTGAATTGTAACCAGAAATGTTTGGATGCTCAATCGACTGGATTATTCCAAGATTCTTGAGTTGTGCTTCCTCTAGAACTTGTGATACGTTAAGTACTGGAGCGGCTGGGATTCCGGCGTTCTTGAATTCTTGCTCCCACTCCTTGGAGCTTTTCTTTCTGGTTATGTCTTGTATCAATTCGTGAAGAACTGTTCTATTGGTTACCCTGTCTGCATTTGTCTTGAAGCGAGAATCAGATGCCCATTCCTTGCGACCAAGCAAATGCGAAATCTTTCCAAACAAACGGTCATTCCCTCCTCCTATCACGATCCATCCATCCTCGGTTTTGAAGGCCTCATATGGTACGATGCTTGCCACTCCAGAGCCAAAACCGACCGGGACAACTCCTGATGCCCAGTACAAGTGTAATGGGATGGTCATCCATGCTATAGCCGTCTCGTAAAGCGAAACGTTCACCCTGTGGCCTTTTCCATCCGCGCTGCGCAAATTTAGAGCAGAAAATACTCCAAGGGCTGTCCACATGCCAGCAGCCATATCGATTATGGAAACACCGACTCTTATCGGCTCGTATTGAGGTCTGCCCGTCACGCTCATCAATCCAGCCATCGCTTGCATCAGCGGATCATAACCTGATTCCGAAGCCCGTGGACCCTGTTGCCCGAATGCAGTGATTTCTGCGTAGATTAGTTTTGGATAATTTTCCTTCAGAGATTCGTAATCAAGTCCAAATTTTGACATTGCTCCTGGTCTACTGCTTACAAGAAGAACATCAGTAATTCTTAGCCGATTCTTGACTTCCTTCAAGCCTTCGTTTGATTTCAAATCCAATGTTCTTCGTAGCTTGTTTCTATTCAGTGCCAAATATGTGGGACTCTCCCCGCTCCAGAATGGTGGACCCCACGTTCTCGTCGGATCTCCATCTGGAGACTCGACTTTGAGGACTTCCGCCCCAAACTCTGCCAGTATCATTCCCGCGTACGGGCCAGCTACGTTTTGACTTAGATCAAGAACTCTGATGTCTTTTAGCGAGAACATATGTGATCAACGTGTGTAAGATATTTCGAATCTGTATCTCAGATTACACGGTTCAGATTTAGAATGATCTTGGCATTCCAAGAATATGTTCTCCGATATAGCTCAACACAAGATTATTTGAAATTGGTGCCACAATAGGCAATCTCGACTCGCGGAATTTTCGTTCGATGCCGACTTCCGAAGCCAATCCATATCCGCCAAAAGTATTCATTGCCACGTTTGCTGCTTCCCACGCTGCCTCTGAAGCAAGATATTTGGCCATGTTAGCCTCTGCAGCAGCTTTGGCTCCTTCATCGTAGAGACTTGCCGCTTTGTCTCTCATTAGAGAAGATGCCTTGATCGACATGAACGCTTTAGCTATAGGAAATTGCACGCCTTGATTTTGCCCTATCGGACGCCCGAACACGGCCCGTTCGCAGGCATATTTTGATGCTTTGTCTATGAAATATAGACCATCACCAATACATTCGGATGCTATCAATATTCTCTCAACGTTCAATCCGCTCAAGAGATAGCTGAAACCCTTGCCTTCTTCGCCTATTCGATTCTCGACGGGAACTTGAGCATCTTCAAAGAAAACCTCGTTAGTTTCGTGATTAATCATTGTCCTAATTGGTCTAACCCTGATTCTCCCTTCCTTAATCTCCTTGTTCAAATCTAGAAGCAAAAGTGTCAATCCATCTGTTTTTCTAGTCACCTTTTCTTTGGCAGTGGTTCTTACAATCAGGAGCATCAAATCAGAATGCTGGACTCTCGAAATGAATATCTTCTGTCCCCGTATACGATATAGACCATCTCGCAGTTCGGCGAATGTTGTTATGCTTGTAGTGTCTGATCCCGCTTGGGGTTCCGTCACGCCGAAAGCTTGCAACCTTATTTTTCCCGTGGCTATTAATGGTAACAATTTCTTCTTCTGTTCTTCATCCCCGTGTCTTAGTACTGCACCCATAGTATACATTTGAGCATGTGCAGGAGTCGCTTGGCAACCTGAACGGTTTATCTCCTCAAGTACTACAGCAGCTTCGCCGATTCCAGCGCTAAGGCCACCATATTCCTCGGGAATGAGCATCGAGAGCCATCCACCTCTTGTTAATTCTAATACAAATTCTTCCGGATACTTTCGCTCCTCATCTAATTTTCTCCAGTAGTCATCAGCGAAGTTAGAACACAGGTTTCTTATTGCAGATCTAATCTCATCTTTGGAAACGTTCATACCAGATTTTCCCTTAACAAAAAATAACTCACTGCCCGCTACTTAAGCCCTTATCGACTACGGAAAATGAAGCAGAAAACTCGAAAGGATTTCATTCGAAAATCTCTCCAAGATCTGTGTTTCAGGATCCTGGTCCGAATACGCCAATGTCAAGGGATATTGAGCCATGTCTGACTCTGAGCTTGATCTACCTAGTGTCATGTCATGTTGATTTTACGATTGCAATGAATTCTTCATCAGTTAGAGCATGTTTATCCTTTTCAGCCAGCTCGTTTACTTTATGGACAACTTCATTGAGCTTCGGTTCTTCTATGTACAAGGAAAGATTCTTGGCCTGTATGTGGGCCTGAACCCTTCCCAAGAACAAGTTTCCTCCCTCCCCCTGCAATCACCGGATCAAAAGGTTCTAAGAGCCAAGGCCTTTTTTTGTGGTCATGACATGAACTCGATCTTCTGAGCAAAAATATATGACCCGATGATTGGCTTCATTGGAGGAATCTCAGATCTTGAGAGCTGATAGGCGAGTTTTCCGGCATCTGCAAGCTTTTTCAAATCTAGACCTAGATCTAACCTGTAGAGCGACTGGAGTGTGAAACCAATCTCTTCGGTAGCGATGTTGCTCTTTCTCCAAAGCCCACCCAAGGACGATTCGATAACATTCGCCCCGCTCTTGACCGCCTCGAGGGTATTTGCAACGGCCAACGCAAAATCGTTGTGATAATGTGCAATGACGTCGATATCCCTGCTTTTTGCTCTCACTGAAGATATGAGATTATGTATTGTTTCAGCATCTGCTATTCCAGTGGAATCAGGAATAGCTATTCCAGTTGTTCCACTAGATAGTGCACTATCGATAAGTTCCATTAGGTGGATTCATCAAGCGTATGTGGAAAAAGTATCATCTGCCTTCTATCGATTCCTTCAACGTGCCAGCTCTTATTGCCCATATTTCAGTATTAGGGCGTACTATCAGATAGGCCTATCGGCCAAAAAATCTGCGTTTAAATACTTCTCACACAATCTGTGCGCCGCTGGAAGTGAACAACCAATGAGTGAAAGTCTCAACATGGTAGAAGTCGGGAGCCATGTAGCGAGGGACAAGGCTGTACGGGCGACTGTTACGGCTGAAGCAGTCCGACAAAGCGGGACACCGAACCCAAGTTGGCTCAGGAACCGCAACGCAAATCCGCAGGCCCAAACGCGAAGTGAAGCCAGACGTAGCATCGTAAGTGAAACCCGCAGTAATGCGGTGGGTGGGGACGCCGAGCCTCTAGATTGGTGGCGAAGGCAGTATCCGTCGTCGTCCTCGGCAGTGATGGCGGAGTCCTCCGGTGTGGCAGGCTGGGCATGCAGGGAAAGTTGTTCAAAGGAAAGCGGGAGGTCTGCAACTGTCCTAAATGGTTGGGAGTGTATATGCAATTGGCTCCAAAGGACTCGTCCTACTTGGAGTTGCCGAAACATTCATGCATTTGAGGTAAGGGGCGCTATAAGCGTAACCTGTGAAAGGCGCTCCAATGCAGCGGCAGAAGTCGGATGGGATGATAGTAGCGAGGAAGTTCCTGTAATGGGAATGGATGCGAAGCGTCCTCACTTCGATGGCGTGACTGGTACAGTGACTGCCAGTCCAAATCACAGGAATGTGTAGGATATGGACAAGAGTGTCAGCGAGCTGCAGCAGTCGCTTTGTCGTGTCGCGAAGGCAGACAAGGCAAGGAGGTTCCACTCCCTGTATGACAAACTCTACCGAGAGGATGTCTTACGTGAGGCGTGGCGCCATGTTAGGGCAAATAATGGAACAGCGGGAATAGACGGAATCGAAATAGAAGATGTAGAGAAGCAAGAGGGAGGCGAGCAAGCCTTCCTCGGTCAGATAGCAAAAGAGCTCAAGGAGCATACATACAAACCATCGCCAGCAAAACGAGTGTGGATACCAAAGGCAAACGGCAAGATGAGGCCTCTTTCTATCCCTACGCTAAAGGATAGGACAGTGCAGGCAGCTGCGATGCTTGTTCTGCAACCAATTTTCGAACAAGATTTCGAGTCAAATTCATACGGATTCAGAGAAGGCAGGTCAACACTTGACGCTGTCAGAGAAGTTACGAGATGGCTCAACTTCGGATACGAGAGTGTCATTGATGCAGACATATCATCGTGCTTTGACACGATACCGAAGAGTCTCCTCATGAAGCAATTCGCAAGGAGAGTCGTTGACGGCTCAATTCTCAGTTTAGTCAAGCAGTGGCTCAACGCAGGAATACTCGACGGCGGCGTAAAGGTGGATTCAGGAGAACGAGGAGTAGCAAACTAGGGAATCCGATGATTCGAATTCTCGGAAGTACACCTGGCCCGACCAAATCGGCCACAAATTCCTCAGGGTATTTTCGCTCTTCATCCAATCTTCTCCAGTACTCGTCTGGAAATTTAGAGCAGAGATTTCTTATTCCAGTTCTGATTTCTTCTTTTGCGGCATCCATTCTTTTGCAAGCCTCATTGATTCTTCGATTCAACTTGCCCTAGCGAGAAACGGACTTTACAATGCCAATAAAATCTTTATCAGTTAAGGCATGCTTGTTCGTTTCAGCAAACTCATTAACTTTATAGACCACTTCTCCTATTTTTTTCTCGTCTAGATCTAGAGACAGTAAGTTAGCTTTCTCCTTAACTGCATAAGAACCAGAGCCCTTTCCAAGAACCAATTTCCTCTCGGCTCCAGCGATCTTTGGATCAAACGGCTCTAACAACCACGGCCTTATCCTCGTAGTCATGATATGAACATCGATTTTTTGTGCAAAGATATTTGATCCAATGATCGGTTTCATCGCTGGAATCTGGGATTTTGACAGTTGAAACACAAGTTTGGCTGCTTCTGCGAGTTTTTTTAAATTCAGACCCAAGTCCACTTCATAGAGCAGTTGAAGAGCAAATGCGATTTCTTCTGTTGCAACATTTCCAGCCCTTTCTCCAAAGCCACCTAAAGAAGCTTCAACAATATTGGCACCGCTCTTGAGCGCTTCGAGTGTATTAGCAACGGCCAATCCAAAGTCATTATGGTAATGGGCAATAATGTCAATGTCTTTGCTCTTTGTTCTTACTGCACTTATCAAATTGCGTATTGTTTCAGTATCTGCAACCCCAGTGGAATCCGGAATAGCTATTCCAGTTGCGCCACTTGATATTGCGTTATCTATGAGTTCCATAAGAAAATCGAAATTGGCTCGGGTTGAAAAGCTAGGCGCAAATATTATTTTTACTGCGCCCACCGATCTAGCGTAATCGACTATCTCAGAAACACGCATCTTTGCTTGTTCTCTATTAATGCCAAGAGCGCTAATATTTTGGTCGTCGCTCCTGAATACAAAGTCAACCATATCTGATCCATATTGTAAAGCATTATCGATTTGTTCTTTCCATGTTGAAATGAACCCTGTAACAAGAAGGTCTAGAGGAACACCGATATCTTGGGATTTCAGTGTCTTCGCGATCTGACAATCTCGCATTGACGCGGCAAAACCAACTTGAATCTCCGGGATTCCAGCGGCTACGAGTTTCTTAGCGATCTGAATCTTTTCATCAAGAGAGAACGCGACATCAGCTGCTTGTTCTCCTTCCCGCAAAGTGATGTCTTTTAGAATTAATTTATTGGAGATACCGAAAGAGGCGTGATTGGTTTCCGGATAGACCCATCTTTGTTCTGACATAGTGATCTGTGATTGATTGATCTAGCCGGACATTCCTTAATTAAAGATAATTTGAAAATTGCAAATGCGCAGATCAAAAACAGTTCCAATACTTAAATAGAATCACAGGCCGTAGATTTTTGAGATTTTATTGCCAAGTGCACCCTTGAAGAAACTACTTGGTAAAGAGATTCTTGTTGTCCCTGGCTGTTTTGACCCGCTCACTGCACGAATAGTGCAATCTCTTGGATTTAAGGCAACATACCTTGGTGGTTATGCGGCAGGAGCACAGTGGTGTGTCACTGAACCGCAGCTAACATTGACAGAAATAGTAGACCTATCACGTAAGATTGCATCCTCAGTGAAAATACCTCTAATAGTCGACGCTGGTGCTGGATATGGAACGCCAGCACACGTGACTAGAACAGTGAGAGAGTTCGAACGGGCAGGAGTGGCAGCAATTCACATCGAGGATCAAATCTTTCCCAAGAGGTTCCATTACCATAATTATTCTATTCGCAATCCAAGAAGAACAGTACATACTGTTTCGATTGAAGAAATGGTCGCAAAATTAAAGGTTGCAGTACAAGCAAGGAAATCTGAAGATTTTTTGATCATAGCGAGGACTGATACCATACAATCTCATGGGGTTAAAGAAGCGATTAAACGTATGAAAGCATACATGAATGCAGGAGCAGATATTGTCTTCCCAGTATTTGAAAGCGTTGAGCAAATAAGTAAGATAACGAGAGCTGCTCCGGGGACTTACGCTTATTTGAGCGGTGAAGCGCGACCAAGACCATACTTTACAGTGGAAGAGGCCAGACAACAAGGCTTTTCTCTTATAATTTATAACCTAGCTCCAACCTACTTAGCCACTAACGCAATCGTAACTACATACAAAAGACTTAGAGATACTGGAAATACTGGGCTAAATACTCCTGAGATGCGCAAAGAAATGGACAAGATGAAAGCGCTTGTTGAGGATCTTATCAATCTGCCAGAATACTATTCTCTCGAAAAGAAGACAGGTTTTGAGTAAACTATCTGGAAGATTCGATTTCTTTTTTGGTCCAACGCTAGATCTAACTGCGATACCCTTTCCTGTGTAATCATTGATAGCAGTTAATTGTTTGTAATTATAATGTTGCTAAATTTGTCAACACTCGCAATTTGATTAGGAAGTACCACCGTGGTAGAATCAATCTGTTCAATGATCGCAGGTCCTTTTATGCAGTTCCCGGGAGAAAGCTTTGTTCTTTCAATTATGTCGCAGTCCGCATAGGATTCGAATTCTTTAAAGTATACCTTTCTTCGGGTCCGAATAGCTCGCGATTCCACTTCAGAGCTGGATAGATTCTGGGATTTCAAAGGAGGTTTCAGCATTCCCCCAACAGCAGTCACTCTGAAATTTACTATTTGCACAATCTCGTCTTCAAACGCGTATCCATACATCCTATTGTGGGTGGTATGGAAGTCCTGCACAAGCTCTTGTATTCTTTCCGAAGAGAGCTTTTCCGAGCCAATCTCAATGTTAATTTGATAATACTGACCAGGATACCTCATATCCGCCGTTCTCACAATTTCTTGCTTCTCGCGCGGAACGCCTTCTTTTCGGAGCCATTCCAACGCCATCCGCTCCAGTTTGTCATAGATTTGGTTTATCGCTCCACTTTCGGTTGGGCTAAAATCAATGATTCTCGTCATTCCAAAGTCAGATTTTACATCAGAGTATAGCAAACCAAGAGCTGAGAAAACTCCGGGGTTGGGCGGTACGATAACTTGGCGCATTCTCAATTCCCTAGCTAGCTCTGCTGCGTGCAACGGGCCTGCCCCTCCAAAGGCAACTAAGGTAAAATCTCGAACATCAAACCCTCTTGAAACAGAAACCACTCGGATCATTCTTACCATGCTTGAATTTGCAACGTCTATGATTCCTCTCGCGGCCGCACTCAAGCTGATTCCAAGCGGTTTGGCAATCTTTTTCTGGATCGCTTTCGTCGATAGTTCAGGCCTCAATGAAATCGCGCCGCCTAAAAAGTAATCAGCATCCAAAGCACTTAGGATTACATGGGCGTCAGTTATTGTTGGCTCGTCTCCACTTTTGCCATAACAAGCAGGCCCTGGGACTGCCCCAGCACTACGTGGACCTACTTTCAATCCACCAGCGTTATCGACCCAAGCGATACTGCCCCCTCCAGCACCAACTTCAGCTAAATCTATTATCGGACTCTTGACAGGATAACCTGCGGACCTTGCCACAAATGTTCTATTAAAACCGGTCCCTATTTCATATTCAGTGGTGATTTGATATCGGCCTCCTTTGATAAGACTAGCTTTCGCCGTCGTGCCACCCATATCAAATGAAATGATGTCATCTATCAGTAGCTGGCTTCCCAAATAGGCAGTTGCGATTACTCCAGCAGCAGGACCGGATTCCAGCATAGTATGCGCCTTCTCACGGGCCAAGTTAGCCCGCATCAATCCACCACCAGATTGCATAATGTAAAGTCCATCGGTATTCACATGTATTCTCTTTAGTTTCGTTACTAGTTGTTGTGTGTAAGCTCCTACTATGGGAGCGAGGTAAGCCGAGAGAACAGTTGTACTCATTCTGTCAAATTCTCTGTATTCAGGAAGAATCTCATGCGAAGCGACGATATATGCCCTAGGTAACATCCGTTTTAGAATTTGTTTAGCTTTTGCCTCATGCGACGAGTTGACATATGAAAAGAGAAAGCATATGGCAACTGACTTTACTTCCTGCGATTTCAATTCTCGTGCTACTTTACTGACGGCGCTAATGTCAATGTGCTTGATAGCTTTACCTTCGAATGAGGTTCTTTCTCGGACCTCCTTTCTAAGATAACGCGGAACCAGTGGCACAGGCCTATCAGTTGAAAAATCATATAGACTAGGTCTTTGTTGGCGTCCTATTTCGAGAACATCCCTAAATCCTTCAGTTGTGACGAGACCTGTTTTTGCGCCTTTCTGCTCTAAAACAGCATTGCTGGCTATAGTGGTTGCGTGAAAAATGCTTCTGACGCTTTCCGCTGAGGCTCGGGTCTTTTCTAAAATTTGTGATATGCCTGATGAAAATGCTTGAGAGGGATCTCTTGGTGTTGTTTCTATCTTTAACACGTCAACACCGCCTGTTTCCTCATTCAGGAAAACTATATCAGTAAAAGTTCCACCTATGTCTACAGCTACTCGACTGGTCATTGATTCTTCCACTACCCTAACATTGAACAAGTGCAGCTGTCAAAGTAAAGGATCCCTACTATTCAGGACAACACCATATTGTTTTCTTGCAATTTGTGGGGACAGGAAACCATTTCTTATGTCATCAACAATCGCATTCCTTTTTCGCCTTGTTGGTGCGCCATATCCGCCACCTCCGGCGGTTTCACATCGCACAATATCGCGTTCCTTGATTGAAGTTGAAACTTTGCTTGGAAGATGCCTTGGATTCTTAGAATCAGGGTTAACTGTAATCTTTCCTAACCTACCGGGTTTACCCCCAAAAATTCCGTTTGCGGGAAACTTGTAATGATCAGAGTGGCAGTTATATGTCATATCAGTCAAAGCAAGATAGGTCTTTCTTTCGGCAAGGCCTCCTCTATATTTTCCTGGCCCGGCTGAATCGTCGATAATTTCGTACATGAGAACTTGTAACGGATATTCACTCTCCATGACTTCGATTGGAAAATTTGCAATATTCCCGGTGTGAGTCTGAACTGCATCTAATCCATCTTTGTTAGATCGTGCTCCATTGCCTCCGCCAAGAGATTCAATATACACAAAATTTTTCTTTCTAATTGGGTCATAACCACTGAAGGACATAGAAGTAACCCAATGACACCCTGCAATAGCTTTGTGCGGAACTGCTTTAGCTAAAGCTCCGATTATTCCATCGGATAATGCTTGGCATGTTGTTATTCTGGATGAAACTGGCGCAGGAGACTTGGCATTTACAATACTACCTTCAGGTGCTATAATTTCTATTGCCCTGTGGTATCCTGAATTCGCCCAGATCGTAGGATCTACCATTGCTTTCAATACATAGTAAACAGTTAACAAAAGAGCAGGATAAACTAGGTTAATCGCACTTTTTCTTTGAGGACTACTTCCTGAGAAATCCAATAAAATTGAGGGTCTTTTCCCGTGTTTGATTGTGATCTTTGTGCTCAATTTAACAGGCGTGTCCGATATACCGTCATCATCCATGTAAACTACGTTTGAGTACGTTCCCGCAGGAATATCCAGTAGCGCGCTCCTGAATTTCTCCTCAGTATAATCAAGAATTCTCGCTGTGTAAAAGTTCGCTTGTTCTATTCCGTATTTGGTAAACACTTCTTTCAAGCGAGCTATTCCAAGATTATTGCAAGCAATTTGTGCCTTGAAATCAAACATCCTCTCATCTGAGAAACGAATGTTAAGAGACAGTAGTTCCCAAACGTCATTTCTTAATTTCCCCTTTTCCATTATGCGAACTGGTGGAATACGCAAACCTTCCTGAAAGATTTCATTTGCACCAAAAGCTCCTCCCGCTCCAGGTATTCTTCCTCCAACATCTGGCCAGTGCCCCATGCTTGCAACAAAGCCCACAAGTTTTCCCTCAAAGAAAACCGGCGAGGCAACAGTGACATCAACCAGATGTGTTCCTCCGCCATGATATGCATCATTAGCTAAAAATACGTCTCCTTCATTGAGATCATTGGCGGAGTATCGCTGGGCGATCTCTTTTGCGATGCTAATGAGAGCGCCCAGATGAATTGGGTTATGGTCGGCTTGCGCAATCAATTTTCCATTTGAATCAAACAAGGCGCATGAGCAATCGCGTCTCTCCTTAATATTAGGCGAGTAGGCCGTTCGGATCAGTAACGCACCCATCTCTTCAGAAATTGATAGAACAGCGTTTGCGAACACTTCAAGTGTGGCTGGATCAAATTGCCAAGTTGATTTTTGCAATGGATTCAAGACTTGCATCCCAATAGACGCTTATAAAAATAATATAATCAGACTGACGAATTGCTAACTTTGATAGAAATTGCTTTAGAAGTTCGGCGTTAAGCTGGTGCAATTTCAGAATTCATATGCATATATCAAGGAAAGCAAATGTCTTGAATCATGACTTTAGCAGAAGAGCTTGGAACATTTGTCTCCTCGTTTGATCTCGACGCCATGGATTCTGCGACGTACAGCAAAATCACAGGCCATGTTAAACTCAGAATACTGGATGTTATAGGAATAGGTTTGCGGTGCACTACTTTTAGCTATGCTAAAGCGCTGCGTGACATGGTCGCAGGTTGGAGTGGAGTTCAGGAAAGCCATGTCTTGGGATATGGCGACGCCGTTCCTGCCCACAACGCAGCTTTTGTCAACGCATCTCTTGCGCACGGAATAGATTATGATGATAGTCATCTAGTCTCCGCGGTTCATCCAAGTTGCATAACGATACCACCCGCAATCGCAATGGGCGAGAGAAAAAATCTCAGTGGTAAAGGCCTCATCGAAGCTGTGGCAGTCGGACAAGAAATAGCGATTCGCGTAGCAGAAGCATCGCCGAAAGACCTGCGCTCTTATTTCTGGCACCCGACGGGAATCTGTGGTACAATTGGCGCAGCTGTTGTGAGCGCAAAGATTCTTGGACAATCCTCATCCCGTATATCCAACACTATCGGTCTTGCGGGATCAATGGCTTCGGGTCTAGCAGAATGGCAAGCGGGAAAATCATGGATAAAGAAATTACATCCTGGCTGGTCATCACATGCCGGAATTGTTGCTGCTGAAATGTCAGAAAATGGGTACAAGGGTGCGCTGACAATTCTTGAAGGCAAATTTGGATTCTACAAAGCGCATATAGGAACTGGACCTTACGATGTCAACAATGTCAAAAAGCAACTAGGCGTAGACTGGCACTTCCTTGATTCCACGATAAAATTGCATCCAACAGGCCAGTACATGCAGTCAATGATCCAATGTGCAAAGTTCCTGAAAGATAATTATGTCATCGATACCAATGACATCCAAGAAATAGTTGTTGATGTGCATCCCGGGAAGACCTACATCTTTGAACCTCAAATTGAAAAACTAGCACCAAAGTCTCCTTATGATGCAAAATTTAGCGGCCAATATTGCATCGCGGCAGTGCTCGCTAGGGACAAAGTAGGGCTAGATGAATTTACTGAAGAAGCAGTAAGAGACCCAGCAATATTAGACATTGCTAAGAAAATCAGGTACAGAGTGAATAATGAATGGCCGGATTACCCAAAAGAGTTCTGGCCATCGCGCATAGTGATCAAAACAAATAAGGAAAGGTACGACCATTATTTGCACAACTCGAAGGGAACGAAGGACAATCCTGCCACTTCTCAAGAAGTAGAAGACAAATACTATTCAAACACAAAAGGAATTATTTCATCTGAACAGGCCAGAAAGATTGCAGGACTAATTAAGAGACTCGAAGAGTCAAACAATATTTCGGAGCTTGTAGAGCTTATCACAAGAACTGACATAAATTATCAACAGATAGAATACATAGAAGATTAGAGTTCCGCGTGCTGACAAGCTGAAAAAATTAATCAGTGACTGCTTACGGAGCGCATTGCTCTGTATCCAATCCAATATACCAAGCCGCTAATGAGAATAAGCGGAAATGCGAACAAGAAAGGTAATGCGCTGTTGACATCTAGAAGGAGAAAGGCTCCGATGACTGGACCAATTGTTGCGCCGATGAGGTAGACCATTCCGATAGATCCAAACGTCCTAGACCAATCTTTTTCAGGAGTCATCCTGAAAACTAGAGATTGCTGTATGCGTGAGGAAATTCTGGAAAGTATCAGTGTTGAGAAATAGAGGACGAGCACTATTGCAAAAATTGGAGCAAACGCTATGCCTACAAGCGCAAGGGCCACGCACACTCGTGCAAAGGAGATTGCCCTAATACTTCCAATTCTTGTCTCCAATTTTGGAGAAAAGAGTATCATAAAGGCAGTAATAGCTCCGGCGACGGCAAATATCTGACCCACCGTACCCACAGAGATACCAAAACGCAAGAACATCCACAAAGGGAGAAGTTGAACGTATAGACTATTTCCAAGCCCGTTTAAGAACTCGGCGATAAGAAAAGCATATGATCGTCTGAGTATTGTCACTATCTCTCCCCATTTACTAGGTTCTATTTGCGAGATTTCCTTGTCTTTGAGAGCGAGCCGATTCCGTGTGAAGAGCAGAGGAACAATTGCCGCGAGGAACATGACTATGGAAATTACAAAGAGCAATTGAATAGTTGAGCGCGACAAGCTAGAAGAAACTTCATGAGTTTGCTGGTCTGGAACCTGTATTACATTCAAAAAATATGCGCCAGCAGAAAAGGATAGGGATCCGATCATTGATCCAAGGCTGATGATCTCGGTACGTGATTTTACATCAGATCTCTCGATTAGGGAAACATTAAACGCAGTCCCATATGGTCCGGAGCCACTTCCACTTCCTCCCCCAATACCCCATCCATTTAGACAGATAAGCGAAGCAATGATAATCAAGAGGGGTTGCTTTGTGCTAGCGAGTATAGCCACAGTCACAGAAACGGCTATTGATTGAACAATGAGAACAATTCTCATTTGAATTCTATTACCGCGTACACTAAGAATCAACAAAAGAAAGACGCTAGAGACAAAAGAGAACGAAAAGAACAATCCCAAGTAGTAAGCACCTAAAGGGGCAAGATAGATCGGTAGCAACACTGCTAGGAATCCGAAGGGGAAGGTCCTTAGTGCTCTTGACAACAGTATTAAGGAGACTTCTTTGCTAAGCACCAAGCAAATCATCCAAGAAGAGAACGTTCCTAGTGCGGACCATTCCGCTAGGCGGAAGTGTCACATGTTAAAGTGCAATCTAGAGAAATCGCACACAACCATTTTCATTGTTTAGTCACTATCAAAGCCTTTGGATCAATTTTTATTAGAGCGTTTCCTACGGAAACATTGTGCCTCGATCTAATAAAGAGCCTCTTGTCTTCAATCACCACTTCATAATCTGTCTCGCTGCCCATGAAACTTTTGCCACAGACTTCTGCTTTCCAAACATTTCCTGATTGGGGTGTTGCATTCTCACTCAAGAACTCCACATTATATGGATCCGCAAAGACTTCGACTTGCTGACCAACTTCAAATTCTGTTGAGCTTTCGCACTTAATTGAAAGGCCATTCTTTGTCCTTACAATCATGTGACCTTCCATCTTCCCTGCAACAGTTCCTTCAAATACATTCACAAGTCCTAAGAAGTCAGCAACAAACGCGGAACGCGGATCATTCCATAGATTCGTGGAGGTGCCTTGAGCGACTAGTTCTCCATCCGACATAACGATTATCTGGTCCGACATCGACAAGGCTTCTCTACGATCGTGAGTAACATAGATAGTAGTAACGCCGATCTTCTTCTGTACTTCCTTTATCTCGAATCTCATTTTCTCTCGCAACTTCGCATCAATATTACTTAAAGGCTCATCGAGAAGCAGCAATTCAGATGGATATGCGATAGCTCTTCCGAGAGCGACTCGTTGTTGTTGGCCGCCACTCAGCTGGGAGGGATATCTTTGCTCTAGGTCTTGTAGATTAAGCAGTGCCATTATTTCTCTGACCCTGTCCCTTGTGCGCTCTTTATTCCATTTTCTTTCAGCTAGTCCATAGGCGATGTTATCAAAAGTGTTCATATGCGGCCAAAGTGCGTATGACTGAAAAACCATTCCAATTTTTCGCTTATTTGGAGGAATGAAAATACCCGCCTCGCTTGAGAATACAATTGATTCACCAATCTTTATGCTGCCATTGCTTGGAGTTTCCAGTCCTGCTATACATTTCAGTAGCGTTGTTTTCCCACATCCACTTGGACCGAGTAGGGTGACAAATTTTCCACTATTAGCAACAAAGGAGACATTATTGACAACTGCCAAAGAGCCATACCGCTTAACAATATTGTTCATTTCAATAGATGCCATAATTTGACCTTCTCTTTGAACTGAAGTTGCTCGAAGGTTTCATGAACGCAAACAACTATGAACGACCACCAAACAATGATGTTTGTCCAAATTTTTCGCTGAGTACAATAGCTATTGAAGAGATTGCGATAAGTATAACGGCCATCGCACTGGTAGTCTGCCAGCTTTCCTCGTACCACGTAAAAAGCATCACTGGTGCTAGTACAAGGCTAGTACTCGTGTAAACGAACAGTACAGAGCTCACATCCCGCATAATGTTGGCGAAAGTTATCAATAGCGACCCTACCATATTCCCTTTCATCAATGGAAAAGTGACCCTATAGAATGTCTTGATTGGAGAAGAGCCGCTAACTAGCGAAGATTGGTCGAGCTCCTTCTCAATTGACAGGAAACCGCTTGATATAGTTCTCACCGCATAGGGCAAGTATCGGGAGAATACAGCGATCACTAACAACCATAAACTACCTACAAGCATTAGCGGTATATGGATCACCCAAGTCAGATACATGCTCAGCCCAAAAATTATACCTGGAACCACGATTGGAAGTGTAATTACCATGTCCATAGCCTTTCTACCTGGAATTTGTGTTCTATGAAGCAAATAAGAAACGAGTAGACCAGCTCCAACAAGAAGCAGTGAAGTAACCACGGCAAGCTCAACTGAATTTGTAATCGCGCTGGAGAAGCCTATCTCAGTGTATACAAGGACATAATTTGAAAAAGTGAAACCTGTGATCGAACCGGTCCATACAGGGAGAAAAGAGTTCAAGACTATTATCGTGATAGGGAGAATTATTGAGAATGTAAGAAAGAAAAATAAAAGAATTGTAGCAGTTTTTCTCCATTTCTTCAGTCTGATTATTCCTACTTGGAATCCTTTACCAGTAACGGTAACGAATCTCTTCTCACGCCCTATCACTTTGTAATATAGCAACATGACCAGTCCAGCTATTGCGAATAATACTACTGATGAAACTACAGCCTGACCATAATTCGGGGGAAAGAAAACGAAAAAATCTAGGAAGATGTTTAGAGCGAGTGTGTTTATATGAGCAGGAGTACCCAAGATAAGAGGAATCGTAAATTCCTCTATTGAAATTGCGAAAGTAAGGAGAAAACTTGCAATCAGGCTTGGTAAAAGAAGCGGTAATGTAATTCGTCGTAGTGTTCTTACCATGCTTGCGCCTGTAGTCAAGGACTGCTGCTCAAGAGCAAAGTCAATTGACTTCAATGAAGAACGTAGGATGAGATAAGCTAATGGAATCTGGAAAAGAGTGAGTGTCCAGATTATTCCGGTATAAGAAAAAGCATTGAATAAGTTACTTATTCCCAGTACGTTTGCAAATAGTACATTCAAGATTCCCGTCTTTGGGCCGGCAAGCAGCTGCCAAGCCATTGCTAGTATGTATGGAGGAATCGCAATTTGAACGACTATGATAAACCTGGCATACATCCTTCCAATGATATCAGTCCTGTCTATTAGCAGCGTTAGCACAAGACCAGCAAGAGTTCCAAAGAAAGCAGCGCTCAGTCCAATCAGTAGCGAGTTCCAGAGATTGCCAATTGATGCGCTTGAGCTGAAATAACTAAAATAATTACTGAGAGAGAAGTATGAGAACTTAAATGGTGAATTCGCGAAGCTAGAAGCAACTATTAGGGCAAGTGGAACCGCAGCCAGTAAAATAACTATAAAAAAACTGCAAAGAAAATGAGGTGAATTGGACGGATTCTATGCAAGGCCCTCAATTCATGTCCCTCACAATCATAGGTGTCGTTTGTGGCTATGAAGATGGCGGGAGCCCTAGTGCGTTTGTAATCACTCCCAACGTTGAGTTGTAAGCGAACGCATTGTTGACTTGTGTTTGTTGAGTTGCATTGAGAGTAATCAATCCTGGCGCAGTCCACATGTCAGGTATGCCTGCTACTGGTGTCATGTTCTGAAGCAATGGGCTCCATGCTAAACCTTGCTGGACGCCAACAGTCTGACCGGCGGACGATGTAATCCAGTCCATATATAGCTCCGCCGCGTATGGATGAGGACTACTCTTTAAGATTCCAGCCTCCCAAAGCAGAGGAAGCTGACCCGACGACGGATAGGCTAAAGCGACTGGCGCTCCCTGCTGAATCAGACTGAATACTGCTGCATCGGATGTATATGCCCCATACAGTGTGCCAGATGCTACATCATTAGCACTTGTTACTACCGTGCTCACATAAGTCGGATTGATCTTACTTAAATTCTGGAAAGCAGATACACCGTATGGTAGCCATATGTTCTCGTAATATTCATACCAAGTAAAGCCACCAAAGCGCGGATCATTCAAACCCAAATTGCCTTTCCAGAAAGTAATGTTATTTGTGATGTCTTCCCAGCTATGCGGAACCATATTGCTAGGAACGTCTTTGGTATTGTAAATCCAAACAGTCCCAGCCCAAGCGGACACGGCTACACTTCTGTATTGCGGATCCACAAATGTGCTCGACCATTTGTAAGTCGCCAAGGAAGGTGATTTGTATGAAACAAGCCAACCATTGTTTAGGGCGGCAACATATTGAGGACTAGGAGCTGAAAATATTGCTACGTCGTATGTTATTTGCCCTGATGCAAACTGAGCCTGAAGCGTGGTTCCAAGCTCTCCAGCGGCCTGTCTGACAAAACTTACTTTGATGCCCGGATATGCTTTCTCAAACGCTAGTGTCGTAGCATTCCACCACGGCGTTGCGGGCCCGCCTACTAGCGATAGACTACCTTCTTGTTGAGCAAGCTGGACGAGGTTGCCGCTAGATGTTGTGCTAGATGCTCCTAGAATGCCTGGATTAGTTAACAAAACTGCGCCAAACGCAGCTACAACAACAACGATGGCAACTATTATTGCAAGTATGACTCGAGAAAGAGCTCGCCTATTGTTCGTGACTAGCATTGATCTTCGCGACCTTGAGCTGGCTATTAAACATTTGAATTACGGCCACGCATAATTTTTTCTAATTAGACTACAATGAAAAAGACAAGTTTGATTCACTGCTGATATTCTTTGAAGACAAGTAATCGCAATTGCGAAGCATTACCCTGCAAAATTAAATTGTTTCACAAAGGATCTCAAGCTCGTGAGGGACTCCAACCGCATTACTGATTCAAGAGTTGATTTTGACAATCGACTCGCATTCACGTAGTTCAAACAAGATGCATATTTTTCATTCAATTGTGAGTTGGTAAGCGGTGCCGAAGGATCTCCCTGCGGGCGTGCAACGTAGCTCTTCAGAGTCTGTCCATTGTTCAAAGTAATTTTCACCGTCGCTCCATTGTCTGAGTAACCCTTGGAAGAGATGCTTGGATCTGGGTAAAGCTTCACCCGTTTCATTAGAGAAAGAACCCGAGGGTTTTTACAAATCGCATCGCTAAACTCTGATATGGTAACTTGGCCGAACGTCAGCGCGGCTGCGATGCAGAATTGCATGCTAAATTTTCCCTGAAAGCCATTTTCAACATAGCTATAGATCAAAGTATCAACGGCAGCGTATGATGTACCGACTTCCACTAGTGCTACATCTCTATCTAGAACATTATGTTCTCGCCTCAATTGAAGTACGGCGTCTATCGCAGAATGAGTAAATGCGCAGGAAGGATACAGTTTCATAGAGTATCCTGGCTCCTCTATAGTAAAAGGGGCTCCTAGAGAGTCAAGCTTCTCACTGACGAGTACGCCAGATAACAAATCGGCGAGCCCTCCCTTCCCTTCTAGGATTTCGAAAGACGAAGTAAGCCCAAGTTTAGCTAGAATAGCCGCCCTAACTCCGTTGGAGCATGATTGACCTACATGATAGGCCTTGCAGCTCGTGCCAAAATTCTTTTTGATCCCAGCGCACATAGAAGCAGCTATTCCAAATGCGTGGGCCATCTGTTCAGCATCCAAGCCAATCAATTTACCTGCGGCGGCAGTTGCGCCAAAAGTTCCCATTGTTCCCGTGTTATGCCAACCCTTAGAATATTGCTTGTCTGTAAAAGCATCCGCTAGTCTACATGCGACTTCGCAGCTCAAGACATACGCAGTAATGAAATCCTTTCCAGTTGCATTCGTGACTTCTCCCACCGCCAAGGCTGGTGGATAGGAAATAACACTGGGATGTCCCGTCATTGTGAAACTGGTATCATCATAATCAAGAATGTGTGAGGCGTAGCCGTTTACCAATGCGCTATTAACACAAGGAACTTTTGTATCTGTACCCAATATCGTCGATTCGCTTTTGCCTCCTTGTTCAATAACATATTCTCTGATTGCAGCACTATTTTTGTCGGTGAATCCTGCAATTGTTACTCCTAAGCAGTCAAGTATCCCACGTTTAGCGCAATTGACAATGGTTGAAGGCAAGTCATCGTAGTTGGTTGAGCATACAAATTCTGCAATTTTTCTAGTTATCATGAAGTTGACACATCTATCTTTTTTTGTTCTTTAGCTTAGATTCAAGGGCAGCGATGGCGCTCACTCAACGCATGACGGATATTAAACTCGCGGTGATTCCATGACTGAAATCTTGAGAATCTCCAATGATTTGTTTCTTTCTTTTTACTTTCTCACTGATCACCGAATCAAGAGATGTGTGGACACATCGTCGTTCTTTTACAAGTAGGTTCCTCATCTGAGGGTCGCTACATTTGTCTATTACCACATCTAGGCCTGTAAGACAACTCCTCAATATTAACACGACATGATCAAGCAGATGGAGCTCAATCGGACTCGACTCGTTATCAAATCGGTAAGATGGCCAAGGATCAGTTGGACTCGGATTGCCCTTGTCGGCATTTCTCTCTCCATTCAGGCCTCGCCTTTCCAAAGTCCTTGTAACAATTTGTGAAGTTGAAAGCCCATTTTTCTTAATCTGTTTTACAGCAAATCGTGTCTCTCTGAAGGACATATTATTTGCGATTATTTCATTCGCAAGCTCAGTCTGCTTTTCGCCTTTCTTTAGCCAAATCAACTCCGTGGCACAGCTTACTTTCAGTAGGCGCCTACTAACGCTATCGAGAACAGGCTTTGGAAGACCGAGCAATAGCAACCTATGTGAAACGTATTCCTCGCTTTTTCCAATTCTCTTTGCAAGACTTGAAATACTTCGGAGGCCGAAATTGACTAAATATCGTTTGAAGGCTTCAGCTTCTTCGACAGCATTAAGTGTTTGTCGTTGAATATTTTCAGCCAAAGCAACCTCAAGTGCTTCGCGATCATTGAGGTCAGATATTATGCAAGGAATTGTTTCTAATGAGAGTCTTTTGCATGCAACATACCTTCTATGACCACACACTATTTCGTAGCTCGGAAAAGTCGTTTTTCCCTTTCTAACTATGAGTGGGTGAAGAACGCCTAATTTCGCGATCGAGGAAGCAAGCTCAGTTATTGAAGCGTCCTCTTCAACATTTGCTCGCAGACCATGGTATGTCGCAGGCGAGATCTCATCTAACCGAATTGAGTTAGGCAAGATTACCTGAACTCCTAGAGTGCTCTATTTAAAGAAGGCAGTGTAACAACTTGTTACCTACACAAAGCTTGTGGAGATATTCTCTGCTCCACATCATTCCAAGGACTTGCAATAGTCCACAAGTGTTCAAAGAAAAACCTCATCGATTCTGAGAAACGGATGTCTCTAAATAACAAATAATTATCAGCGCTGGTCTTAGCCGACATGCTTCCTTCATCGAATCTCGCGCTAAGCATAGTTATTGAGCGATCTAGTACCACAAATCTCAGGTGCACATCATCTAGGTGACGCAGCTCGAGAACTTTTGACAGGCGTTTAGCATTGCTATAGTTCGAGGTTGTGACCTCTGTAATCATCCGTATTGAAACACCCCTTTGCTTAGCAAGCTTGTACTCCGGATACAATCCGTATATTGGAAGGAATGTTCTGTTCACGCCATTTGATGAAATTATTCGAAGAATCTCTTTCTTGGACTTGTGTACCAACCTTAGGATCTCTTTGTAGTACTTTTCTCTACCTATGACGAGTTTGTAACTAGTATCATCTCCATCCTTGATTGAAGGTATGCTATAGTGATGAGTCGCAGCATATTTGTTTAGCGCTCTTTCGAGCTGTCTACCATTTTTTTTCAAAAAACTCAATCTGCGTTCCATCCTGTTAATGAGGATAGAGATCGCGAAATGCGGGTCGAGTGACGAGTACTTCTTTGGGGAATCAAGATAAGCCTCCACTAGGCCCAATTCTTCCAGCTCGTGCAGTTTCCTGTACACATCCACTCTGTGTAAGTTTAGAGCATTTGCGATTTCTCTTACAGGTATAGCTTGTCCTTCGCAAAGCAAAAGCAGATAGACCTTCGCCTGATTAGATGTTAATCCATAATTTGTAAGTCCGAGGATACACTGAGAGGATAACCCAGAATCGAAAGTCGCTGCTGCACCAGCTACGGCCGCGTTAAGAAATGACTTTATATCTCTCAAGCTGAAAGTGTCCTATTTCACGCCGGCAAATACGAGAGTCAAAAGGATAGCGCCCAAAATTGAGTTCCGTTAAAGGCTTTCGCGCTTATTGAAAAAGAATGTTTCTGCTCTGCTATAGCCCAGACAGTCCTAGATCTCCATAAGCTGACAAGTGTCCAGGAGTTGACCGAGCTTCTTACCGGATCTGTTCTTCAAGTCCCGACAAACTAGCTTCCATGTCATTTCCATTCAGCATTGGTCTTCCTAACCATAAATGAGCGCTCAAACTCCATTACTTCGGTATCCTTTTGTTTGAACCCTTTTGTCTTTACAGTTACGATTCCCATGGAGGGATGGGATTTTGATTCTCGTTTTGCAATTACCACTGATTCGGCGTGAACAGTATCTCCCGCGAATGTGGGATTTGTAACCTTCCATTCGCGCATTCCAAGCATAATTCCATTCTTGCTCGTGTCATTTACACTGAGACCAAGAACTGTAGAGAGGACAAGCAATGAATTCACTACTAATCTTCCGTCGAACGGAGAATTCGCGAAGTATTTCTCGGTGTATTCCTTGTTGTAATGTATCTGATTTGTGTTGCATGTTAGTAGAGTGAACCAAATATTATCAGTATCTGTTATTGTACGGCCACCCGAGTGACGTAAGACCTCTCCCACTTTGAAGTCCTCGTAGAAAGGACCATCCTTTTCTCTTTGCTCTACTTGAGTCTTGTAAGAACTAGACATTGTTTTGCCTTGTCGTTATTCAATAAATAAAAGCATAATCAGATCCATAATACGCAAATGGTTCTAAGAAGCTAGCTCTTCGTCCCGGGCAATGACGATAGAAAGATTAGAAAATCCATGGAAGAGCTTGATTGTGACTCGATTGTTTTAGATCTGGATGGTGCCATTCCTGTGGATACCAAATCGTTAGCTCGAGCTACGACAAGGCAGTTTCTGAGATGGTTCATAGAGGCGAGCAAAAGGGATGCTCCCGCCTTAAGCTTGGGATGATCATCCAAAAGTGGGCGTTTTGGAAATTTTGCAAGCTACTTTTGCGAGTATTTGGAGCAGTGTCTTGTCGAGACAAATTGCCAACCGTTGTCTCGTTGCTTTCCATGATGTGGGCGAACGATTTGAATCGACATGATAGAGCATGGAGCTGCGAGATTTCTTTAAATTTGCAAGGTTAGGGATAACTGGTAACTCCTAATTTTATCGAATCGAAGTTCAAAGACATGATCCGCCGACGAAGAAGTGGATCATAAGCCGTGCAGTATTTCACAAGTCAGCATAATCGGAGTCCTGCGCGCTATAGTCAGGCGGAATTTTTATAGATCAAACGGGACAAGCGGACGAATCCCAAGTGAAATTCGTTTTCAGAGCAAAGTCTGACATTAAAGGACTTGCTTTATAAATCGCCTGCTTTATTGCCTGTTCATTTCGTATTTTCTTTCGGACTATGCCAAGCTCTGGGTCCTATTGGAACTCGAGATTATAGCAAATGCTTTATAAAGCACTTGATTTAATTCCTTCGCAGATCTGACGACCTCTTTGTTCGTAGGAAAACCCGCTCCTCCTGAATTTCTCATAGATAGAAACGTGATAGTAAACAAGCTCGTCACAGATATTTGCAATCCATCTATTCAACCTGGCTTCGCGCTCATAGGATACAGGAGGATAGGGAAAACCTCGATTCTAGACAAGGTAAAACAAGAGCTCGAGAATAAAGGGCTTGTCGTGGTCTACTTTGACGTAAAGGAGAGGATGGCAGACCCAGAGTCTTTTCTGACCGACCTCGAAGCGGAGATCTTGCAAGAGTACAGGAATCAGATAAGCAGATTCCAGCGAACGAAACTCAAACTGTCTGAAGCAAAGAAACTTGTCATACAGAAGATCTCGGACGTAGTCGGCTCGGTCGAGGAAGTTGGCGTCGAGGTTTCTCCAGATGGGACAATAACTCCCAAAATTCATTTCGGTGAGGGAAAAGACAGGAAGACTAGTGATTACGGCAAGCAGTTCAGATCTGTGTTCAAGACAGCCAACGTGGTCGCAAAGAAATCAGGAAAACGCGTCGTACTGATGCTCGATGAGTTTCAGGACCTAGTAAAACTAAACGAGTTTGCAGGAATCAGGGACGTCATCAGTCTCTACAGAGGAGTTCTTCAAAGGAGAGGGAACGTGGTCCACGTGATAAGCGGATCTAGGGTTCATATGCTGAGAAACATGCTTGACAGCAAAGACTCTCCTCTTTACCAACACTTCATGGTTGAAGACGTGAAAGACCTTGAAGTCTCTGACGCTCTGAAGCTCTTCATTACTGTATTCAAAAGCAGAAACCCAGAATATAGACCAAGAAAGAACGAAGGAAAGGAGGACGGACTTGCGGCCTGCGCTAGTGAAGTCGTGGAAATAGTGGGTGGCAATCCATTCTATCTCACTGTGATGGCTCAGGAATGGGATGGGAAAACCCCGCCCCAGAACATCTTTGAGGCCTTGATATCCCCTCCGGCGGGAACGCTCTACATATACACGAACTACGTCCTAGCCGAAGATCTCACCACGGCCAAAGGCGGCTCGATGCTGAAAAGGATCGTTAGGGAGATGGCGGTTGCCCCAAGTCCAATTGAGGCATCCGAAATCGCGAAGAGAGTGCACAAAACTCAGAACTATCTTCAATTCTATCTCGATCAACTCGTAAAGTTCGATGTCATCAAGTCTGCCGGCCGCGGATTGTACGTTCTTGTGGATCCTGTTATCTCGCGATGTCTAAGAAAAAATTACTCGTGAAAATCAAGACAAGAGAAAGCCTCCCCCTGGAATGAACAAAAGAAGCTCTCTGGTGCGATATTATTCCATAACCGTTGTAATATGCAGGCCTGTGACCTGTGGCCTCATAGTCATCGGATTGTCGTAATAGTTGCACTGCTTATAGTCAAAATAGCTCACCGCGCGGTCAAACAGCCTTTGACCATAAAGGGACCGCTCAAGATTGTTTTGGGAATCGTAAGGGGTATCTTCTACTACTTGATCCTGGAAGGTGTGTTCATCCTCGTATCGGCAATCTTCGGCTCCTTTTCGTTGACTGTTTCGATCATGCTTCTTGTTACACTAATACTGTTTGAGCTTTCTGTTATAATGAAAATTTTGCAGGAGATATTCGAGTTCCGCGACGGAAGAAAGATGAAAAGGACACCTATTGCCGTTGCAACGCCCCAAGCTGGCACGACAAATTTAGCGGCATTCGTGCAGGAAGGCAGGAATTCTCAAATTGATTAAGGGAAATGCCAAGGAGATATCTTTCGCGATAGCTGTAATCATTCTTCTACTGCTAATAAATTCCGGTATAGGACAACAATCAACAATTTTAATGATGGTCACACTATCGGGAGTATGTCCTAAGCAATGAAGGCACAATAGCGAATTGTGGTGAGTGTATCCAAACTCGTAAGCGCAAAAACAGAGAACCGTAAAATCAATACTCGATTGTTTTCCATCCTCACGGGCATTTTTGCAATCTTATGCTTTTAGTGCAATAATCAAGAAGCACATTCATCCTGACCAAAGCTTCGACTCCGACAATGATTTCATCTACCCCACGAAGTGTCTCGACGAATCCATCCATCTTTAAAGAAAGGTGAGGTATCAGAAGCACCGCAAAAGTCCCCTGAGTTTTGGAAGGAGTGCCGTTTGCCAGTGCTAGACTTCTCCTTTCGCCCTGAAGTCTATTCAATTCCAATTTCTGAAAAACCGACTTTGGAACTAACACAAAACCTTCGTAACCGCTGTCAATTATCGCGTTCACAGAACCATCATCGTAAGGATAGATCCTCCCCAAAAGAGGATTCTCTAGGGCAATTTGTACAGAAGGGGTAATATCAAGAAAGCCACTCAAGGCACTCGCCCACGAGCGCCCGTTCTTGCAATTGGGGCTAACTTTCTAGAAGAGACAATTCTCACTGATCTCGGGTTTACATCCAATTCTTTCAGCTTTTTTGCGAGAGTATGAAGATTCTCAGCCTCGGCAAGAACATGATTATTTTTGAGCGCCTTGAAAGTCTGAGAAGGCCCCGATGGCTCAAACACGTCTAACTTTTGCCTAAGGCTTTCCTCTATCAGGCCAGAAAGAGCTCCTCTTCTATTCCCATAGCGTTCTCTAACTGTCTTTCGTAGTTTGTGAATGGTTTCATCAGAGAGTGAAATGGTTAAATTTACCATATTTTGTTCTATACGTAATAAACACATAAACATTACGTATAAAGCATGTTGGCTTTAGTGCGTAATCAAAATGTCTGCAACGTAATAGACAAAATCACTTCCCACCTTTTCTCAACGGGTTAGATCGATTCGCATTCTATGCAGAGAGTATTCTTCCCTCAATCGGAGTTTTTGTTCTAGTCTACGGGCTTTCCACCTTCGTGACATCCAGAACGTTTACGCTCCTTCCGTACTCGCTTGGTGCCCTTCTTGTTTTTCTCTTACTAGTCAGAGCATTGGAGCTTCTAATCGACGAGGACAGGTAATTTCTCTTGCATGTCTTCCAAGTCGCCGCAAAAAATTGTCGGCTACATCTAGTGAGCTAAACGCAAAAGGATCAAATAAGTAATTGTTGTACGTACGCCTTTAGCTCTCATACACTCTCGAGAGCCCTCTAAATTCTGCCTCTATCTTCTTGCCTTAGTTTTCTCAAATCTCTTTCGAAACTATTGGCAACTCTTACAGAGTATGTCAAGCTCTTGATTCAAACTCTGCTTTGAATTGCTTCACACTACGATAGTCTTTGTAACGGCCCTGTCTGATGTCATTCAATGATTTTTTTATGCT
>JARCRS010000106.1 GCA_029850555.1 archaeon | reverse complement strand
TTCAAAGATCTTCAACATGAGAAGAATGAAATGAAACGCGGTTGGGAATGAGTTGGCCATCTTCTTCTATGATAGCTACGCTGTTCTAGCGTATCTCGACGACCATCCAAGATACGGGTTCTATTTTGAGGAAAATGATGGCTTTCTTACAAAACTAAATCTCATGGAAATTTACTATCGCATGTTCGAAGGTCATGGTTCCCATGCCGCCTCGCGAGTGATTACGGCATTTTCAAAGTATCAAAAAGATTTTGATATTAACGAGGTAAAAGGCTCGATGAGGCTTCGTTTTAGATTGAAGAAACGCGGTCTGAACATATCTTATGCGGATGCCTTGGGCTATCATCTGGCTTTGAAAGCTGGGATCAGATTTCTGACGGGCGACCCGGCTTTCGAGAAACTAGAGAGGGTAGAATTTGTCCCGTGAGGGCATAAGACAGAGAACTTGAACCAAAATGAGTTCATGTCCCTCCGAGCCCCTTGTTATTGCTACCTTAGATTTAGGACGATAATTCATTTCGTGATTCCAGTATTTTGAAGGAATCTTTTTAACAACGTATATACAATGTATAGACATGAGCGATGATCTCGTTACAATAAGAGTTCCTAAAAAGCTCAAAAAACAAATGAAGAACAGCAACGTAAACTGGAGCCAAGAGCTTCGTGGAGCGATAGAGCGTAGGCTTGTTGTTGACGATAGAAAGCGCGCGATAAGTGAGCTTGATTCAATACTCGTCTCAATTAAGCCGGGCTTTGATTCCACCCGTGCTATCAAAGAGAGTCGCCGCTATGACTAACACCTTCGTGGTGGATGCAAGCGTTACAGCCAAATGGTTTAACAAAGGCGAAACCAACGAGGAAGAAGCTATAGCACTCAGAAGAGCGTGGATTGAGGGCAAGGTGGAGCTCTTCGGACCATCTCTCATAATCTTCGAAACCTGCAACTCCATCTGGAAAAATCCCAATTTAGATCGAAACCAAGCATCTTCTCTTTCTAGACTCGTAGTAAAACTTGCACCCAATCTGCTTGAAGTTGGAGAAGCTGAATTGTCCGAAACTATGAACTTGGCCCGCCAAAACAGGCTTACGTTTTACGATGCAATCTACATTGTACTTTCCAGACAACGAAAATATCCGCTTGTGACCGCAGATGGAGATCAGCTCCGAGCCAGCAAGGATTATACCACATCGGTCCACATCAGCAAGATAGGAGAGTTGTTGACCAGCTGAATTATTCGAGGATCTGGATCCTAGAGTGATCGAAATCCATACTCGGACATATCTCGATTCTTGACTTTTTGCTCTTTGGGTTTAACCTGCGAGCCCATTTTTGTCATCCGAATACAACGGTGAAAGAGCAGCTAACTTTCGTCGGCTTTGGCACTTCTTTGAGCCTACTGACTTCATGATTGCGAAGAAACAGTGTCAAGTTTACGTGCGAGGATCTAGCAAACTCACTCAGAAATCATCAAGGTCTGAGTCGATTTTATCTTTGCCAGTCCTCTCAGCCTGTATGTAATCGTCTCTTTTAGCTCTCTCTCTGAATTTGCCTGTATCTTTGCGACAATATCGTACACGCCGTACACTGGATAGACGTCTTTGACATTGTTAAGAGCCCTAAGATGATCAATGACGCCCTGCTCAGACCCAGCTTCGACTCCTATCAAAACGAACGCAGTTGGCATTATGATAAAATAACTCAAGTTGATTTTTTAAACAATTACCTCAAAAGAGATTCTATACGTGATTTGCCACACTATCGATGGCCATCTCGTAGATGATACAAAGGCATAAATTACATCTACGAACTTTTTTGTAGGATTGTGTAAGGATGAGGGCCAAACCTATCTATGTTGGGTTCCGTGTCAAAGATCTTGAAAAATCGATCGAATTCTATACCAAATTCCTTGGTATGAAATTCACCGGCAAGTCAAAGATTGTGTCTACAAAAGGAGAAGTCGCCAATCTAGAGAGCGAGAATGGAGGCTCTACAATTGGGCTGAATTATTACGAGAGGGACAGTCCCTACTATTCAGATTATGTTGTGGGAGAAGGTTTGGATCACTTGCCATTTCAAATTGAGGATCTTGATCACGCTCTTGAAATAGCTAATTCTATGGGGTACAAGATTAGCGGCGAAGTGAAAGGGGAAAACAGTCGATGGGCTTACGTTGAGGATCCGAACGGGATGTGGATCGAGCTTGTAACCTAGAAGGCAAGCGAAACGTCACATGTCTAGCCCAACAAATCGAGTTTCCGACTCAAAGATCGCATTGATCACAGGTGCCTCTTCCGGGTTTGGTAAGGAGACAGCAAAGCTCCTTTCCACTCAAGGCATTACAGTATTTGGAACTAGCCGCAACCCTTCTAATGCGCAAGATCCAGATGGATTCCGGATGCTGAGGCTAGATGTCACTTCTGATGAATCTGTTAGATCATGTATCCAAGAGTTGCTTCTACGAACCAACGGAAGAATAGATATCCTTGTGAATAATGCGGGTTTTATTCTCTTTGGGGCAATCGAGGAGGCAACAATTGAAGAAGCAAAGATGCAGCTTGAAACCAATCTGTTTGGCGTAATGAGAATGGTTCATGCCGTTCTGCCTACAATGAGACGGCAGAAAGGTGGCCAGATAATCAATATCGGATCCCTGGCAGGTTTTATCGCTGTCCCATTCCAAGGATACTATGCGACAGCAAAATTTGCACTTGAGGGTTACACGGAAGCGCTCCGTTACGAGACAAAGAAATTGGGAATCAAAGTGTCGATAGTGGAACCAGGATTTTTCAAAACAAACATCGGTCAGGCCGCCAAAGTTGCTAATGCGCGTATCGAAGACTACAAACAGCCCAAGAAGAATGCACTTGCAACACTCAAACATTATGAAGAAGAAGGGCAAGATCCGAAGATTGTAGCAGAGACTATATTGCAAATTATCCAAAGTAATTCTCCGAAGCTTCACTACCCGGTTGGTAAAGAGAAATCAGCGCTTATTTACAAACGCCTGCTGCCGCAATCGATTTTTGAGTCTGGGGCAAGAAGGCGCTGGAAACTTGATGCCTGAACTGTCGCAGTGATTTTCAAATAGACGCTGTAGCTTACTATACAGTAAAGAAGAGATGCAGCTATGACAGAAATTGCAACCATTGCTGGAGGATGCTTTTGGTGTACCGAGGCTGTATTTTCTGAACTAAAGGGTGTTCAAAAGGTACAACCTGGATATTCGGGAGGGCGCCTTCAGAATCCGACTTACGAACAAGTCTGCTCGGATTCGACTGGACACGCTGAGGCTATTCAAGTGACATTTGATCCAAAGATTATTTCTTACAAAGATTTGCTCCGAATTTTCTTTTCCGTGCATGATCCTACTACCCTCAATAGACAAG
The DNA here is from genome assembly GCA_029850555.1 of archaeon. GTDB lineage: Archaea > Thermoproteota > Nitrososphaeria > Nitrososphaerales > CADDZS01 > JASHOD01. The sequence continues at coordinate 3,231 of JARCRS010000106.1, read as the reverse complement.
GAAATGATGTTGGAACCCAATACAGATCTGCGATCTTCTATCATAATCAAGAACAAAAAGAAACTGCGGAGCAGGTTATGAAAGCGGTGAGCGATGAGAAAATATGGGGCGGGCCACTGGTAACTGAGCTTGTCCCGTTCACGGCATTCTACCCTGCTGAAGACTATCACAAAGACTACTTCAAGAGGAATCCAAATCAAGGGTACTGTCAGGTTATCATTGCACCCAAAGTCTCGAAGTTTCGTAAGCACTACGTCAGCATGTTGAAGCATTGAATCAGATAATTTGGATTCGGCACAGCCCTAGGATCTGATAGGCGCCCATAGAATATCTCGTTCAAACTCTGTTTTGTATCCCATCTTTTTGTACATAGGCGAAACATGATCCGAAGTTAGAGTTTGTAATGTTAGTGAACTACACCCTGCGTTTAGAGCGGTTGTTTCAGAGAAGGAGAGCATCTGCCGAGCGACTCCCTTGCCTCGTTGTTCGCGAATTGTTCCTACGCAGTAGATTCCAAGATAAGATGCGGGCTGGATGAAGGATAGAAGGCAACCGACAGGACGCTCCAAATATTTTGCGAGCACAAATTTAGCATTCTTCATTCGAAGAATTGCTTTTTCACGTCTGATCAGTTCTGATTGCCAAGAAGCCGGGACAGAATACGACGACATGAATACATCTGTCCAAGTGTGAATGTCATCCGTAAACGAAACCTCTAACTGAGAAACTCCTTCAGAAACCGACGCGCGATCTGGGACTTTCTTTGTCAGGATCTCCATTTTGTCTGTAACTCTATATCCAAGCTCGGCAGCAGTTTTTTCAAATTGCGACGCTCTAGGCCAAAAATTTTCAACGAAAATACTCGTGTTAAGGTCCAGCTCCTCCGCAGTTGATATCGCATTCTGTATAACTGTCTTCATTTTGGAAAGATCAAGAGGCGTCGCGTTTTGAAGAAGCATCGCGTTAATTACAAAGTGGTTAAAAATCGGGTCTTCGGCGAATTTTCTGTTATGATAAAGAGAAAAGTAATCAGATTTGATCAGGTCGCAGAAGAGCAAATGGAATCCTATTTCATTTTCAAGTAAATCTGAAAAAAGGGATTGCCCAGATCTGCTCATTTTGCATCAAAAGAATCTGAAGCCAAGTGTTTCTACAATGGCCCAAAAAATAGGGCCGAGAATCTTTGAATCGCGCTCGTTTCGCTTTCGCAATATCTCTTCCGAGAGCTTGACGAGAATTTGAAGTGCCTTTGGGGTGTTTAGATCATCATTCATTGCGAGCGCGAATCTTGTATATGATTCATTGTCTTCAATTGCCCTGGATTCTGACTTTTCAGGTCCCTTCCCAAGGATAGAAGCTGCCTCAATCACGGGCTCGAATTCCTCCTTAGCTTTAGAGAGCATGTGCGGCTCAAAATCGTAGCTGTCCCTATAGTGCCTTTTTAGGAAATAAAACCTAATTTGATCAGAGTTCCAGCTCTTCAGCGCGTCTTGGATTTTGACGTCGTTTCCAAGACTCTTGCTCATCTTCTCTCCATGATTCAAAAGAAGACCGGTGTGCATCCAATGGGATACAAATGGAATCTCTCCTGAGATTGCTTCGTCCTGGGCAAGTTCGGCCTCGTGATGAGGGAATATCAACTCAGTCGCTCCACCGTGAAGATCGTAAGGAGCTCCAAATACTGAGAAAGCTATGGCTGTGTCTTCGATATGCCAGCCAGGCCTTCCTCTCCCAAGTGAAGATGAATCCCACGTCCCGCTTGTTGTGTCAGGGACTTTTCTCCAAAGGAGAAAATCCACTGAATTCTTCTTACCGGGAGCAGCGTCTATTTGCTTCATCCTCAGCTGATATTGAGTTTGATGAGAAAGTTTCCCAAAATTATTCGCCTTTGAGATGTCGAAGTAAGTATTTCCATCCAGTTGGTAGGCTCTTCTATTCTCTATCAGACCTTGGACCAGACTCATCGCTTCAGTCACAAAGTTCGAGACGCGTTCCGTTCTACTGACTGTTTGTATGTTCAGGGTCTCAATATCGGAGAGAAATTCTTTGAAGAATCGATCGGCTATTCCCATGTATGGAATATTTTCTTTTTTTGCCCTATCAAAGATCTTGTCGTCGATATCAGTTATATTAAGCAGGAAATCAACTTTGAATCCGTTCTTTAATAGCCACCTTGCAAGGATATCAAACGCAATGTATGTCTTGGCATGACCCATATGCACATTATCTTGCACAGTTGGGCCACATGCAAACATTCTGAAAGTAGATCCGTCGCGTGGACGAAGCTCTTCTTTTCTTTCGCTCAATGTATTGAACAATTGCAAGATTTTGAAGCTTCCAGTTTTCGAGCCCGAGTTTATTGAGTCTTTTTTTCGTGAACTAGGAATCCAAGGAGAATGTAGGAAACACTGCTTGTTTTTCTTCTAGTGGTTTCCCTACTGACGTGTCGAAGTAAGGTCGAGAGATTCATAAAGTAATTATTAGCCTTTCTTCTACACTCTATCAACGTGCAAGTATTGAAAGTGACCGTGGGATATATTGAGTCAAAGTGAATCAAGACAATCCAGACGAAGCAAGCACGGCTACGGCGAGAGAAAAATCGCGCAGCTTGATGAACTCAAAACTTTGGTCTGGGGCCTAGACCTTGATGAGGGTATCAGATTCTCCGCTAACGTGCCTGATCATCCTGGCAAGAGCTTTGTCTTCATTACAAAGTGTGAAGACAAGATATGTGTCACAATCAAAGAAAGAATCCTCGACAAGTCGTTAAATCAATACGTTCCAGGCGGTAAGGAAGAGTGGAAGTATTTTGAGACACCGGAATCAGCCTGGCAATACATAACGAAGCTTTTATCGCCTCCCTTCGAAGCATATTACTATTAAGGCCATCCAAATCTCCCCTTGATTGATCTGAGTTTTCTGATGGAATTATTTTTATGGCGAGATCTAGAGCTTTTATTTTAGGAACGACCATCTTTTGAGCGAATTTTCGAGCTCGATAAGACCAGATCAACATCAACAGCAACGCCAAAAGGACACTCAGGATCTCAGTCCGAAAGTCAAAGAAACAATCGACAGAGTGGGAATCTCGGGGCTCAAGGCTGCTCTAAAGCTTCGCGCGAGCAGTGGCAGCCAGGAAGAACATTTTCTTGCGGACATTGACCTTTTCATCGATCTTGTTCCTGAGAGAAAAGGAATCCATATGTCTAGACTTGTTGAATCTATCAACGA
>JARCRS010000105.1 GCA_029850555.1 archaeon | reverse complement strand
ATTCAGACTATTGGAAAAGATCTGGACCGAGAGACCTTAACGTTAAGTCATCAGCAAATAGCTCAATTGAGGTCGATTCTAAATAATGGTAGACAGAGTCTACATAGCAGGCCTGCCTAAACTTGGGAAGTCTCTCGAGAAATTGAAACGAGATAATTACGATTGTGATTCCAAGACAGACTGGACTGCGCTAAGAATTGAACCATTACCAAAGCATTTGGACACCCTGGAAAGGTTACTCAGTTCTGAGAAGTTTTCACTAGCAGTAGTTCCGAGTCAATAATTCGGGATAAAGGCCGAAATTAACACAGCCTTGAAGGCCAAGGCACATTAGAGGTATTTTCCGACCTCATTTGAAAGGAAGTACTAAACAGAAGAAAAAGCTCAACAGAAAGCAAAAGAGAGAAATCTACAGAAAGGTTAGACGAAACATCGAAAGGCTCCTGACGTATTCCATCAACAAGAAGAGGGCACGCTATTCAAAGAAGGATCACGTAAAATTTCTAATCTACGCGTCGCTCATGAACGCTTTTGCAGAAGGCGTCTCGGAATCGCTCGACAAAGCACCTTCTGCAGACACTCTACTCCACTACATCAAGTGCCAGAATCAGGAAACGTTGAAGGAAGCGTTCGAATCGCAGCTGAAGAAGAACGTCAGCAAGCTGAAGAGGCAAAGGAAACTGTGGAAGCGAGTGTCGATAGCAATCGACTGGACGGACGTGATGTTCTACGGCGAATACAAGAATACCCAGATGGTCAATGGCACGAAGCCAAAAGATGGCTCAAGCCACGCATACCAGTTCCTCACAGTAGCAGTCTTGGTAGATGGAGAGAGGCTAGTGCTCGGGGTGCTTCCGATCAAGTCGAGAAGCGACCTTCCCACGCTCGTTTTACGCGCATTAGAGAAGGTCAGGGAGCTCGGAGTCAAGATCGAGGACGTGACGCTCGACGCTGGATTCTTCAGCGGCGAGATGATTGGGGCGATGAAAGCCGAGTTCGAGAAGAACGGTCTCAAGCACATCATCCGGATGCCGGAAAACCGCAAGACAAAAAATATGGAGATGCAAGATGGGAAGCGCTTCCCTTACACTCTCAAATTAAAGAAGCGCAAGGGTTCCCCGCCTCTGCTGTCCGGCAGCAATAAGCAGGTGTCTTTCGAGGTCGTAGCTGCCTACGACAAGAAAAAGAACCACATGTATCTCTTTGTAACAAACCTGCCGTACAAATCACAAACGATCTTGCATCTGTACAACCAGCGCTGGGGAATCGAAACAGGCTACAGGATGTATACCCATGTAAATCGTTCGTTCTGGATGGAAGGTCGCTCAGTCTCGGTTGCCGACAGACAGGTTGCCCTACAATGGGCTCGGTGCACTCATCTTTTTAGCTTTGCTCCTTTGGACAAATCAAAAGTGGATAGCAACAGACCTGCTCATGCGTTTTCCGCAAACACCCATAAGCACTACGCTTGTGCAATCTGAAATTCAGCGGACGCAGAGCTCCACATTCAACCAGAAGAGTTCATCCCTTGCCACTTTATAGTAGTAGCAAGAGAGTCTCACTGCATCCCTAAGTGGTTAGGCGCTGCTGCTCAATCCCACTATTCTTTTGTTTCTGTCCGGAGCTAGTTGACTTTTAGGGCGCACCTCCAGTCTCTGAGTCTAGTCTTTCGATCTTTGCTCTGGTCAACTCTGGATCTTGCCACTTCCAGTTCTGTCTTGTCTTCAGCATGAAGTATAACATTCGCACGAGTTTTCTCATCACTGCGACGCGTGCCTTCTTGCTTCTGCCCGTCCTCTTCTTTGCCAAGTCGTAGTACGCCTTAATTTGTGAGTTGTTCTCCTTGACATTGTCGGCCGCTACACCAAGTGCCCACCTGGCGATTGAGGGACCTTCTCTTGACATTCTTCCTCTTTTCTTCACATCTGAGCTTTGTCTTTCCACAGGAACAATGCCCAAAGCGCTCGCGAGGTGATTATCTGATGGAAACCTGTTGATGTCACCTATGTAGGAAGAAAGAAGCGAGGCCACGTAGAAGTCGATTCCCTGTATCGACATTATGATCTTGACATCATCGCTTAGCTTGGCTAAGCCTTTGATGGCTGATTCAAAAGGTAGACACTGCTCCTCGAGGAACTCAAGCCTGTCCAGCATAGATTTGATTATGATGTCCCTTTGATCTCCGAACGATAGGGAGCGCATCAGATTCCTTCTCGTCATAGAGAAGTTATCGCTCATCTTAGGAAGTTTTTCATTCACGCCTTCACGTTTGAGATAGCTCAAAATCCGAAGCTTGACCTTTCGTGCATCCTCTCCCAGTCTGACCTTCTGTATCAGAAGATCTCTCGTGAGTTGCTCCTCCCTTGTCAGCAAATGAGCTTCTGGCAGCATTCCCACCTGATGTAGCTTTGCAAGCTTCAAGCAGTCAATTTTATCGCTTTTCTTTTTTGACTTTACGATCCAGGCTAACTCCTTCGGATTCGCTACTGTGACGTCAAAGCCATACTGCTCATGCATTGCCCTAAAGAATGGGTAGGTCATTCCCATAGCTTCACAAGCTATCTTTGTTCCTTCAGGCAGTCTGTCCGCGAGCAATCGGTATCCCTCGCTGCTCATCTTGAAAGCGATTCTGTCTATCGTATCTCCGCTCGGAGACAGGACGGCTGCAAGGCTTGAGAAGTCTCCAAGATCTACTCCGGCAACTGTGGGGTTTGTCATGTCAGTGGCATGAGTAATCTCACGCCTTAACTTGGTGACTCCAATTCTCTGGTTCTTTTGCTTCATTCTACTATTCATATTTCTTCTCACTCATGTTTTTGCACTCTGATCAGGACAGTCTGTCTATCTACACTCCAAGACAGAGGCGGCTCCCAAATTCTGAAAAGGGAGCCGCCCCGAAGAGGACCTACCGCGAGAAGAACGAATTACGAGTCAGTCAACCAGTTCCTCATGAAGACGACATCGAGGAACTATACAATCAGATTGTTCTACTTCCTGTTCGCCTGCCTCATGTATAACGCATGGGTTCTCTATAACAACGAGCAGAGCTGCGAGGATACCACCACCACAACAACAATCAAAGTAATCCAGCTCAAGACGTTCCTGATCGAGCTAATCATGAAAATGCCTGAAGTGACTTGACTAAAACCGTGCGTAACTCGGAACTACTGTATATAATCTCGCGTTGGATCGTGGATTGGGACATTGATTCCTTCGGTTTCCGTTCTCCCGGCCCTGACCTCGCCGGCGAGCTTCTGAACCTCACCCTCGAAGATGATCTTGTTGTCATGCTCGTCGCGGTGGAAGGTCTGCAGCAGCTGGAACTGCTCCTTTCCCCTGTACAGTCCAACCAAAGCTTCCTTCGCATTTGGATCCAGCGTAGGTGGCACGATGTCCTTTGGGTCGATGCCGTGCGGGATCGCTGACATCCACGTCTCGAAGATGAGCCCGTAGGATTCTGGCGTCTCGTTCCTGACCACCTGTTTCAGGACCTCGGCGATGAACGCTCCATCATGGCAGTTCCGGATGAAGTACGTCCTAATCTGTCCCTTGCGGAATGCGAAGATGGCGGGATTGACTCTCCCTCGCTTTGTGAGTTGCGCCTTACCCAGTTCGAAGGCCTTCTCCATGAACTGCTCGGGTGTCTTTCCTTCTGGAATTGGAGATTCAGGAACATCGACCACTGCAGGAGTCGTCTCCGCTTCTTGGGCCATCGCGCCCAAGAAACCCAGAAACGCTTCTCCGAGAAAGTGGACTACTTCCTCTCGCTTTTGTTCCATGTCCTTGTCTTCTTCAGGCATGTGAAATTTTCCCCGATCCGGCCACCATCAACGGTGACCAAGAATTCTCTTGTGCCAGTCGAGAGTTGATCTGTCGTCGAACAGCTTGCCACACGTATGGCAGTACAGCTT
>JARCRS010000104.1 GCA_029850555.1 archaeon | reverse complement strand
AGACTCGGAAGACTATCTCTCAGGCATTAGAAAAATCCTTGGCGTGAGTTTCCACTAACATTGCGCGTTGTGAGTGCAATACTTTGCACCTTGGTTTGCGGCACTCGGAGTGGTAGCTGTCCTAGGCACGAAAAGCACTTGGAGCATGCGCTGTCCTGACGACTTTTGCCAAAGTTTTTCCTGTTGGAGGATCCCGCGCGTCTCTATGCAAGGGATGCACTCATTGACTGGGTAACCGTCTTCATGAAGCAAGAAGAGATTGGGAAAGAGGACTTGACGCACCGAAGCGATTAAGGATGCCGTATGAGGAAGGGCGACTCCACTACGAAATCTGTCGCTTCCCGGAGCCTCAGGATCCTGAACGTATCAACCACATCGGAACAGCTAAACACTGGTAATGGGAAACGAGAAAAGTTCGATTTCTCTAGTTCCCATATCAAGGCAACGAAGCCTTTTCATGCGTAATCTCTTTCATGGATGGCTTGGCAAATGAATGGACAAGCCAGCGCACAAACTTCTTCGATTGCAGGAATTTAGAAAACTTGAAACAAGAAGACGATGCGACAAAACTTGAGCCGATAATAGCTCACGGAAGCAGGATGAGCTGGGCTGGAATCCTGCGCCCTGGTAATGAGTTTGCTCCTGCGAAGAAATCACAGCTTGCAGTGATAACTGGGGATTCCTCAAAAATTCAGTGAAGCGTTACTTCGGCAACTGGAACAGCAGGTTTAGCAGGTTTACTACTAATCTAACTTCCCCAAACATAAGAGTTGAAGCTGTGAAGCCAGGCAACCGACCCGGCGATGGGATTCAATGCATCCTTCACTGGATAGATCGCGAATACATGATCCGCTCGGACAAGGGAAGTGTTTGTTGTGGAGACGGGTGGCCGAAGGATCTTTGGAATACATTCATATCCGAATTAGGCAGCGTCTCAGAGGGAACAACAATTGCGGAGAAACTGAGAAGCTTTCTAAACTCTGATTTGCAAGAGAGAAAAGATCTCGTTTCACAATGGCGCGGGAGACTCAGGGAAGGCAGTCTTGTTTCATCTGAAAAACAATTGGAGATAGACAGGAGCTGGCTTCCTGTTCCAGCTAAACTAGTTGGAAGTGACATTTCAACTCAATGCATTCTTTCATGGTCTCCGGGGGCCACGTTCTATCGCAATCTATCTGAAGCTCTAGCTTCTTGCGAAGCATCGATGAAACGGCCCGATCCGACGAATCAGGCAAAGTACTACCTTGAGTGCACACTTGCAAAGCTCCATGGAGTGAGTTTTGACTTTGTAGATGACTTGCTTGAAGATCAAAAGTATGCTCAGAGTCCGGAAGTGATGAAAATTCAGGATTCCTTCACAAGTCTCGAGAAGGAAAGAATTGGAAATCCAAAGTTCGGTAGATTAGATAGCTTTGGATGGTAAAGTTCCTAGGAGATACTTCGGCTCATAACTATCTCGTAAATGTAGAGATGGATGATCTTATTCCCCAAATGATTTTCATCACACTCTGACTAAAGGAAATATTAGTCTGGCTTAAGACAAAATGATCAGACAGACTCGACCAGAGGTGAATAGCAATGAAATGTTCCAAATGTGGAAAGGCTTATGGAATGGAACTGCTTCGATGTTCGAAGACGCCGGATTCAAGCGGGTTGCCTCCATTAGGACGAGTAAATGGATAATGTGGAGGGAAAATCTCCTAAGAATGGGGAAAATAATGGCCCAAGTAACCAAGGTTGACGACCGTGGTAGAATCAAATTATCAAAGGAATTAGCAGAGCCAGGAAGCTCGGTAGTAATTATTGATGCTCAGACCTATTTCTTGGGAATCCCAATTGAGCCTAATCCGGTGCAAGCCTCTGGATCTTGGATGAAAACGAAGGAATCCATCAAGACATTGAAGAAGATAGCGGAAGATGAAGCATCCAAGGACGCAATTGCGAAAGCAAAGCGCCGTAAACCAAAGTAACCCGAAGTGTCTATTTTTAATTTGCTTTTCGAAAGCGACATTCTGTTTGCTCACATAAAGAATTCGGACTGGCTAAAGAAAACTGCCGATCAATTGCTCGCGGCAGTAGAGAAAGGCAGTTTCGGGAGTGTATACGCGAGTCGCGAAACTCTTCATGAATTGTATTATCTTTCTGGAAAAGCAGGGTGGAAGCCAGGAGAAGCTCTTTCCAGAATCGGTTCGCTAACGCGGATCAAGAATTTATTGTGGCCCGCAACCACTACAGATGTAGATCTCCTAGCACTTTCTCTGCTTGCGACCTATGATATTTCATCTGTTTTTGATGCTTATCACGCAGCTTCCTGCCTGCTTTACGATCCTGACCACGTGATCGTTTCGACAGATGATGACTATGACAAAATAAGAAACCTTACCAGAATAGAACCTGGAGCAGTCGTTAAGAAATTAAGTCATAAAAGCGAATAAACTTCCGTCTGGCCTGTAAGAGACAATTCTCAGAAAGCTATCGCAGAGGTCACCATGGGATACATCTGATCAATCTCATTGTGAACATGTATTTTGACACAAAAGGCTCTTACAAAAGAACTGCAAATCTATAAGATCCAAGATCAAACACATGAGAATATACAGAATAGTAGACAGGCTCGGTGAACAATGCGAGGATCCTGAGCAAGCAGCCAAGCAAGTGCTATTTGAGCGGGCGCCGCTTTCTTCGGTTCTGCGATCTTTCACACAGAGACAATCTTTATTCCGGATTTCTTTGCAGCTTCGATCTGCTTTGGATCTCGCGAAGCCAACGAGCCTCCCTTGCGTTTTGCAAGAGCAATGTAAATGGCGTCGTATGCCACCAATCCGTTTTCTCTCGCTATTCGAAAAGCGTCCCAAAGGATATCTTCTTTCAGTGGAAATATCTTGATGTTGCTTCCTGCAAGACTCATGAGAGCTTGCATCGCTTTTTCTGCCTGTTCGTTTGAGAGGCGTCCGCGCTTCAGTGCCATAAGCACTGCATTACATGATTCTGTTACAACAAGCTCCGTTGCACAAGTACCTTTCAATAGCAGTCCGTGGATCTTCTCATGGTCGTCCTCTTCTAATAGGAAGGCTGACAGTATTGACGCATCAATTGTGACTGTCACGATCTTCTCTCACAAGTTTTCCGGCCGTGCCTCTAGGGAGGCTGCGTGTTGCCTCAAGAAGCTTCTCTGCTCGTTCCAAATTCTCACGCCTTCGTTCTTCCTCGAGCTTTTTAGTAATGAACGACCTAATCTCTTCTGACCAATTTATTCTTCCTTTTCGCTTTTTCATATTCTTCTTTATCTC
>JARCRS010000103.1 GCA_029850555.1 archaeon | reverse complement strand
ATAAAGTGGCAAGGGATGAACTCTTCTGGTTGAATGTGGAGCTCTGCGTCCGCTGAATTTCAGATTGCACAAGCGTAGTGCTTATGGGTGTTTGCGGAAAACGCATGAGCAGGTCTGTTGCTACCCATAATCCGCACTAGTTGAATCGGAATAGCGCCCTTTCTATTCGATGTTCACTTTTTTGTCGCGATGTTTTCTTTCAGAGCAAGTATGGAATGAGCGAGAAAGAAATCAGCTGTAGTTTGAATCAGCTACAGCCTTTTGTTCTCTCGGGGTTGTCTGGTGATGATCGATTTTTCCTTCTTCGTTCAGCCCATCATCTGTGCTCTAACTTGATGTCTCTTTCAGTCATCCGATGTATGATTTGGGTGATGCAAATTCAAGTTTGTTCAGGACCAGCCGCTGTGTTGGAAGAAGATCTTCCACAATTCTTATGTCAGATCCATCCTTGAGCCGATGACGTACCAGAGTTACAGTTGCAAAGACAAACATGAGCTGCCTTGCAGTCACTGGATTCTTGTTTCTGCCCCAGACTGTCATTATCCCTGACCTCCTGGCCAGTATCTCCAGAAGAGAGTAGACCATCAAGGCGAGTATGCTCATGAAGACGAGCGAAGCTATCCTGTTTTGGTCGTGTAGGAACACTGGTCTCACCTTGACTTCGCTCTTCATGTTTCGTATCCTTGATTCGACTATGTACCTCGTCCTGTAGCTTTCGACAATCCTTTCCGCACTCCAGTCGGGGAGAGTCGTCGAGAGCACGTACTTGCCGTCAAACCTTGAATCTGATTCGAGCTTTTGCTTGTCTATCGAGTAGGAGAGCGAAAGGAACTCCACAGTTTCTCTGCGCGAGCCATTCCTCGTCAAGATCTTCTTTGCAGTCTTCAGATTTATCCTGAAGAGGTGGGCGTGCTTTGCGTACCTTTCCTTTTCTTCGAATAGTGCGGCTAGCTTCTTTGCGACGAAATCCTTGTCCTTGTAATGGCGCTTGTTCAGCTTTCTCTTGATCTCGTTGAGCTTTGTCTCGATTTCAGAAATTGCCTTGTCCCTCCTCTCTTTGTCCTGCCTGGCTTTTCTTCTGCTCAGGACGACTATTCCCCTTGCATCAAGCTCCCTCTTCGGTTGATCTTTTGAGGCGGAGTATTTTATTGCGTTTCCTCCAGCATCGTACGCGAGGTACTGTCCTGATTCAGTTCCAGAGATCGAGATTTGCTTGAAAGCGTCATCAGGAATGGACAGGACGAGCTCCTTCGTCTTCTCCGTCATCTTCACGGCAGCTATGAAATCAAATCCATTGTCGGCATGAATCTTCAATGCAACATCTCCGTCTATCTCCCCCCTGTCTCCGACCATGATCAGCCTGTTCGGATGGAGCCTCTCCCTGATTTTCTCGAGATTTTCAAGAGCCATGTGCGGATCTACTTTGTTTCCTTCGTGCGTGGTATGGAAGACTGGCATCCCTTCCTTGGCATCGACATCGAGCGTCAGGTTGACCTGCTTTGTGCCAGCCTTCTTGTCCCTCGAGTAGCCGAGCCTGAGCAGGTCAGATTCTTCGTACTCTCCCTCGAAGTAGAGGCTAGTCGAATCGAAGTGCAGCAGCTCAAGTCTGATTTTGTACCTGGTCATCATTTTGATCGCAGCATCTGCTTCGATGAACTCTATCTTTGGATAAATTGCATCGAGAGCTCTCCTCAGCCTGTCGTCGTTGACCTCGTCTGGAGATATCCCGAATGTTTCTTGCAGGGCGTACTGCCTAGCCCATTCTTCGACATGTACTATAGGTGTTGGAGATGTCAGCCTGTTGAGTACAAGAACCTCGATGGCTTCTCCGTTCGTGATGCCGTCTACATCACGCTCCATCGGGCAGTAATCATCGATAATCTTCGCGATTCCGATCGAATCGAGAAGCGGTTTGATCAATGCGATGTTGCCTATGTTCTTCGTCGACGTGGATAGAACCCTGAAGCTGCTTCCGTTCTTCTTTCTCTTGATTGACCTCAAGTCGCTGTAACCTGCCCAGGTTAGAGCAACCTGCGGTCACCTACTTCGCCTTTGCCATCAAAATTATTCTTAACGGCCTAAATTATTCCTAGCAGGCCTATTTCCTAGTGCGGATTACGGGCAATAACTGTCCGATCAATCGAAGATGGATCAACTTTCAGCGGCATGCGGGCCGTGATCCAATCAATCGGAAGGACCACAGCGTCAGGTTTTACGCCATTTACTTTCACCGGCTCGATCGGTCAGCGATACACGGTCAGTGCGGGCAATTACGAGAGCCACATTTTTAGCCAGTGGGGAAGCGGCTCTCCCAGTCCTTCCTACACCTTCACACTGAGCCAAAACACGCAGTTATCAGCATACTATGGCAGCACGGCCTCATCCAGAATAACCGTGGAGTCAGCAATTGTCGGAGGATCAACTTTCAGCGGCATGTGGGTGGTAGTTCAGACCGGAGGAGTGACAATTGCAACTGGCTTCACTCCCCTGTCGGTCTCAATTAGCTCGGGAGAGGAGTACTCCGTCTCGGTGGACAACTACGAGAGCTACATCTTCAATCACTGGGCGGATGGCTCTACTTCTCACACGATCTGGGTCGCGGGCTCGCAAAGCTCCCTTCTAACTGCCTACTACACATAGATCTCAGTACTGAGAAGTGCTAGGATGCCCTTCTCAGCTATCACTCTTTCCAAGGGAGTTCAAAACCGCGATACGTCGTCCCCCCGACCTTTTGATGATGGATTGAGCAATCTTGTAAGTGCCTGCCTTGACAATTTCGATAGATTTTGATAAGGAAAGTGGTATTGCCGATCGGTATGGATGTTTCTTCCTGACAATACATACAGAAGTTTCATCGTGGTTTAAGTAAGGCATCCAAATTCCAGATAAATATGCGAAGGCTAATTTCAGGAGATTCGCATAGTACATCGTTAAAGCTAACTTTGTCGGTATTCCTCGGAACTCTTTTGATATCATCCAGCGCTATTGCATTTGGACCAACTCGGTACCAGTTCAAGAGCAACGCACAAACCCAGGTTAAAACAATCGGAATCGTAATTCCTCTCTACGTCAGTCCAGGAGCCGGGTGGTCTTCGATCATTCAGGCAAAACAAGCCAATTCCAGCGTTCCATTTCTAGTGATTATCAATCCCAATAGCGGACCCGGATCTGCCAAAGATTCGAGTTATGCAACTGGCATCCAACAGCTACAAGCTGCCGGAATTATAGTCTTGGGATACGTGGATACAGCATACGCAGCCGATAGCATTTCTTCAGTGGAGGCTAACGTCAACCTCTACAACACTTGGTATCACGTAAACGGAATAATGTTTGACGACATGTCAAACGCGCTTGCTGACGAAAGCTACTATGCGGCTCTCAATTCCTACGTAAAGTCGCTCGGCATGACATTCACGATGGGTAACCCGGGAACCACAGTTCCATCTAGCGAAATAGGCGTCTTCAATCTCTTGGACATTTACGAAAATAGCGGCCTTCCAGCTTTGTCCAGCCTTCCTACAGGTTATCCCACAACCGATTTTTCATTGATCAGCATCGGTGTGCCCAACCTCAATGTTTCTTTCCTGAGTAACGCTTCAAATTATGCAAGCTACATTTACATCACCAATGTGGGACTTCCGAATCCTTATGACGCTTTGC
>JARCRS010000102.1 GCA_029850555.1 archaeon | reverse complement strand
AACCATCGCCATACTTCTAGGCTTGGATCCTTTGAAACTGCTTGTCTACAGCCAAGTTATTTTGAGCTTGATGATACCCCTCCCTATGATTCCACTTGTTTACTACACTTCAAAGAAAAAGTTCATGGGAGCATTGGTCAACAGAAAAATCACGATAGCGTTTGCCTTGATAACAGTTCTATTGATACTGGCATTCAATGCCTATCTTTTAGCGACGTCTGTGTAGTACCAAAGCAAGGAGAGAATACTCTCCGAACTTCACGGGATGAATGAATTATCCTGACTGATTAAAAGTAAAGTCGCCGCCAGAAGAGCTTCGAAATGGTGTTAGCTCGTTGGCAAGCACTGGAGCTATCTTCGCTGTCATTGCTCTCATAATTGTTATACTCGCGGGTGGAGCTCTTGCTTTGCTTTACCTCTACCCGAACATTGGCCGCGCAACTGGAACAACGACGACGCCGACGAGCAGTTCTTCCTCCACCACAACCAGTTCTTCCTCGATCACAACCAGTACGAACACAACTACAACGACAAATTGCACGAGCAGTTGTTCGCTTCAGCTTGTCAAATCTGGATCGGGCCCTGTACTAAATTCGCCAATGACGACTACAATGTCTTCAATAAATTTCAGTGGCGACGGGCCGTGCTGTTCACAACCAAACGATTTTGCTAACACGATTAACTACACAGATAATGGAAATCTCTGGGTTGTTCAGGGCGATCTCGAACCTGGTGCCGCGTGGGCGTCAGCAAACAGCTCAGGCTTGACAATAAGCTACAAGGCTTGCGCCGATCAAAGTAATCTTACAAATTGCGGACCTTATGCTGAATTTCACGCAGGAGAAGCCTATGACGACATTGCAATTTATGGAGATTTAGGCGCTGTTCCTGCGTTACCTCCGGGCCAAAAGGCTAGTCCTCTCTTCGGAATGAATAGAGGTTTTTCATTCAGTCCGGCTCTCACGACTGTTCCGAGCAGTGCTACCGTTTTTTCAATAGAAGTAAATCTTGCTCAGCAGAATTTCAACGGATGTACGAATGACACGGGGAGCGGATGCACTTATGAGGATTTTGCATACAACTCTGCAACATTCGGCTTCGATGTTGGTGGGAACTACGATGTGGTCAGTATTGCTGAAGTTTGCGGGATCTCTTGTGCATCCCCTGCTCTGCAAATGAGCGCTTATACTTCGAATGGCGGCGCGAGTGTAGTACAAGTACTAAAGACATTGACTAACTCGACATACTCTCCTCAACACAAACTAACAATTGCAACTGACAGAAAAACGTTCATCGATTTCTACGTTGACAACCAGTTAATCTACTCGAGTTCGACTATCCCCATCGAGCAAAATCCAACATCGTCTGGAGCGCTAGAATTCTCCATGCGCACTTCTATGAATAACGAGACTGAAGTTGCTACTTTCAGCAACCTGACGGCGTATTCAAGTTCCACAATTAGCGCAAGCGGATTGAGTTCCGGAATGACTCTTGTTGTACTTGGTCCAAATGGCTTTGCTGCGACAGGGAATGCAAATTCGAGTGGGATTGCAACAGTTGATGTTTCTGCAGAGCCTATGAATCTTACAGTAAGTATCACACTGAACGGAAATACAATTGCGAGTTACACGAGTTCGGTTAGCGCAGGAGCAGAGTTTGAGCTAACTTCTTAGGAATGAACTGAGTACTCCTTTCTGAATTCAGGGTTTTGTTGAGGAATGCTCCCCCTTACTCAAAGCATTCTTCTTTTTCTTATGCCCGCTGATCCACCGATTTGCGAAATCTCGAGATACCACCCGCTTCACTTCTTTAGCTTTCAGTAACCATCATTAGTATGACATATGGCATATTTAATGGTCTCTCCCACAATGCCCGGAAAGAAATTCAAGCTTTCAGCCAAAGTAAGCAGCGATAATCCCTCTGCGATCAAACCCATTCTAGAACGGCTTATTGGGACTAAGGGAACGTTGAATCCTACTAGCGATGGATTTGAAATTTTTGCGAATCTTGAAGGCGAGAGTGCGAAAGATCTCAATAGGATGTTACTTTCTGAAATGAGGCGAGCTGAAAAGAAGACTAGGCTTCGTGCAGAATGGACTTTTCGCGACACTGTGGAAAAGTTCTTTGATTATGTGCCTAAAGGGAAACGAAGAATAAAATGAATCATACCTCGTCGCAGAATGTATGTGTGAAAAACCTGGCCATTTCTGTGTGTTCCTACTAGCGCCCAGGACGACGACCAAAGATGGTTGTAGTCTTGACTGTCGCCCGAAACAATCCGCAACCCAAAAATTATCATGGTTAATTGCTAGCTCGAGCCAATAGTTTGATGCGAGAAAATTCGATTAATTGGCTTCTCGAAGAAGATCAGGACGGCATATTAACTCCAAAGCTTAGTTAGACCTCAGACTACACTTCTTAGTTAAATAACCCACTCTTCTCTTTCAACAGAGCGATTCTTGAAACTCATCCTGTCTGCCTCGTAGCTTCTACCGCCGTAGAGAGTGGTAACCGCGTGATCACCTTCTCGATAGACCGCGTCCACTATTCGTCCCATTGCATCGCCTTTCATTATTCCGCTCCCACTTCCCCCACCAGCTATTATCATTCCGTTTTCTTCAAACACAAAGGGCATCGAATCAACTGTATTCATGGAATAGTATCCTGCCCACATCTGAGCTGGTTTCGCGTTTTCAAACTCCGGAAAGTAACTTCTCAGGATAGGATAGAGTGACTGCTCATAGTAGCTTGGTTCTGCCTTGCAATTGTCAAGAGTCTTCTCAGGGATGTTCAGGTACGGCCTGTTGAACTCGTCTTCGCAGCCCAGCCAAAACTCGTTGTTTTCTTCTAATGCCTTTACGTAGCAACCTGACTTGGGAAGTATGACAAAGGGAAGTACGTCTATATTATTGAAACCTGTAGTATGGATTAAAGCCTGAAGAGAAGGATTTTGTTTTGCGGAGACTGTGAAAAGCTGGCGTTTTTTCGCCTTTACATGTCCGTCGATGCCGATTGGGTCTAGAAGTTCGTTATTCCAAACTCCAGCTGCGATTACTACCGTATCTGCTCTAATTTCTCCTTGAAGTTCGCCTTCTACGGAAACTCCCGTCACTCTGCCTTCCTGCCAGACGAATGGTTCTCCTTCGATTCCAAGTGGTTCCTTAACTCCTGCAATGAGAGATCTGACATTTGAATTGAATGCGATTTTTCCACCTAAGGCACGAAAACCATCAGAGTAGAATCTCGAGAGCTTCTCAGGATCCAGTCGTCCACATTTAACTCCAAAAGCTGCACCGGCTATATCAGGGATCTTTAGCAGGCGTGATTCATCCGATTCTCCGAACATTGTCTTAAGCGTAGGTAGTAATCGCTTGAGTTCTTGCCTGTCGTAAGTTCTGAGTTCGATCTTGTTGTCCAGCATTTTTTGAATGTATCTCTCGCTAGATGAAAGTTGCTTTTCACTCATAATCCAGAGATATCCTGATTTCTTGAGGCCCAAGTCTACTCCAGACTTCTGGGTATCTAGGTAGAAATCAATCGAAGTATCAGAAAGAATCAGATTGTCTCTTGAAGTGAAAGTATTTCGAAACATCGCGTTGCTTCTTGCTGTGTTGCCTTGTGCAACATCTCCAAATCTGTCTATTACGAGAATTGACTTGCCCTGGTTATTTTTCTTCAAGTGATAAGCAGAGGATAAGCCTAGTATTCCTGCGCCCACGATAACAATATCGTAATCATTGGGCATTTTTCAAACACCTTCAGCTCGCATTTGAAATCGCGATCTTTTGTTTAATTTCGTACTTATATGCCAGTATCGCTAACTCCACACTTCCAAACGCGATTACTTCAGAATGGAACAACTGTGAAAATGAATCTACCTCGGCATTATCCCGTTTCTGGAAGCCGAGTTCTCTCTGTTGAAGGTCTCTTTCAGTTTGCTTCAGAAAGGCAACGCCTGCAGATCAACTTTGAGTGCCTCACCATCCGCATTGAATTAAGAGGAGACGAGAAAACCGAATGATACGGACAATGCTGAATCAAATTTTCATTCGATAGAAACTGTCTTCATCAAAGCTTCGCTCGGACTTTTGGGAGCGTCGTTCTGATCTACGGACAAATTTGCGATCGCTTCAGCGACGTCCATGCCACCCGTTATTTTGCCAAAGACTGTGTAGCCACCGTCAAGACCGCTATTATTTCTCAAGTTAATGTAAAATTGCGAGCTTCCGCTATTCGGATCTTGAGATCTTGCCATTCCGAGTGATCCAACATTGTTATGAAGAGAAGAAACGATTTCTAGTGGGACGGTCCTTTTGGAGCCTCCGGTTCCCCATTCCGACCTGTTTCCCGAACCGTTCCTAGTGTTTGGGTCACCAGTTTGGATCACAAAGCCCTTGACTATCCGGTGAAACACTAGATTATTGTAGAAACCAGATCTCGCGAGCTCGACAAAGTTACTCACCGTCTTCGGAACCTCAGCCTCGAAAAGCTCAATCTCAATTGTACCCTGAGAAGTTTCGAATTTTGCCTTCATGTGACCGAAGAATCCTCAATTATTACTATTAATGTTGTGTATTCGATGGCCATAGATCTGTTATTTATTCGTATTCCTGCATCGCCCTTTCGATGTCGGTCTTTAGATTCACAAGCGAATGAAACCGTATTGAATTTTTAATTCCCGCTTTCTTTGCGCCTAAGACGTTTTTCTCTGTGTTATCTATGAAAATCACATCACTAGGAGTCACGCCTATCTGCTCGAGAACCTTGCGATAGGCGCTTGTGTTAGGCTTTACGACTCTGAGATTGCACGACGCAAAGAAACGATGAAATAATGTAGTTGTCCACCCGCTTTGCTTCATGAAGCTAGCATGTACCCTGTTAGTATTAGAGAAACCATTGACTTCGTAACCTTGTTTTTGGAGCTTCCGAACTATCCTGATCAAACCTTTTCTTGGTTTTGCTCCTCGAGCAAAAGGGATCGTGATCAGCCGAGCTGGATTGTCACCGCTCCTTAATTTTTTGCCAAAGCGGGCAAGAGATCTTTGAACGAATTGATTGCAACTAATTTTTCCTGCCTCAAGCTCAGGCAGAATCTTGTTCATCACTACTCGCATCTCAGTAAATGGCACACGATATCTTTTTGCTACATATTTGAAAATCGGATCGTTGTTGCCCCAGATTATCACGACTCCTCCAATATCGAAGATAAAGACTGGCCTCTTGCGCTTGAAGTGCTTCATCTTGCTACGGCTCGGCTTTAGATCCAAAAATTACTTTGGACTTTCTTCTATCTCATATCGAATGAAGATTTTCGCCTTTCCGCTGACGGTTGCGCCAACGGAGCAATACTTTTCTTCGCTCAACTTGATTGCCCTCTCGACTCTCGATTTGTCTAGGCCGATTCCACGTAGAAGGTATTTCAAGTGAATTTCTTTGTAATACTTTGGATACTCTGAGTTTTGCACTCCTCGAGTCAATACTTGCAAGCCCGTAAGATTCTGCCTTGATTTCACTAGGATGTCAACTACGTCCATCGCTGTACAACAAGCTACCGCCATGAGGAGCAATCTTCCTGGAGAGGGGCCTGTATTTTCCCCGCCGCCGTCTGGAGTTGTATCGATCACTATTGAGTGATTTCTGTCGTCTCGGCCTATGAATTGCATCTTGCTCACCCAGTCCACACTGACCGGAAAGGTTTCTTTTGTACCGAGAGTAGTCCTCTCTTCCTCTATCACTGCCTGCATGCTACGTTTGGATTGTTGAGAGATAAAATAAAGATTAGCCCCTCATATGAAGCCTTAAGAGAAGATTCGCCCATTAAATTTGGCAATGTCACAGGATAAAGATGGGGCTGAAAAAGAGAAATCAAGTGAATCCGCCGACATTTTCGGCGTAGTCGTCACCATGATGATCGCGGACACTTCAGGAAAAGAAGTTGATTCGAAAAGGATTGACTTTGGAAAGCTCAAGCGCGATCAGGTGAAGGGCCTTACAGATCTTTTCTCGATGATGGCGTCAAACGTAGAATACATAAAGAAACTCGAGCCGCAGTACGAAAAGCTCGACAAGAGTAAGCCACCTTATCTGCGCTAGAAATCCGATGGCTGTTTCGTAGTTAATAACAGATCAAAGTACCGTTGCATTAGATCAGAGAACTGCTCTTCTCCCATGTTCGACTTTGGAAGCGAGGAGAGCAGATCAACAACATTGGAATAAATCACGATCATTCTCTCGAAGCTTGCATTTTGGAAAGCTTTCTTTAGAAATAGCGAGTTTGCTTTTTTTATTCTCGTTTCCGTGTTGCTATCATACCCGTGCCTTCGCAGGGAAGCTAGGGCGAATGCGTTGCTTGCAAATGTAGATGCGATGTTATTTGCTCTGTCTCCAAATTGCCTTGCATCGTGGTCATCCTTGACCCAATTTGAGAAAAATTCCTCAATTATTTTTTGGTCCATGGAATCGCGCAAGATAAGAAAGCCGATATCATCGGCATAGATATCCTGCACATGCTGCAAAGTTTCACGCAGCATCATCGTAGTATCGTTATCAAGATCATCTCTTCGCGAATAGCGATTTACAATATTGCTCAACAATAGGAAATTATGCGAAGGATGTCCTTCTTCCGTTCTCACTATGTGAGACAGCTCATGAATTATCAGACCTTTGAGCATTGGTGAAGATAGGGCCCAAGAAGAAATCACAATACGTTGCCCACTTTCGGTTTCTGTCGTATAGCCCATGATCTTTAAGTTAGGATCGATTCCAAAAGTTACTTTAGATTGGATCTTGTATCCTTTGTTTTCGAGTTCCCCAATTGCCCAGTGAATGTTGTTTGTCAATATTTCTTTTTGAGAAGAAAGCTCCTGTCTATTCTTTTTGTCACTCAAGAGTCTGTCAAGACAGATCAATATTATTGAACATGCGAAAATAAAGGTATGCAAGATTTCTAGAGGAACATCGCGAAGGCAGAGGCCGCCGGATTAGTAGGAAAAATAGAATGAACTTAGTTTCAGCACAAGTTATCCTTTGGAATTAAATCTCCTGTTAGGTAACGAGCTTCTATAGTGCTGGTTGAATGGCGAGTACAGGAACGATATTTGCTGTTATCATAGTTGCAGTTGTTATACTAGTTGGCGGAGCTGTTGGGTTACTCTATCTGTACCCTAACGTAGCTCATCCCTCCCCAAAGGGTGGAACAACCACTACAACACCGACAGGGTCTACAACACCGACCGGGAGTACAACCACTTCTCCAACCACTAACACTACAACTTCACGTGGTTATTCACTGCAACTGCAACAATCTGGATCTCAGGCGCTCCTTAATTCGAGTCTGACTACTCCAGTTTCCAAGACATATTTCAAATATGACGGTTTGGGCAACGACTTTGGCAATAATCCATCATACACCTACAACTATAATGATAGTGGGAATAATTGGCTGCTACAAGGCGATTTTGAACCGGGAACTGCTTACTTCAATGCAAACAGCTCAGGAGTCTCGTTCTATGATCAAACCTGCTCGACTCCTTATTACGGTCAGCCGCTTCGAGAATGCGGCCCGTACTTTGAATGGAACGGCAACAGTTTCGAGGAAAATGTTTCTGAGCTTAGTGGCGCCTTGTATGGTGTTCCAACCAATGCGCAAGTATTTTCGATTTACGTAACATTGCCATACTATAATTTCAATGGCTGCGAGTACAATGTAAGCAGTACTGGCTGTTCATACGAGGGCTACGGCCCGACAATCAGCGGAATATGGGCCCTTGACGTCGGTAACAGTGCCACTGGGAACAGCTACTCCGTCGCAGTTAGTCTCAATGAATTTTGTTCTCAGCTAAGCAGCTCATTCGGAACATGCGTTTCATCAACAAACGATCTTTCAGTGGGATTAGGTACGGCAGGCTTTGTGAATGGCCAGTACCAACCTAGTCTATCGCGAAACCTACCTGTAAATGTTCAATCTTTGCGATACACACCTACGCACAAACTGACGATCGCGACAGATCTTCATTCCTACTTCGAAGTATGGGTCGATAACGTACTCGAATATTCGAACAGCACTTCTCCAATTGCGGCTGGAAACAACCTGGCACTCAACTTTTACCAGTTCGACAATGTCGATAATATGACCCTCGGCACAACTTGGAAAAATGTAACGGTTTACGCAAATTCCCGAATCTTCGTCAGCGGACTATCGTCTGGAATGACAGCTGTCGCAACGGGTGCCAATGGATTCAACGCGACTGCCACCGCAAACTCGACAGGAACCGCAACAATTGACGTTTCAAATGAGCCAGTGAACCTGACCGTAAGTGTCCAGCAAAACGGCCAGACGATAGCAACCTATTCTCTTTCTGTGAACGCTGGTACAGAACTCAAACTAGCCGGCACTTAGCAACGAAATATTATCTGTAAATGCCCCCTTGTTGTTGCGGCATTGAGCCTAAGGTCTGGGCAGCAGCAGTATCATACTCCGCGGTACGGATCGCTTTTTCAAGTTCCTGGGCGGATGACTCGAGATCCGCAACATCAACCTCTTCTCTCATCATTTTTGACAGCACGCCAAGAATTGAGATAATCGACTTTGGATGGGGCCTCGGTTCGCCGTGATTAACCGAGAGCTTGAATCCTCTCATTGCGTATTTCTGAGCCAATCCAACAACAGTGTTCGCAAAAAAATAAGCAGACTCTTCTTTTTGTATCTCAACTCCCAACGCCTTGAGCTCCTCGACTCCATCCTCGTCGCTTGAAAATCCTATCACTTTTGGCATCTCAAGCGGTGGTACTGGCTCCTCGCTCCAGCGAGCTCCAATCGAGACCATGTCTCTAACTCCGATCTTTTGTGCAAAGGAAAGCACTTGATCACTAAACTCGTATTCATCTCCCATGGGCGAGGAGTGACCCGCGAGTAAAACGACGTCTCTTTTTCCGTTGAAATGATGGAAGAAATTCACACCCGAAAGATCCAGGATTCCTTTTTCACTGATCTGGATCGCAGGCGCGAGAGAGGAGGAATAAAAAGATGCAATCTTTTCGAATTTCATCTTGCGAAGTAAATAAGCCCCAAGCTCTCGAGCTTGTGAATAAAGAAGAATGTATTGAGGGTTAGATGTGGAAAGCGAAATCACAAGCAAAGGATTATGAGTGTAGACTTGCTCACGCCCATTTTCGATTGAGAAATGCTTCCACAACGACTTCTATTTCCTTGAGAAGCAAGGCCTCTCTGCTTTCTATTAAACAGTTCAGCCACATCTGATTACTTTATTTGCGGTCTGAATTCTATGATTTGGGCCGTAAAAAAATAAAGAATCATTTAGCAACTCGGCAGTGACTGGAGCAGACGAATGACAATTACAAAAACTGAAACCACGAATTTTGGAAAACTCAGAGCCTTTCTCTTTCTTCCGCGGAACGCTTGGATCCTTACATCAACCTCATCGTTGTGGTCTATAGGCTCGGCAATGGCGAATCCTTACCAAACGTTGTACTTTGCGGCACTGGGTGCGAGTTCCTTTGATATCGGCATTTTGGTCGCTTATGGAACCGGAATAACAGTTTTCGCTCTTTTACTCGGAGGATACGTCGCGGATACTTGGGGCCGAAGAAGGGTGATAGTAATTTTCAGCTGGGTGTCTGCAGCTAGCGCGGCAATTTATGCTGCAATAAACTCTCCTTATCTCATTATAATTCCTCTTACCGTTGCATCGATGGCAAGCATCTATACTCCGGCATTCAATGCTGTTATGTTTGATTCAATAGAGCCAAGGGATCGAATCAGAGGATTTTCAGTTTTCAGTGCAATCAACACTATTCCTTCAGTTTTTGCGCCTACAATTGGCGGACTTCTCATGGCGCACTATAACATATTGGACGGAATCAAGATAGCATACCTTGCGAGCGCGGTATTTGGAGCGATAGGAATCTCATTCAGACAAAAGATGCTTGGTGAAACTTTCGTCGTAAAAAGACAAGAAGAGAAGAAACCTTTCCTGAGCTACATCAAAGACTCATTTGTATCTGGGATCAACGCAACGAGAAAATCCGATCCAATCGTGAAGAAACTTTTGCTCTACATAACACTTGCCGGGATAGGAACAGGTCTCACAGCTCCCTACGCTTCGATCTACGTCGTCCGTTATCTGAAATTTAATCCAATTGATTATAGCGTAGTAGTAGACCTAGCGGGCCTTACTACAGTCTGTCTTCTCCTCGGTGTTGTTTTTCTGATAAAGAAAATGGGGGCAAAGAATGGCGTATTGATCGCTTCCATCGCGGCACCAGTTAGCAACGTCATGTTTTCTCAGGCAAAGACAATGGATGAGTTGCTTGAGTGGGGCGTGACGGGCGCGGTTGGAACAGCTATTCAGAGCCCCTCTCTTTCTACGATGCAGGCGGAAGCGATTGAGCAGGAACACAGAGGAAAAATTTTGGCAATGTTTAGCATACTGCCTTCTTTAGTTTCACTCCCATCACAAGTTGCCGCAGGTTTTCTTTATTCTTCAATTGCTCCCGTAGTGCCCTTTATAGTCGCTGTCGCGCCATTTGCAGCTGGAGCGATAGTACTCTTTTCAATCAGGGGCACGAAAGAAGAATGAAAAGCTAATCTTATGTCTCAAGCTTTCTATTGGATTTTTCGAGCTAAACTATCCTCAGCTGTGAGTGCATCTTTTTGAATTATGTATTATTCTTTGAGAAGGTAGAAATGGAGGCGGAGCACTAACTGTCAATTCATCTGATTCATTAACCGATCGTCGAATCAAGGGAAAACATAGCGAACCGTTAAAAGACCGTAAGAACGAAAAAGAGCAGAAGAAAAGGTCGGAAGGATTGCTTAGTACTTTACTTCAATTTTTAGATCAACGTAGTCGGGGAGTACTCGATTCGCTAGGCAATTCGCACGTCGAAAAGCAGCTCGTTGATTTTGCGAAACTCTGCAGGCCTTCAAGGATCGTTGTTCTAGGAGATAGTAAACAGGAGATCCAATACATTCGCGAGCTTGCAAAGGAAAGGCGGGAGGAAACACCTCTTAAGATAAGAGGACATACTATACACTTCGATGGAGCTAACGACCTCGCAAGGGATTTAGGATCTACCAAAGTGCTAACGACGCCCATAGTCAAGCTAAGCAAGAGGATCAATTCAATTGACAGAGATGCCGGGCTCTCCGAGATTTTCAGTTTGTTAGAAGGATCAATGGCTGGAAAAGATATGCTCGTCAAATTCTACTGCCTTGGTCCAACAAATAGCAGATTCAGTCTTTGCGCAATGCAAGTAAGCGATTCGCCGTATGTGATTCACAGCGAAGACCTTCTATACCGACAAGGATATCGCCAATTCAAAAAACTCCAAGGCACTAACAAATTTTTCTCATTCCTTCACTCCGCGGGCGAGCTCGATGAGAGAAACACTACGAAGAATTATTCCAAGAGGCGCATCTATATTGATGTGACTGAAGGCAAAGTTTACTCTGTGAATAATCAGTACGCTGGAAACAGTGTCGGGCTGAAGAAGCTTGCCCTAAGACTCGCAATTTACAAGGCGAACCATGAAGACTGGTTAGCTGAGCACATGCTCATAAGTGGGGTTCACCCGCTTGACAAAAAGAGAGTTACGTATTTCGTAGGAGCTTATCCAAGTGCCTGTGGAAAGACAAGCACAGCTATGATACCTGGCAATACCATAGTAGGAGACGATATTGCTTATCTCAGAAAAGATAAGGAAGGAAAGTGTCGAGCCGCAAATATAGAACAGGGGATATTTGGAATAATCCAGGATGTCAACCCAAAAGATGACCCACTAATATATTCGGCGCTTACAACGCCAAGAGAATTGATTTTCAGCAACGTCCTCGTTACTGATGGGACCCCATACTGGCTTGGGATGGGAAGAAAGGACATTCCCGAGAGAGGTGTCAACTTTAGCGGCGATTGGTGGAAAGGAAAGAAGGACAAGAATGATGCAGAAATACCTTTTGCGCATCCGAATGCAAGGTACACAATGCGTCTTAGCGAACTCGAGAACGTAGATCCACATTATGAGGATAAAACGGGAGTGATTGTTCAGGGCATCCTTTACGGCGGACGAGATAGTGACACCAATGTTCCAATTTCCGAGGCGCTAAGCTGGGAACATGGCGTTTACATGGGTGCTACTCTAGAGTCCGAAACGACTAGCGCGATAATTGGAAAGACTGGTGTCAGAAGACATGATCCGATGGCTAACATGGATTTTGTTGTTGTACCTCTGGGTAAATATCTAGAAAATCATTTGAAATTTGGCAAGAGATTGAGTCAGAAGCCACGCGTATTCGCGACCAATTATTTTCTGAAAAACAACGGCAAGTACACCAATACGAAACTCGACAAGAAGATCTGGATTCTATGGGCCGAAGGTAGAATTCACAACGATTATGACGCAATACGTACTCCAATCGGTTTCTTGCCGAAGTACGAGGACTTGAAAGACCTATTTCAAAGAGTCCTTGGGAGAAACTACTCAAAACAGGAATACTTGGAGCAATTTAGCGTGAGAGTCTCTAGGTACCTTGAGAAGATCAGCCGAATGGAGGAGTACTTTGAAAAAGAAACTGATATTCCGAAAGAATTCTGGGACGTTTTACACGTTCAGAAGAATGAACTGACCAAAGTCAAAGAGAAAACTATGAAAGAGATACTACCGCCAGATCATTTTCCTTAGAAAGCGCTTTAGCTCTTAGGCAGAATACACTCTTCGTTGTTAATCGCGTGAAAGAACACTGGAACATTCTGTGTATTCGTTGCTCGGTAGCTAGCCAATAGCCAATCTCCGGGAGCGAAATTCAAAGTACGTTCAAGCAGCGCATCATCTATAGCAAAAGTGTCTCCAACTAATTGTCTATCATAGGGTCTTGGCAGAGTTCCAACGAAATAGCTGTGAATCTGGTGTAGGGCGCTAGTATTGAGGTGAGCCAGTCTCTGTGTGGATATCCAGCCATGTAGGTGATATTTTCTACCATGCCTAAGTAACCTTTCGACTGCGCGGCTGCATTCCAATGTCTCTCCGCGAGCATCTTCCTTTGCAGGTGCAAACTCCTGGGCTTCATCAAATACAAAGAGAATCCTCGGATGAAGATTGAAGCTGCTGCGCCTTTGCTTGAAAATGTCGTCGATTATTCTTGAGGCGATGTCGCGAGAGGCTTCAATTTCCTCGTCTATCACAAATAATTTTGGCGAGCTTGGAGAATCATCCAAAATTTCCTTGACAAGCGTTTCAAGAGAATAACCGAGCTCCTCGGGTTCAGCAACATCTTGATTGAGTCTTTCTTGGAGCCCCTTTACCAAACCGAAAACTGTTGCATTCTGTTTCACGCCCGCCTTTGAAAAATAATTCAGTATTTCCTCCAGAATTGGAAGAATCTCCTTATCGACCGTGTCTTCCTCGCTTTTTCCCGAATCTTTGAGAAAGGTCGTAATTCTGTCGTTTGCATAGATTGATGCCTGTTGGTTTGCATTGAATTTGTCGCTTACAGTATTTGCGAATGAATCAAGAAGTCCTTCGTAAGTTCTGTAGCGAGAAATCGTCTCCATATAATGTGGCTTTACATACATTGGCTTACATTTGTCATCTCGGAAAAGCTGCGTGACGAGTGCCACAAGCTCGTTTTCCTTTCCCTCAAGTGCCTCCGGCTTGACGTGTCTTTTGTAAAAATCCATGGCATTGTTTTTTAGAGCGCGGGCCGCATCTTCCTTGGTCTCTTTCTTTCGAACACCGCGCTTTGAGAACACGATTCTGCTCTCCAACGCGACGAGTTGATCCAAAAGGTGGATTCCATACTCTGAGGATACATCGAAAACCACGACTTTTAGGTCACTTATTGTATGCAGGGCTTTTCTTGCTATCATCGAAGTGAGGTAACTTTTTCCTCCACCCGTGTGGCAAAATACACCAACGTGGAAATTAATCAATTGCGTGAAATTGATTGTAAATGGGACAACGTCGTCTATTACGCCTAGAAGGCTTCCAATGCTGTACGCATCTATATTAGAAGGGGATGCGCCTTCTGGCGGGACAAAACATGCAAAGCGCCTAACTGCTTCCTTGTTTAGAAGCTTGACTTGAGAGCCGACCAGTAAAGGAGAGTACTTTCTCTCGTATTTTATCTCGTGATTTGAAAAATCAACCATATAGCCGGTTGGAGAAGCCACAAGCTCGATCCAAGTACTTTTCGAGTTCTGCTTCCATTCCTTATCGATTAAACCCATGAACTCCCCTCTAAGAGCGCCAGGTTGACTTGTGCTAAGAGTTAGCATGGAATAGTGCATCGGTATGATATCAGCAATTTCAAACACAGAAAACATCATTTCCGTTCGCAAATTCTGTACGTTTGGAATCGCCAAAAGCTGGCCAGGAGAAAGCTTCTGGACTACTTCAGGGTCGTAAATAGATTCGACTCGAGCCAGTTTGAAAGTCGTTGTGGTCTTTCCATCCGAAGATGGGCGACTAATTGTCTGGACCTCTCTTAGTTTTGCGTTGAATCTGCCGTCGAGATCTTCGAGCCAATCCTCTTTGCCCTCGGCATCATCAGAGACGAGCTGATGTTGAATGTCATCCAAAGTCAAGGTCTATCTTTTCAGCTCGAGATATTAGAAGCGCAATAAGGATATGGAATTTTTTGCAAAATCATTTCGTCATGGGTTTCCTTGTTTTCTTGCGAACAGATTCGATTCCGGATCTTTGCGTCCTGAATTTGCCCTGGAATAGTATTTGTTGATCTAGCCGCGATTTGGTTATCTCGAGATCTACGGCCGAGACGCAACTCCTGCTCGCTTCTTCATAAGCGACTTTAGCTCTCTTGTCTGCAAGAAAAAGTGGATAGTTATGTCCCAGTGCCTCTGGAATGGCCTCTTTCCCCATCGAGTCGAGGATTGCAAGTGCAAGTTGCGAAATAGGCGAATCGGTTAGGAAATGTAGCGATGGTACAATCTCTTCCTCGACTTCGTCAAGGTTTCTCATTGTTAACTCTCGGACGCAATCATACTGCGGATAGCAAGGTCTATCATAGAGAAATACGTGGGACCTGACGGTCGGATTATTAGTACTGTTCCATAATTGAAAATAAGCCTTGACAAACATTCGCTCAGGGGCAATAACATTCTTGTAAGCGCCTCTCACCGAGCATTCACCTTTTATGGGAGATTCTACGGAAGGCAAAGGACTGATCGTCCTAAAACAAACATCATATTCGAAGGTTCGCCAAGGACAGGTCAAAGAATCATAGTTAACAATGCTGTTTGCCTGAAGCAACATTGTGTCGCTTTCAAACCTTTCAATTTGATTCGATTTCTTGAGAAGGCCTGCTGTTTCAAGAATTGGTATCACGGTTCGAACTAGTTCGTTTGCAGCAGAATCTTTCACTATTCCTAAAAGTAGAATGTTTCTTTTCCAGCACGCCTGAAGTATCTCAGTAATCAGTACCAGTGTGAGATAGTCGATATCTTCGCAGGTTAGCCACCTCTCAACTCCAGTTCGCGGATCTCTAAATCTTAGGGGGTGTCCTTCGCCGCTGAATTTGAAAATATGATCGACGAAAAACTTTGTCCCTTCAAGCAACCGATCGAAGTATTGCCCCGTAGTCTCGCCTAGCTGAAAGATTCCTGTCTTGTTTTCCACGAAAGCGTCTTTGAAGAGCTCGGTTCTCACTTGATCTACTCTCGATTTCCTTTCTTCCTTCAAACTTAGTCCCATCATGATTTCCTCGGTGTTGAGAGGTCTCCCTTCCTTCAAAAGAAGGGCCATTGTTGCAAATTTCAGGAATTGACTGCGAGCTGATGGTATTCCAAGTTGATCGTTTCTGACCAGCATACGCCCTAGTTCAAGATCAGTTTTTGAGATCGGACCAGACTTTGTCTCATAACCCATCAATCGACATGAGCCGTCTCTGATATAATCTCGCAACTTCCAGCTAATATGGGCGATATCACCTGAAATCGTCCTGTCCATTAGAATGATCTTGAGGTTAGGATCACGACTGATAGCATCGTAAACCACGGAGTACTCCGACAGTCGCATAAGCGCTCCCGAGACTTTGGCCGGGTCTAGTTCCGTACCTCCTCCATCCCTTTCGCCATAGACATCAGAGGAATATTCTTCACTCAGAGGGATCGCGGAGCTGAGAGACGAATAATCGCTCTCTGAAGATGGAGGTTCCGTTATCACTTGACCGCTTTGAAGGAATTTCGTAAGCCCCCCGTATGCGAAAGCGCCCGCATAGAATACAATCATGTCTAAGCGCGGTTCGTAAAATTCCGTTCCGTCAACAGCCAAGTAACGAACTTCGTTTACTCCAAAGAACTTTGTTGCCTCTTCGAAGCAAAGTTTGGCATCGTAACCTTGCCTGATGAACAGTTGGGAAATCTCATTATTTCCTTCAATGCGTTGGAGCTTCTGTCTGAAAAGGGAAAGGAGATTGCTTGCTGAAGTTCTCACTGATTCTACCGTACGGTCATTTTCTGAGAAATTGGGTTGCTCGTGACTTTGCTCTGTTGACAAGCATATTGAGGAACAATAACTTTTCTTTTATTACTTCTGGGTTCTCAGGTATTGTTGACTATGGATACCTAGGGCTTCAGGATCCAGGAATAGCAAGCGTGTTCTTGAATGCCACGAACTCTTCCCAAGCTGCATCCAAAGCCATTATTCGAGTAATTGGCGACTCCGAATGTTCGATCCGAAGATGATTTCGAAACGCTATGTAATCAGATGCCCTGCGCGGCCAGCATCTATCTGATCTTACAGATCTCGAAAGATCTCCAATTGGATCATTTCGCCGAACTTGTCTTGCGAGCCACTGCGAGAAATGAATAGACTGTTCGATCTTCGGAAGCGTAATCGTTCCTTTAGACTTTGCGAACTGTTCAAGAGTTCTTGACATTTCGAGAGAACAAGCTAGAGGTCAGACGAACATTGCTTAATTGTCTATGGCCACAAAACTCAGTACATGTTAATCGTCTATTTGTTCCAGATTTCATTAAGGGTCGAAAAATTCGCGCGTTGATAACGAATCAAGAAGAATCCTTCTACAATCTTTCGCTGATTCCGCGATTTTTGATTGAGATCAAATTCGATGATTGATGGCGGAGAATTATGCGAATCACATAGCACGGGCCAACTCTTTTTGAGGATTCTATATCCGGATCAGAAACTCGTGAAGCGTCAATTGTTAAATATGGTATATCGAAAGGCCAAAGCTGGCGCTTATTACTGCCAGTGTGACAGATTAGAGCCACCACTCGATGTTTCGCCGCTCTGGCAGCTTCGCGCCTTTTTTCTTAGCTCATACCGCTGAAGTTGAAACCGAGAGGATGGGCGGTAACACATCTGTTATCCTGCTCCATTCTTTGCCTTGATTTCTGCTATAGAACAGTTGACCGGTAGTCGTTCCGACATAGATTCCACAAGGGTCCTCGCTATCAGCAGTCATTCCTTCTCTTAGGACAGTAAAATAAACCGGGGGCTTTGGCAGCCCTTTGTTCATCTCGACCCAATGTTTTCCAGCATTATCAGAGGCCCAGACCGCAAAGCGCCCCTTTGGAGAAACTCGGTTTCCCCCATCCTCGAGAGGTGTCGTATAAACCCGGTTTGGATCATTTGCATCGACCGCTATCGGAAAGCCAAAACTTGAGGGAAGGTTGTTTTGCATATCAACCCAGTCTTCGCCGTTGTTGTCACTTCTATATTGCCCGCAGTGGTTTTGTTGGTAGATCACATTTGGCCTTTCTGGATTTCGAACGATCTTGTGAACACATTGTCCATAGACCGGATACTTGTTAGGCAGAAAATCTGCTCTTACGTGCTTATTCTGAAACTTCCAGCTCAGGCCCCCATCATTTGTAAACAAGGTTCCAACAGCAGAAATTGCGATGTGCTGTTTTCTTGGATCTTTTGGGTCAATCATGATCGAGTGTAGACATAATCCTCCAAAGCCAGGAGCCCACTTTTCGCGGGTTTCATGGTTTAGCAACGCTTGGTTTACGGTCCACGACTCACCCTTGTCGTTGCTCTTGAAAAGAACTGCAGGATCAACTCCTACGTAGACAGCATCGGGCTCGTCCTCAGTCCCAGGCTCAACATGCCAAACGTTCTTCACTGATAACCCTGAACCTTTTGGGAACTTAGGCTGATTCTTGGATCTCTTCCAAGTCTTTCCCGCATCGAAGCTTCTTGCAATCGTAGGACCCCACTGGAAGCTATTCACACCTGCGAGAAACATTTTGTTTCTCGGATCATAAGAAAGATGAAAGACTGGGGTTCCTTTGAAATGAGGGCCCGAAACCTTCCAAGACCTTCGGCCGTCTCTTGAAGTGAAAAGAAAAGCCCCCTTCGCAGTGCCGACCATCAGGGCAACAGAGGATGCCTTCTTTGCCAAATTATCCACCAGCTACTGATGGCAGGATGTGAACCTGATCTCCTTCCTTAAGCTTTGTGTTTTCTCCTTCAGAGAAGCGAGTGTCTTCTCCATTGACAAAGATGTTGACGTACTCTCTCGTATGATCTTGATCGTCCAATATTCGTTCTTTAATTCCCGGAAACAATTGGTTTAGGCATTCCACTAGATCTAGCACGTTGTTTATTGATGAGCCTTGGACTTCAAATTGCTTTTTCCTTCCGGTATAATCCTTCAAATGACCAGACACATGGACTATAATCATTTGATTTGCGTTTCACAAATAGGAGTCTAGATTATATCAAGATATTTTAGAAGAGTCGAACTTGTGGCGATTAGCCCGAGAGCTCCGAACAGCAACATGGAAGTGTCCATATTCAGGTTTTGTGCGGCAGAGTACGCCGGGTAAAATGAAGGCCAGATGAGCATCATCGAGCCCATCATCCCCGCCTGCATGAATGCAAAGTAAAGCAGTCCGATCCTTATCTTTGAAGTCATTGCCATGATTGACATTCCGACTATGCTGCCTACAATAATGTAGCTCAAGTGCTCTAAAATATGCACCGTTGGATTTATGGCCGCGAGATCAAATGTAGGAGGGTAGTGCCAGTAAGAAAAAACGATAGCGGGTAAAACTGCTCCCAATATGAGTCCTTTGGTTCTAACGTTGAATTTAATCATCTTTATGAGAAAGGCCCATCCTAGATGAAATTTTTCTTTCAGGACGTTCAGATTAGATGCAAGGTATCGATCTAGCCCGTACCCAAAAACTATGGCTCCCACGAACAAACCAATGTGCTGGAACATGTGAATTGTGAGATTAGAGTCTGCAAGAGCATCCATCGGACCGAGCAGCAAGGCAAAATCGACAATGAGTCCTAGGACCATAAGACGGAAAAACCTATTAGAAACGAATCGCGATCTTGATTTGTACTCATATTTGTACCGACCAACATCGGAACTAGTCACCCTTCGTTTCTCACCTTGATGTTGTCCTTCCGAAAAGAGTCACATAAATAGCTTTTAAAACAAGTTTTTGGCTTTTTGTGCGAGCATCATCTTAAGATCAATCAGATTCACGCAAAACCCTTTACAAAAGGAACTCAGGAGCTAACTCCTAGAAATTCTGTCTCATTTTTGCAAGAAGTATAAGCGTACTGATTAAACGTTGTTTTAGTTCGCAAGTTGCACCATAACCTTGAAGTCTTTGAAAACTAATCTTCTTTCGACTTGTTAAACTACGGATTCGCAATTATTGCCATCGCTGGTGCCACTCTGATACCGGCCTTCATAGGACTCTATCTTATTGCAAACTTGAAATTCATTCAGACAAAGTACATAGCTGCACTCGGGCTCGGTCTGACTATCTTCTTCTTTTTTGACACATTTGGTGATGCCGACGAGCTCGACGTGAATGGAGCGCTTTATCCTATCTCTTATTTCGGCGGTTGGTTCCATATTTCTCTGATTTTGGTCTTTGCGCTTGGCATAGCAGTTCTCGCGATAATTGACCACCTTGCGGCAATCTCGCCCGATGCTTCTTCACTCTCGCAACCAAATGGATCAAGCAACACGAAGAACTTGAGACTATTGATATTCGTCCCGATTGCAGTTGCGGCGGTCATGGGTATCCACGGTCTGGGCGAAGGGTGGGCGTATGGCGCAACTTCTTCATCAATATCAGGAACCTCGCTCTTAGACGCATTTTCTCCGGGAATCGCCCTTCCCGAAGCGTATTCTCCTTTGATCTCGTATCCAATTCACAAGCTCTTTGAGGCCGCAATAATTGGTTGTGTTTACGTCGCATTCATCCAGAGAAACAATTTGGTTCCAAAGGAAAAATGGCACATCCCTGTTCTCGGTCTTCTCTTTGGGCTGACTTCGGTGATAGGCGCATCAATCGGTTACTTTTATGTTTCATTTGATGTAACTTACTTCTACGCGTTTGGTGTCACTTCCGCGCTATACGCAGCAATCAGACTAGCCGAAGCAATAACGAAGGCAAAGGGGCTAGGATTTGCTGTCCCAGCATATCTTGGAGGAAAGGTATTTCTCGCATTAGGTATAGGATTTTTCCTGCTTTACATTGCAGCACTCTTACATTGAATTTATCGGAACCAAGTGGGCAATTTGCAGAAAACTACTCGGCTCATCATAGTAGTACTTGTTGTTACAGTACTCGCCATAGGAACAGTAGCTTTGCTCTTCTATGAAGGAATAATCAAACCGCCGACACAGTCCAGCAGCGGAAAGACAGACTACTTTACGATAATCGAAGAGGATCCGCCAGGAGCATTAGCTGGAATGAATGGGAGTTACTACAAAAACGCCGCCGGACCCCCGTGGCCCGTATTACAAGTACACGTAGGTGACACAGTGGTTATCACGGTAATGAATAACAAATCCAGCTTCGAGCCTCATGGATTCGGAATCGATTACTACCTTCCTTCTCCGGGACTAACGCTTTCTCCAGGCCAAAGTCACACTATCACTTTCGTCGCAACCGAAGCAGGAAGTTTCAGAATTTATTGCACTATTGAATGCTCGATTCATCCGTTAATGCAAAACGGCGAGCTCATTGTAAGCGCTTCATAATTTAAAGAGATAAAATATTGAAATAAAGCATACAGATAAGATCCGAGATATAGCGAGAGAAGCAATTAAGAGAATGCCAAAGTGTAGAGAATGCGGCAAAAAGTTTTCCACTCTCTCGGCCCTCAGAGAACATCATCGAACAGTACATGCAAATCTAAAATTCGTAACGACGAAGTCAAGTTTGTCGCGCAATCTTGTGGTGGGACTCGTCGTTGTGATAATTGTAATTGGATCTTTGGTAGGGTACCTGATTTTTTCGCAGTCGCAGACTCCAACAACTAGTGTTCAAAGTGGACTGCTCAACCAAGGCATATCTTCTGCTCTGTACAATAATTTGACAAGCGTGAGCTTTTCGACGCTAGCCTCTGTGGGAAGCGGACAAGGAGTCAGCTCCTCTGCCATGAATTCTATAACCGGCTCTTCACTTACCTTCCAAGGAAAACCCGAAGTCCTCTACATAGGTGCAGAATATTGCCCTTTTTGTGCGGCCGAGAGGTGGAGTATGATTGTTGCCCTCTCCAAATTTGGAAACTTTTCTGGGATTGAGTACATGCAGTCCTCTTCAACTGACAAGTTTCCTAACACAGCCACATTCAGCTTTCTCGGTGCAAATTATAGCAGCCAGTACATTAGCTTCGTACCTGTTGAATACGAAGACAGAAGTGGGGCACCGCTTCAAACAGTCAGCTCCTCCGAGCAAGCACTCTGGACCAAGTATGATTCGGGAGGATCTATCCCCTTCATAGATCTAGCGAATCAATATTCTATAGTGGGAGCGCAATATCAGCCTAGCACTCTTTCTGGACTCAACTGGACACAGATTGCTTCTCAACTCAACAATCCAAACAGCGTCGTCGCGAAAGCGATTGATGGAGCTGCGAATACGTTGATAAGTGCAATTTGCAAGATTGACGGCGGCTCGCCGAACAGTGTTTGTAGCCAATCGTTTGCTACGTTGCCGTTAGCTCTTACCGGAAGCTCAGGGGATTCAGGTGGTAGCTTTCTTTTCTTGACAAAAGAATCCTCGGTTGAGAATCTTGTAAACAAACTGACATAGTGAGGGTTTGAAATTCCTGCAAATAGGCAAGATGTCTACGACGGCGATAGCATTCATCTCTTTTTCCGTGATCGGAATTGCGGTGGCCGTCTACCATTCATACGAAGAGCTTACGACGTCTTTTGGTTCCTTCTGTAATATCAATTCGAAGGTTTCTTGTGTTGGAGTGTTTGAAAGTGGGCACACTTCGTTATTCGGCGTGCCGTTCTATGTGCTTGGACTAGTGTGGTTTCCTGTGACACTTGTACTCGCAATATTGACTCTCGAACGGGCGGGCACCAAATCAATGTTGAACGGGCTGATTTTACTTCCGTTCTTAATGGTCGGCAATATCTTCACGATATATCTTTGGTACGTCGAGCTCGGGGTGATTGGAATAATTTGTCCTGTCTGCGTTAGTCTGTATGTTGTAAACTACGTTATGACTGGGCTCGCAATAAAATCTCTTCTCTGAGGGATTTGAAACCAAGAAAGGAACCTCAATGCTGGTCATAGTGAAGAATGTTACTACTATAGAGCTTCGAAATTCTGTCGTCAGAGAACTTAAGAGCATCAAAAAATACCTGCGCCAAACTTACAATGAGATCATAATGGATTTGGTTACCCAAGCAAAGGCCGCTAATCATCTGAAGGAAGATAAGCAGTACGATGAGTTTCTTCATACGATACATCAGTTAAAAATGAAAGAGCTGTGGGATAATGAGGAAGACGACGCGTGGGAAAATGCCTAGGGGTGGAGATGTTGTAATCGTGCATGTGCAATTTGGAGATTCACGAGAAATCAAGCTCAGACCCGCGGTTGTGCTTTTCGAAGAATTAGGGAACGTAGTGGTAGCCTGTATAACGAGCAATCTCAAAATGAAGGGAATCCCCTTTCTAAGGAGGAAGGTGCTGTAAAAGATAGTGTCATTAAATTGAATTATATTTTTACAATCTCGGAAGCACTCGTTTCAAGAATCGCTTTCCAACTAACCAGAGAAAAGAAACTGCGCATCTTCAAAGAATTGGATAACAGGCTCGCCGAACTCAAAAGATGATTTCGTATAAGCAGGCAAAAGATTTTTTCTTGTACTTGGTATGTTTTCAATTTTCTAACTCAAATTACTCTGTCGTTAACTTGGCATCATGTCCTTCTTTATTCCTTCGTAAAAGGATTGAGCAGTCTGGGCTGATCTACATTCCCCTGAAGAAATGCTTATCTTAACGTCAGAACAAATTACCTTAGAAACCTTTAAGGAGCTGGCTGGATTGTCCAGACAGGCTGCCAATGAACGCCACGAGAAGAATTACTCTGATTGCCATTTTCACGTCGCTAGCGATTGCGACGGATTTCGCGATGGCTCCAATTTACAATGTGAAGCTCGTATTCACTTTAGTGTTCGCTTCAGCCTATTCCTTTGGTTTCAAGATAGGAGCGGCAATAGCGGTTCTAACTGAGCTGATCTGGGGAATAATCTCTCCCTCGGGTTTCGGGGGACTAATCATTCCTTTCCTTGTCGGGGCAAACATAATTTACGCGGTCGCCGGCTTGGGCGCGTCAAAGATTTGGGGCTACGAAATAAAGCCTGTATCACAACTTAACATTTTTTTTGGCTCAATAATGGCAATCTGTGCATTTCTATGGGACACAGTAACAAACTTTGGCACAGGAATAATCGAAGTTTGGCCGCACGTGACTATGACGGCGCTTCTCGGGGCAGAAGCCGTGGGAATCCCTTTCATGGTGTTTCATGAGCTAGGAGATTTCGTCATCGGCTCCGCGCTAGCTCCTATCATAATCGTATACTTTCTGAAAATATTCGGCGAGCGAGGACATACAGAAAGCAGGAAACGAGCCATCGTGAGCGGAGCCGGGATGCCAGCCGCCAACCAAGGAAATGTGAATTAGAAAATATGCCAATGCAAACAAAGACACTATACGGAATAATCACTGTTTTAATCGCAGTCGTGATAATAGTTTCAGGCTTTGCGACTCTGTACTATTACGAGTATAGTCAAGCACAATCAGCAAACCAGATCTACGTCTCACAGCTGAAGCAGCTCAACGTGAAATATGTTTCGAACATTGTAATTGATTACGGGAACGGTACAAAGAACTGGTACAACAACACGAAAGTGGAACCAGGATGGAATCTATACACGGTTACACTTGTGATTACAAACGGAAACGTGAATGCAACCTGTTGCGAGTTTAACTCACATTTTGTGACTGGTATAAATGGCGTTGAAAATACATTGAGCACATACTGGTGGATTTGGACTTACAACAGCACAGCTTCTTGGCAAACGGCTCAGGTCGGAGTTGACCAACTCAAGGTCTATAACAGCTCAATCTATGCTTGGACGTTTTGCGGTTCGAACGCAGCTGGCAATCCAAATTGTTCTCCACCTTAGAAAATCGGTAAGGAAGCAGGTTGCTCAGTGAACTTTCGCCAGTTGCTCTTGAGCTGAGAAACAGAGTAATCCATGCCGTCACCGAAACTTTGGGGGATTCGATACTTCTCTCTGGCGGATTAGACACAAGTATCATAGCTGCTGTTATCTGTTCAGTTCTGAAAGCTCCGACTAATTTTAAGGCGTACACAATTTCTTTGAAGGGAGCGCCTTCGCCGGATCTAGAATGCTCAAAACTCGTGTCAAGTCGATTTGGGCTCACTCATCAGATCCACACCATAGATATTTCTGAACTAGAAAACGAGCTTCCTGAAGTGATCCGAGTACTCAAATCATTTGACCCAATGGAGATTCGCAACAGCGTCGTAGCTTACATTGGGATGAAAAAGTCAAGATTCGATGGATATTCCAAAGTCATGACGGGCGATGCTTCAGATGAACTTTTCGCTGGATACAATTTTGTCTTTAAAGAGCCAGAGGAGAAAGCGAAGAGAATTCTCTTTCATCTCTGGGAGGTAATGCATTTTTCTTCGATACCGCTTGCTAGTTCACTCGGTATGGAAGCAAAAATTCCATTCCTTCACCCTGATGTAAAAGAATATGCTATGCATAATATTGACTTTCGACTTTTGATCGGCCAAAAAGGAAACCAAATGTTTGGGAAGTACATTTTGCGAAAAGCTTTCGAGGATTTGCTCCCTGAAGAAATTACTTGGAGAATAAAGACTCCAATAGAATATGGATCAGGAACTACCATTCTCCCGAAGATCTATTCAGGGATCATTACGGACTCGGAATTCAACGAGAAAAAGAAAAAATATCGCGAGAGCGATGGAGTGAGATTACGAGACAAGGAACAGCTCAAGTACTATGAAATATTTCGTAGAGTCATGGGGCCTCCAATTACAAAGAATAATAATCAAAGAACTTGCCCTGCCTGCACAAGCAACGTCCCTGAAGGCGCCACCTTCTGCACTACGTGCGGAGAGTATCCTATTTGAAATCAACAATTGAACTAGCAGGTTCTGAGAATAAGAGTGAGGCAAAGCGAATAGTCACAACACTTCCGAGTGCGACTGAAATAGTGAGCCTGCTGGGCCTCGAGGATAGATTAGTCGGGATCACCCATGAATGCAATTATCCCCCTTCCGTACGAAATAAGCAGGTCGTGATGCGCTCAGTCTTTGATGCTCAGAAAATGAACTCCAAGGAGATAGATGACGCTGTTCTTGAATTCGTAAGTAACGGGAGATCGATTTACGAGATAGATGAGGAAATACTGCAAAGCCTGAATCCCGATTTGATCATAACTCAAGAGCTCTGCGAGGTATGCGCAACTCCACTTCAAGTGGTGGCTAAATCTATCTCTAGGTTGAAATCAAAACCAAAAATTCTATCGTTGAGTCCTCGTAATCTCGAAGACGTTCTTGAAAACGTGCTCGAAGTAGGCAGGTCGACCGAACGGATTGAGCGCGCCTTTGAAGTAGTTGCTTCTCTCAAACAGCGAATCGATTATGTGAAGGAGAAGTGCCTGGGAGATTCAGGCTTGCACAGGCCTTCAGTTTTCTGTCTAGAGTGGCTTGAGCCTCTCTACTGCTCTGGCCACTGGATGCCAGAGATCGTAAAGTACGCTGGAGGAAAGGAGCTGTTGGGCAGGTATGGAGAACCTTCAGTTGTCATAGCATGGGAAGAAGTCATGAAAGCAAATCCAGAGGTAATTTTCGTTACGGTTTGCGGGTACAGCGTAGAACGGGCTCTATCAGAAATTTCGAGATTGACAGAGAGACAAGGATGGAGCGACCTCGAAGCCGTAAAAAATGATAGAGTGTTCGTTCTCGACAGCCCGTCTTACTTCAGCAGGTCTGGTACGAGACTCGTGGACGGCCTTGAAATCATGGCTTTTCTGCTCCACCCAGATCTTTTTCCCCATTATGAACTCCCAAATCAGGCAGCTTATTCCCTCGCGAAAGGGAGATATCTCTAATTCTTTAGCCCTCATCCATCGAGCAGGCGAAGAATTCTAGCGTCTCTTTTGCTGATTTCTATTCGTGACTAGAACTTCGACTATTTCCTTCTCGGCGTACTTCGCGACTCTGTCGTAGTCGCAGCAGCTCTTCAGGTCTATGCATTTGTGAAGGATATAATGCAACTCTTCGTGCACGTAAAACTCTATGAAGCTCTTTTCGTCCCCGAGGACCCATGCGAGACAAATTGACTTTTCTCCCGTATCGTAGAGCATGAAATTGGTTCCTGGAACTGCAAAGTACTTGCCAATGTGGAACAAGTCCTCGCATTGTTCGATCGTGAGGCCGTGGCTCTCGCCTATCGCGAGTTTTAAAGCCTCCATCTCCAAGGAATCTAGGAACCTTAGTCGCATGAAAACATGCTTTGACACGTCTAGCAATATAATTTTGTGGATTTGGAATACTTGTCCCTCTCACGAAAATTCGTGGAAAATCTTCCCGCATGCAATCCATACTTGTGGCTTTAGAGAGTCATGAGGGATTTTTCGCCTTTTGAAAATGGCTGAAGAACGATCTGTCTTTCCAAAATAGCCCAAGATTCGTGAAAGTCGCAATGACCAATCGGGCATTTCTTCATAAGTTGGATGTTGTTACTTTCAACAG
>JARCRS010000101.1 GCA_029850555.1 archaeon | reverse complement strand
GCCTAGTTCGTAGGAAGTATAGGGGTCATGCATTTCCATGAAATTAATAAAGAGAAAGAAAGGTTCCTCGAATATGCTCTCCCTTAAGATTCTTGCGATCTTATCTCCTCCCTTGATGAGCGGATAATTATTTTGTTTTTGTTTACTCTTTATCGTACGATAGGCGGAATAAAGCTCAAACAGCTCTCGTATCCTGCCTCGGGATATCAAGTGCAACGCAATTTCTCTTGGGGTCTTTCCATATTGCGACGCACGCTTGACCGCTTCTCGCTCTGACGCGGAGACCCGTTCTTCCTTACTGTCGCAAGTGAAGAAATTAAAGCCCTTCGCAAATATTGTACCGGGATGGAGCCACGGATTGGCAGACATTCCAACTGTGTTATAGCCGCTTTTCTTGAGTGCTTCCGTAATGGACTGCGGTCCGACGATGTCCTTACGATGCCATAATTCCCTGCCCTTTATCTCGTAAGTCTCATGCAGGCCATGTTGCGAAGCATATTCGCCAGTGAAAAATGAGACATGGGAAGGAAAAGTCCAGGGAGCTGGGGTGATGCAATTCTTGTAAAGAACGGCGTCTTTCGAAAGGCTATCGAGATTGGGTGTGGACGATGGCCCTCCGTAAGCTCCAATAGCATCTTTACGCATTGTATCAAAAATGCAGAAGATAATATTGGGTAGTTGCGCCAGCTAAAATCACTAAAGTCTGGGTTTTGGTCTAGCAAACAGACTATAAGAATTATTGGCAAGTATGAAAACTCTGCCTAAGAGCTACTTGACTGAACCACTCTCCATAAGGTCCATACCGAGCCCATGGAAAAATGGCAATTGCGGCAAATGAGTGATTCTTACAAGAGTATAGGCACGGCTTAGATAGGCTTCACAACTGGAACCTGACAAACTGACAGCCAAACATTTGAAATTAAGGGAATAACAAACCAACCTGGACGGTCTTTAGCTTGCAACTCCTTCGCAGTAAGCTTTCATTCTTGGATCGCGCTGGGCAGCGACGTTTGCAACCTGGGTCATTATCCACTGAGCTTTCTCGTTGCCATCCTTCCAGTACTTCCGAGTCAATAATTTGGGACAGAGGCCGAATATGTAATCGCCTAATGGCCAAGGCACTTTAGAGGTCTTTTCCGACCACATTTGAACGGAAAGAAGCAGAGACACACTAGGAAACAAAAGAGAGAAATCTACAGAAAGATCAGGCGAAACATCGAAAGGCTCCTGACATATTCGATCAACAAGAAGAGAGTGGTCGAGCTCATCATGAAAATGCCAGAAGTGACCTGATTGAAAAGTCGGAGTAACTCGGAACTACTGCTTCATCTGCCGTAGTGCATGGTTTTTGATAGTGGAATGTTTCATCGATTGTACTATACTCGTTTTCTGCACAAAGCACGCAGTTCTTCTTTGCGATGTCAACAGTTACATATTCAACCCTTGTTATAGTTGAAATACTCGGAGAGGTACGCATGCGAGTCAACAAAAGCAGCAGTCGAATGATCTTAAGACTAAGAGCGAATGACAAAATCAATTATCGCATAGTGTTTCTAAACTTCCGCGGGCCTTTTGTCTGTTACCAGAGTCGAAAATCAGTAACTTTCAGACGAGCCTCTGTTAATCCTCCGAACTAGCAAACTTTCGTAATCTAGGATTAAATGCAGAAAACCGCTCAGGCCTTTGATGCCATGTGTTGATACTCTCAAGCGAGAGATGTCCTCCAGTTTTACCGCGCCAATCAATGGCATCAAGGTGAGATACAATCCTAAGAAGACAAGGGAATCAATAATGAGCTCTCCTATCTGAGAAAACCCAGCAGGTATAAGGAGCGAAAGACCGTAAACGGAAAAAAAGCAAAATACAGAGACTGCAAAAGTCTTAAGGAGATTTACATAGTCAACCCTTCCCCCAAGGTACTTCCGTGCGCTATACATCCCGAACACAGTCGGTGCTACGTTTGAAATCATGACTGTATATAACAAACCATTTACGCCGAGTTTAAGCAATAGTATCAAGACCAATGCCGGGATGATCGTTGCGAGAGCTTCAATAATATCTATAAGCATGTTCAATGTCGTCTTTCCGCTTCCGTTAATGAAAGGAATCAGGACCGTGTATCCAAAAGCGTATGGGAGGTATGCAAGAGTCAGAAGCTCAAGAAAGTAAGTTGAGCGGATGTAGGCATGTCCGTAAAGTATCCCTACTAGAAGACTGGAAGTTACAACCAAGAACATAACAAGCGGCATCATGAAGTAAGAAACATACTTGACCGCGTACTTGAATGCCGTCCCTTTGTCTGATTTGATTCCGTCCAAACTCGCAAAGGCGGCAAAAAAAGCAGGTGTTAGAGCAGCGCTGACTGTCGCGAAAGTTTGCGTTAGGTTACTCGCCGCGGAATAGTAACCAATGATCGTGGTTGATGCGATATATGCAAGAATTACGGTAAGCACAGGTTGCTGTGAAAGATTCAGGATGATGGTTCCAACGTACACCGGCATCCCAAATTGGACCATCTGCTTGACATCACTCACAAAGTCTGTGAAACTCCACCTAAAACGTGGAGACCCTAGTTCGTTATGATGACTACTCTTTTTTAGCGTAGTAATATAGAGGGCAAGAACGCCAAAGACCCCTGCTAACAGGCTAGCAAGGGCATATCCCCATAGTGCTCCAAAGACGCCTAGCCCAAGCAAAAGCAATCCCACGGAAATTCCTAACTTCAAAATGGCCTGCACAATTGTCCAAATAGCGTCTTGTATAGGAGCACCCCAACCAACAAAGGCTGGAGTAAGATAGTTGAAAAACGCTTGACCTAAAATTAAGATTGATGCGATTTGAACGTATAGGGTGAGTTCGGGCCTATTCAGAAAAACAGAAGACATCGCACCCGCCAAAGCAACGCTCAAAGCAGTAAGACCTAAACTCGTTAACGCTAAGAATAGTACTGAGTTTATTGTCATCCTTTGGGCAGTCGCAAAATCACCCCGAGAAATGTGAAAAGCTGAAAATCTGTTAATAGCTGTCCTTGTTCCGAATCCAACTAAGACCTGCAGAAACAACGGGAGCGCCAGTGCAAGTGAATAGATACCGTAGGCAGATGGCCCCAAGAGTCTTGCTACTACAAGGGACGCGATAAGAAGAAAAACTTTGGATATCAGATTTCCGGCTGTGATTATCGCTGAAGACTTGAAGGACTGTCTCGCGATTTTTTCCTCCCTTGAAGGCAATACTGCTAGCGATTTCAACACTCTTCTTCCTGACCCTTTTCAACTTGCCTAAGGAAGGTCGGATTTTTGGATCCTTCAAAGAGGTATGATCTAAATGTGTGGCAGGCTTCGGTTTGAGGCCGTGCCTTCCCACATCCTCGGGAATTATATCGGTTCTCGGAACAACTTAGCAACAGTGCAAAGC
>JARCRS010000100.1 GCA_029850555.1 archaeon | reverse complement strand
GGTCGCCTAGCCTGGTAGGGCGACGGCTTGCTATCTAATTCAGAAGTGTGAGACTGAAAGGGCAGACAGCCGTTTCGGCTTTGCCGATCGTGAGTTCAAATCTCACCCGAGGCGCCTAATCCCTCCGCTCGAGATCCCATACTATTGTGCTATCTTCTTTGAGCTGGAAGCGCTTGCGAAAAGCTCTGTCATTCTTTCAAGTTTAGCTTTCAAGCGC
This sequence comes from archaeon, assembly GCA_029850555.1. Taxonomy (GTDB): domain Archaea; phylum Thermoproteota; class Nitrososphaeria; order Nitrososphaerales; family CADDZS01; genus JASHOD01. The sequence continues at coordinate 33,034 of JARCRS010000100.1, read as the reverse complement.
CACTCAAGTAGGATATCGTATTGCTCCAGTATGCATTCAGCATAGGCTGCGCGTAAGATGGCATATCATAACCGATTGGATTGTATTGCTTTCAAGAAACGCGAATTGCTGAGAAAGGCTTGCGTCGTTTTGGCTTTGCGTTTGAAATCCCGTCGCTAATTGCGATCTAGGCACGTAATTCAGAGTCTCCTGTATAATGTTCTGAAAACTTGCCGCGCTAGTATCATATGTTTGCATAGAGAGAATCAGATCAATGCCTGATTGTGATTCCAATTTAAAGTTCCAAAATGCTCCGCCGCTGCAAGTTGGACTACCATTCGTGTACGGTCCATCCCAGCAAGCCATGTCAACTGACATGTTCCAGCGATATAAATCAAGCAATCATAGATAATGCGGACGGTCTTAATATCGACTTTTGGCCGTACTGTTTTTCATACGGCTCTATTCCTCAGCTCTCGTTGCAGTACTATGCGTTCTTGACTAACTTTGTAGCGGCGGCCCATCAACACGGACTTGTCACAAAACAGTTCAAGGTTATTGAACAAGCTGTCGTTAGAAATATCAGGAATTCATTGCGATGAAAATTCGTTCGATACTTTTGAAATTGTCTCAATCCATTGGATCTATGGGAGGATCATTTTGAACGTGCTGGCTAGAGCTAGGTAGTCCAGGCGGAGCCAATTCAACTATGATAGAACCCAAGACAATCATAAAGACAAATGGGAAAAAAGAGATCAGTGGTAGAAGAATCGGAGGAACTGATCCAATGACTATAGGTCCCGCAAGGTAGGTAAGCACGAAAGAGAGTAGTTCGATGGCCCCGATAAGACCGATCAAAGGCCCTGCTCTATTCTTATCATCCAGTTTTAGGGCAAAGTAGCAAAACAAGCTGAACGTAGTAAGCACTAGATATAGAGAAACCAATGGATAAGAGAGGTTACTTATGAAGCTTAGAATAATCCCAGAATTTGCAAGAGATGAGTAGGACAATGCGCAAATCGCAGTTGGCGGGACGGCAGCAATCGCGATGAATATCCAATAATATCTTCCATCAGTCATTAGTTTACCCACTCTTCTTGTGATGAGAAGAGTGATTTATCCCTTTTTCGATGATTCGAGTTTTATAGCTTTGTGCCACAGTTAGGACAGAATTTTGTCCCGGCAGTTATTGCAGTTCCGCAATTCGGACAAACCCTTGCTTGCGAACTCTGCTGGGCAACAGCTGCTCCGCAATTCGGGCAGAATTTCACCCCTGAAGGAAGAGCGTGCCCACACTGGGCACATACTGCTCCTGTTCCTGGCTGCTGTTGTTGAGTTGCGGAAGAGGACCCTGAAGCTTGGCTTGCTCCGCAGTTCGGACAAAATGCGTTACCCATGGGAATCAGCGAGCCACATTTTATGCAATTTTTCGTCGGTTGCTGGTACATACCTTGAGCCATGGCTCCCCCTAGTGCGCCCCCTACACCCACTCCAGCTCCGAGTCCTACACCCAAGCCTGCGCCGATTCCCGCAGTGCCAGAAGTATTCTTCGCGGCATCGACTACAGCCTGGCCGACCTGGTACTGCATGTAGTTCACGCCGAGGACTCCCATTTCTGACCTAGTATCGATGGCTTTCTGGACTTCATCCGGCAGACTAATTGTAAGTCCTGATATTTTGTTAATCTCGATTCCATATTGACCAAAATTTTGTGGCGAGAGTGAAAGAACAACTTGTTCGATGTTAGGCAGATTCATGGCAAGATCGGTGACCTTCATTCCTTGACTTTTCATTTTGCCGATTGCGTTGTAAACCAAAATTACAAGCTGCTCTCGTAGTCTAGCCTCTACTTGATCTGATGTCTCCATGTTTAAAGTGCCAACAAACTGGTTGATGAAATTCTCAGGAGAAGAGATCCTCCATCTGTATTCGCCAAAAATTCGCAAATTCACAATACCAAATGTGGGATCTGTGAATTGGTAGGGTTGGGTACTGCCATATTTTCCGTCCATGTATATTTTTTTGATGTAGAATACTTCGGCTTGCTGCTGTACTCCAGTGAAGAACTTGAGAAGACCGCCCACAACGGGTGCGTTGAAATCTGTTAGAGCATATCGATTCGGCTGATCAAAATAAGTCAAAACCTTGCCGTCTCTGTAAAAAATAGCTGTCTCGTCTTCTCTCACTACGATATTGTCATTTAGGCGAATCAGTCTAGGAACTTTCCACATCACATTATTTTCCTTGTCCGGATCGTTCCACGCTATCGTCGTAGAACCAAAGGCACTTCCCCCGGTGGCGGGATTTTGAGTAACGGTGCTGTCTGATTTCCTTCTTCCGAACAATTGTTTTTCCGCTCTATCCTTATTCCTTCATCTTATTTTAGCAAAACGCTTTCAACTGCTTCCATGCGAACTGACCATGCTTGCTTTAACGTACGCAACGCATTGGAAATATCAGAAAGAGTAGTCTGGACAGAATTTGGAGCCATGGGGTCATAGGCTATCGAAGTCTTGCCTTGAAGGGCAAGGGCAGAAGAGACGAAATCATAATCGTATTCGTAGAGTTTGTTCAGTTTTCCCTGATCAATTTTGATGTTAGCAGCGAATCCAGAATATCCCTGTTGCGAGTGACGCACTTCGCCGCTGATCTGCTGAACCTGAGCTATCAGCGAGCCCACGTTTGTGAGATTAGTGAAATCATTGTTTGCTACCATTTGGCTGCGCAGATCCTCTAAATTTGATTTGCACTGGTCAAGCTTATCTGACACTTGATTTCTCACAATGCTGTCGGCGGCCCTAACATCCTCTAGCGCCCTGTATCCATGGAGACCCGGAATCAAAAGCTCGAGATTTTTTGCAATACCGCGGTTTGCTTCAATCTGTGCCCTGACATCCGGATTTGTATCGGTGGTGGACATTCAAACTACTCCTACAGATTTAATTTCCCGAGTTTTATTCCTTCTTAGACTTGTTCTTGAGATCAGTGGATATACGGATTTCCATGACCAACAGGTGACTTGATCCTCAAATGAAGATGACAAAAACATCAAAACGGGCTGTTAAGACCTTATTAGCTTAGAGCCAAACTTGGCGGACATTGGATTGCCAATATTGCTGATGTGGCATGTCGCTTCGGTTATGACTTGGCTGGGCTCTTCTGCCGCATTTGTGTTTGCCATTTATCCGTCGCTTCGATTCGCGCCTCAAGATCAGAAGATACCATTTTATCGATCTTTTCTCCCCACGTTTTCAAAAATTATTGGTGGCGCATCAATTTCAACGGTATTGGCTGGAACTTTCCTTTTCGGATACGTTAGCTCTATCGATACTTCTCGTATGCCTACTGGCTGGAATCTGATTTTCATCTCGATTGGAGCAGTAATCGGGCTAGTCGGGATTATTCTTACACTTGGAGTGATCTTGCCATTGGCGACGAAATTCATGAAACAAAGTCTACAAGATTCGAATGTTTCAAGAGAAAATTCATTGGTGAAACTCCAAGATGTCAAGGAAGAAGTGGAAGCCACGGTCAGGGCGATAAATTCGGTGACTTCCTCTATGGTTGTGATGCTTTTGATTGTAGTGACTCTTATGACTCTTGGGATTTATTTTTAGGTGTTTTCAGGTCAGCAGCCTTCGTCTTTAGGCAAGGTACGAGTTAGACAAAAGCCAACTTGCAGAAATCTTAATTTGCCCGATTTATGCTTCGCAATATTACTGATACGTCACCCAGGCTCAGTTAGCATTACGGTGCGTTCGAGATCTGATTCTATGCTTTTCATTTCTCAAAGTCATAGAGAAGGATCAAATGCGAATATTGGTTGGTCTCTCTTCGGAGATTTTGAGAAGCATCGGAGTACTATCCAACTCCGTGATAGTTGCACTTACTTTCTAAATGCCTATTTTCGATTCTGTTGATCTTTGTTAGAGACAGACTGGGGAGGTTGATATTCACTCTATGTAGACTCTACTTTTTCGGCCAATTCGAAATCAAGGACCAAAGGTGTCATCCAAATCATTTGCGCTTTCAGAGCAAAACCATCGGAGAATTGAAGGCCCAAGACTGCCACACAATTGCTCAATAAGCGTTGGGCTTAAACACCTGGCCAAGGCTAAGTACGCTCTCGGGACTCATAAGATACTAGAGAAAACGCGCTTTTCCCGTATGAGTAGGAGTCCTCCTCCAAATACCAGTAGAACTACTGTTAATGCTGTCGAAACATCAAAGTCAGAAGCTGCTAAAGTTAACATCCAGGTTTTGCGCAAATAGGTCATGTTTGTAGCTCGGATTGGATGTAATGCTTTATCGTTGGATTCTCTTTTGTAAATATTAGGATGATTGACCCATTTCCGATTCTGGAAAACCATCCTCTTGAATAGGTCAGTTTCTCGACAAACGCTCTAATTCCAGAATCTTTGGCCGCGCTTGCCGCGAGCTCGGAACTCCTGCTCGCTGAATCAGCGTAGCAAGTCGTCTACCTTTTAGAATCAAGAGTTGGGAGGGTAGCGAACTCCAGTTTCTGTCCTCATTTTGGGTCTGAAGCATGTCAGCCCAGAGCGGCTAAAATGCTTTTCAGACGCCCGTTGGATCACAAGAAATCTGCCGATGATCAAGCCTGTTCAATTCAGAGGGCGCTCATACACGCTGCCGACTGCGCGAATCATTTTTTTGTTTGGGGTTCTCCGCTCTTCTGGCTCGCGGGGCCACCTTCAGGGGATTTCTGCGCTAGAAATTGGCTGCCTCGAGCTAACATCTGCTCTATCTCCTCTGTCCTATAACCTGAACTCACGGACCAGAAGTAAAAGATCAGACCGACGATTATTACGACCACGAAATCTACCGGAAAATTCAGAACGCCTATCCCTCCGTAGTCCGTCTCGCCCAAGTAGGACAGAACTACGAGTGAAACAATGTAAGCAGGAACCCAGGCACCAGCCTTTAGCGCCTGCTTGGTGAAGATGTTGATCACGTCATTCTTGTGGGTAACGGCCAAGATACCGTACACGACGAGGCCAAGGAATATCGCAGCAGCCACGTAGCCAACGATAGGCCACCCTGACCAGTAGACTATGAGGGAAGCTCCTATGAACGCGATTGGCGCTATTACTCCGGAACCACCCAGTCTGAAGGGCCTTTTGAGTTCGGGCGCATGCTTCCTGAAGACCATTAGGGCAGAGCCGCCGACGATGTAGGTGAACACGGTTGAACTCGATATGAACCCGACAAGCTTGTACCAGCTGGGAAAGGGTGCAAAGAAAATGAATCCTACAAGCACAGATATCACCAGTGGAAGGACCGGGATCCTAAATCTCTCGTGAATCTTCGTCAGGGACTTTGGTAACGATCTTAGAGTCGCAAGACCGTATAGGGTTCTCTGCGACGTACCAAGGTATACGTTGAGGGTGCCTGAGGGTGAGATATATGCGTCTGCATACAAGACATAAGTGAGCGCAACCAAGCCGGCTGCCGATGCAGCTGTGGCGAAGGGTGCCGTTATTATTGGACCAGAAAGGGCCGACCAGTTGCCTGGAGTGACGCCGGTAGGCCAGATAACGTGGCCAATGAACGCAACTTGTAACAATGTGTAGAGAACTATACCAATTAGTACTGAAAGTATAGTGGCCACGGGCACAGATCTTTGTGGGGTCTTGGCCTCACCTCCGTAATCGAGAGCCTGCCTGAAACCCAAGTAAGAAAAGACTATTCCCGCAAGCGAAATTGAGGAGAAGACAGCGGGCCAACCGTACGGAATGAATCCAGTGGCTAACGAGTAGTTGGACGCGTTGAACCCAACAGCGAATAGCGCGACTATTGTAACCGCTGGAATTATGAGTTTCCACCACGTAATTCCCGTATTTGCCTTCCCCATCACCCTGATTCCTACGTAGTTCAAGACGAAGAAAATCGCAGTCAACAGCATTGCCAGAATGATTCCTTCGCCCGTCAGCACTCCGTTCGGGTAGACCAACCCACCGACATAAGTCCCGGCATAAGTTATCACAGCCTCAGCTTCGATCGGAGGAACGGAGACGGCCGACAGGAAGTACGCCCAACCGAACATGTACCCAGCAAAACTGCCGTGAGAATACCCGCCGTACCTCACGATGGCTCCAGACCGCGGAATCATTCCACCCAACTCTGCGAATACCAGAGCTATTACGAGCACGATCAGTCCGCCGATTATCCACGAATATATGGCGGCAGGACCTGCAAGCGTTGATGCGCCCGCAGCAGCGAAGAGCCAACCCGATCCTATGATCCCGCCCAAGCTCAACATAAGAAGATCCGTCGTCGTCAGTGCACGCCTTAGTTTCTGGTCGCTGCCTTCGCTTGCTTGAGACAATTCGCCCGCCTTCGCTGTTTACGGCCGGGGAGGATTATATAAAGTAGAGGGTAGTGTTTAGATTATAGGAATTCGTTAGATTGTGCCCTAATTCAAAAAAATTCGGCGTTTTTGATACGCAGGCGCTGTTGGCTAACTGGAGCAATAACTTTGTAATATACTGTGTTGCTTTTGTCGTTTTGATATTTGGATTGAGTGCAGTGACTCAGAAACTTGCAAAAGACTATGGAAAGAAGCTAATGAAAGGTGGCTACTGGGTTGCTTGGGCTGTTCTTCGCGATTTATCTACTCTCGTTCTACGGCTCGTTCGGAGTAGACACACTATCCTTCCTCTCGTTCCCTACCGACACAATAATCGCAGCAGTAATTGTTCTAGTCTTCCATTATTTAGCTGTCTACACTGGTTTCAGGACAGACTCTATTGAAGAGGTTTCAAGAGAGCAGGGATCTGCTGCTTCTCCTGTCTAGTTGGGCGACTGCGCAAACCAAGGTCGATATGGGCAAAGCCTTCCAATTGCATCACCAGTTTTGGCGTTAACAATAACGCTATTCGGATTCTTAATTGGTGTCTTTCTCATTGTGAATGCTATTTACTCTCGCGTTGAAGATATCTGCAATGCACTAATCGAATCAAAAGTTCTTCCAACCAAGGAATGAAATATATCGAAAGTCGAAATCAGATGAACGATTATCGTCATGAGGCTTGCTTTCCGCCTCGTAGCAGCGTTGTAAAATGATCTGACTTTTTCCCGGAAAGAGAACCGAGAGACAAAGACTAGCCACTACCTTTTTAGATTGAAACATACTTATCTCATGTTTAGTTTTGAAGACTCCTATTTGCTCCTTTGATGCCCGTACAGGCGTTCTATGTCCAAAGTGTGATGCGAAACTCAAATCGGGTCAGCTGAGCGATGCCGATATTCAAGTGTCAATCAAGCTGACAAAGGCTTCAGAAAAAAACCAGGAAATCTCAAAGATAAATCTCGTCAAGGCCGAACAGGTGGACCAGGATTATCTTCTAGTTCTCGAGCCAGGCTCTCTCGCCCCGCTACGACGCGATCCTTCTTTGCAAAAGAGTCTCCAAGTCATATTGGGCGGAAAGGTTTGGTTAACGGAAGCAGACACTACAGATAAGAAAGCTCTGGAAGATCTTTTCTTTCCTGTCAGAATAGCGAACGTTAATACAGCTTGGCTCCCTGACGGAAGTAAGCTAACCAAAGTTGTTATCCCGGGCCGAAAGACAGAGCGTTTTCCTCACGACACTACTATGATTGGAAAAATTCTCCAGGAATCCCGGGGAATGGACCTAATGGTAGAATTCGAGAGGCAGTAAAAAGCCAGTCGCGCATTACTTGCGCTTTGATAGTTCCAATCGATACCTTCATAGCAAGATTTACGCTACTTTATCGAAACGAGTGTTCCATCTTTGATCAGAACTCATTATGCTAGCGAACTTTTAGATCATAAAGGGAAGCAAGTTACAATCGCTGGTTGGGTCGAAAATGTAAAGGAACTGCCCAATTTGAGGTTCGTGATAGTTCGCGACAGAACAGGAATCGCGCAAGTCACTATTCACAAGAAAAACTCGCCCGAAGAACTTGTGCAAGCAACGGACAAAATTAACCTGCAGGATGTAATCTCAGTTTCGGGTATTGTTCCCGAAAAACAGCTCGCTAAGATCGGACCTGAGGTTCAGCCAAAGGCAATTACATTCCTGAGCAGGTCAGCTACTCCCCTCCCAATCGATATCACTGGAGCAGCTGACACTCAACTAGACACTCGACTCGACTGGAGAACTTTGGATTTACGCAATCCAAAAAATCTTGCAGTGTTCAGGATCCAGGCAAAGTTAATCGAAAGTTTGGAGGAATGGCTCCGACAAAACGGATACATTCAGGTATCGACTCCTTCGATCATCGGCGGAGTCAGCGAAGGAGGCTCTGAAGTTTTCAAAATCGATTATTATGGTAGTCCAGCATCTTTGAGACAGGATATCCAGCTTCACCGGCAACTCACAATGGCTGCTGGTTTTGACAAGATGTTTGAGTTCGGCCCAAACTGGAGGGCCGAAATGTCTCGTACGCCAAATCATCTGTCTGAGCATAGAAGCGTCGTCGTTGAACTAAGTTTCATAACTGATGAAATGGATACCGAGCGAGTAGAAGAGCAACTCGTCGCTCATGCCTTGGGAAAAATATCTAGCGATTGTAAGGATGAGCTACAGCTTCTCGAAAGGAAATTGGAAAAGCCAACTACTCCTTTTCCGGAGGTTCGTTTCCCCCAAATCTACGATATTCTAAAGGAGTATGGAAAGCAAGTTCCCTTCGGCGAGGATTTGAATCGAGAGGCCGAGCAGACACTTGCAAAGCACATGCTTGAGAAGACGGGTCACGATTTTTTCTTCATCAATCGGTTTCCGTTCAATGTTAAACCGTTCTACGTCATGAGAGTAGATGACGATCCCACATGGGCTAGATCTGTTGACCTCGTGTATCGCGGGCTAGAGTTATCTTCGGGAGGACAGCGCGAGCATAGGTACGAAAAACTCATGGAACAAGTGAGGTTGAAGAGTCTGACGGAATCTGAGATTGCGTGGTTCACGGAGAACTTCAAGTACGGCGTTCCTCCCCACGGAGGATTCTCACTCGGCATCGAACGCTTAACTAAGCAGATTCTGGGGATAGAAAACGTGAAAGAGGCTTCACTCTTCCCGCGTACTCCCGAGAGACTAAAGCCCTAAAGAGCTTTGAAATTCTCGGCCCAGTTAACATAGCCTCTAAGCATTTCTTGCGAAACGCTAGGCCTTCTGTTTCTCAAAACCTCTTTGAAGTCGTTTAGATCTATAGCTCTGGGCTGGGTGTCCTTGTCGTTTGCGCCTGCCGAATCAAACAGCTCTGAGACTACTCTCAGCTGAACCGACTGGCAAATATCTCTCATGTCCGAACCTGAGTAACCTTCCGTCATTTTGGACAAATCATCGAGCCTTAGCTCAATGTCCATTTTGAGAGGAGCGGTGTATTGTCTCAACATTTGCATCCTAGCTCGGATGTCTGGGAGCGGTACATAGATTCTTTTCTGGAAACGTCTCAAGAAGGGCCAGTCAAGGGACCAGGGCTTGTTTGTCGCACCGATTATGTACAAGTGAAGGTTTCTTCCTTTGTCTGCAATTCCGTCCATTTCTTTCAAGAACTGGTTACGGACTCTGACCTCGCCTCCTACTTCGTTTGTCCTTGAGCCAAGAATTGAATCTAGTTCATCAATAAAGACAATGACCGATTTCGCGTCTTCATCCAACAATTTTCTCGCCGAGTTGAAAAGTTTCGCTACATTCCTTTCTCCCTCGCCGAGCCACTTGCTCATTATTGAGGCTGCGTCCACGGTGATGAAGTAACTGTCAATTTCTGATGCAGTTGCAGCTGCTAGCAGTGTCTTCCCGCATCCTGGAGGTCCGTACATCAACAAGCCTCGAGGCCATCCTAGTGGAAACAGGTCAGGTCTCTGGACTGGAAATATGATAGATTCTCGTAAAGCTTTCTTAGCATCTTCCAGTCCGACTACTTCATCCCACTTGATACTTGGCTTCTCCTTCATTATCAGATCGTTGTAGTTTGCTTTTAATTGCTGAACGACTTGAGGTGATTTTGCATTGGCACTTGATGTGGTGGACACCGGCGCAGGAGATGCTGGAGCTGCTGGCTTGCTGAAGGTAAACTTGCCTAGTCCGAAATCAGGTTCATCACTTGGAGGTTCGATTCCATGTGCAGATTGCAGTGCTTTCACTCGCTCTTGATAGAGCTGCGCCCGTTGAAGGTACATCGGATTGAGTTTGTAATCTGGATAAAGCTGGGCAAGCTGAACAAGGGTTTGAATAGCGTTCTGATAATTCTTGATAGCCATTCCACGAGCTCCCTGAGAGTCAAATCTTATCGCCTCTGACGCGTATTTTTGGGCAGCTGACTCTAGGACTTTGGCGGCACTTTCACTCATACGGTGAGCCTCCATTTGAATGGCGAAGCAGCTGTGCTAAGCACGGACAGTCCTCCGGCTACTGTTAATACAAACTTTTTCGATTCAGGATTAATTGTGCTCTTTGATTTCAATTTTATATGTCTCGATGGATTTTCCCAAGTGTTTTAGATCTATTTCGAAGGGGCATTCGGTCTCCGTTCTGAAAGCAATTTGATGTATGCTTGTTCAACAAGATCGACAGGTAGATTCAGTTGAGCTGAGCAATCTAGTACGTCAATTTTGTCATTCCCTCTCTCGTAAATGTAGTTTCGGACGGCGCGATCAGGATCTTCTTCCTCTGTGCTTTCTTCTCCTACAAGAATTGTTGGCTTGAATTCTTCCTCGTTTTCTTCTTCATCTGAATCATCTCCCGAAGCGAGAAGGGCTATTTTCTTCGTTCGTTCCAAAATCGAAGTTCCCTCCGAAGCCTCCATCTCTTCCATTGATTTTGGAAGCTCGCCCAGTTCGGAAGTCCGCTCACGAATGAGTTGTTGAGCTTTCTCAAATATTTCTTGAGGCGTGTCGCTTAATGCTATGCTGACATTCGGAGTCAACACACCTAGTTCGGCGAGGATGTTTGTAAATGAGTCATTGATTTCGCTAGCTGCAGCTTCGAGATTTGGTGCTAGATTCTCTATGGATTTGCCTATTCTTTTTACTTCTTTGAACGCGCTTGAGAGTGCATACATTACGTCCCCCACATCGCGGAGAGTTTCGAGCCTCACAACAATGTGCAGCAGCGCAAGCTCCGAGGCGTTAACAACTCTTGTAACCTTCTGGAGCTCCACATGCTCACTAGAAAAGACCCTTGCTCGCATCTCGTCCTTTTGTTCGTAAGCCTTCACAATTGCGTTAAAGATTGTTCTTCTTCGTTCGTCTAGACGAAAGCGCATCTGCTCAACGTCCTTACGTTGAACCTCGACTTGCCTAATTGCAAGATTGATTTTCTCCTTAAGGTTCCTGTCGGTAGAGGTAGAGAATCCGACATGAGGAGCCATTACGTATTCCTATTCAGCTCCTCTTTTTGCGACCCGGGACTTGGTTCAAAGAGAACGGCTGAATAAGAACTGAGTTTGAATCTAAAAACTTCGGCTGAGAGCCAAGAGTCGCCACATTGTAATTTCGATTGTTTTCTTTGGTCGAAATAACAGAAAGACAAGGCACCTTAGCTCTTCGAAATGCCTCCTCCTGTTGCTCATTGTAAACGATTAATTGGCTCATATTATGGAACCTTTTACGAATTAATCCAGGGCTTTTCCTCTTCATCTTGTCAACGGCACATAAGTTTCGTAAACAAAATCCACCCTTGCTCGAAAACAGAACTTTTTGTTTTTCCCGAACCAAAAAAGTGAGGAATGTAAAAAATTAGAAGAAGAGAGTTCGCCTGTACCTGATTCGACACAGGTTTCTCCTCGCTTCATCTATTCACTTTTTTTATTTTTCCTTGATGGGTTAGTTATTCCTTTACTAAGAGAAGCCAGTAGCTTCTGTTCCCTCTGGAACAGATTCTGGTAGATCTGGGAACTTGTCGCGCATTCTCTGCTCGGCAACAGCGCCCGCTTCAGCAAGGATCTTGTCTGCTTCTTCGTTCGCAGATTCGAAGTTGATGACGCCCGCGCCCAGTTGTCCAGCATCAACGAGGATGCTTGAAAGTAATCCTGAGATCTCTCCTATTTCGTGCTCGGCTTCAGGAATTACACTGACCAATCCGCTTCTGACGTTGCGTATTACGCCCATCGCAGGTGATAGTGTGACTACAATGTCGCCGAGCTCTTGAACTGTATTGAGCCGGAGTGTGATTTGTTCTAGTGCAAGTTTCGCTTGAGTAACCATTTTGTTCATCTTGCGTACTTCGGACAATTCGTTTGCAAGTATGTTTGCGTGTTGAGTGTCGTGTTTTTGAATTGAAGCAACGACCTTATTGAAGATCGAAGCGTCTCTTTCGCGGAGTTTTGCAGATGTTGCGTCGAGTTTTGAGATTTGAACTTGTATCTGTCGAGTTGCCTGTTCCAGACGTGGTTTGAGTGGTCCCGGAGCCCTTACTGTGTCTTTAATTCGATTGGAGATGCCATCTTGAGGAGATTTTTGCCATCTAGACGAAAACTGTGACATTAGGTTTTAGCACCGACAAAATTGTGCCGTTCTTGAAGGTTAACGCTCTAGGTGAATTAGTATTGACAACAGGATACATTCTGCTTTATTAGGAGAAAAACTCCTCAACTGTCGTTGAAAACAGTTGTAATCTCTGTCTTCCCTCGAATGCTCGAAAATCCAATCATCTGGGTTCTCCAACGAGAAATTCTAAATAGCCCGATAACGCCCAAATCTCAGTTACATAAACGAAAGAGGCGTTCAATTGCGAAAAGGTGAGGAACAAATTTGCCACTGGGTCATTACAGAATCTAAAATTGGCTCGTCTGTATAAACGAGCTTTATTATTCATAGTTTTTCGAAATTTGTTTCTCTTTCAAAGGGTTTCGTTTGATTTGACTTCCACCAATGTCTATTGCAAATAGGACGTATTACGCATGTCAGAGACCCAATCACTAAGCTTGCGTTCAGAAGAATTCCGAGGTAGACTCGCGCCTAGTTATGAACCCAAAAAGATAGAAGATACCATTAGGGCGCAATGGAAAGACATTGATATCAGAACCAAGATCTCCCAGAGATTCAAAGACAAAAAGAAACTAGGTTATGTGGAGGGTCCTCCCACGTTAAATGGTGAGCCCCATATGGGACACCTCCGCGGAAGAATGATGAAAGACCTCTGGTATAGATTCGAAACCCAAAGAGGAAATTTCATCGATTTTCGAGGGGGATGGGATTGCCAGGGGCTTCCAGTGGAACTCCAGGCTGAAAAGGAACTCGGCCTTACAGGCAACAAGACCAGCAATCTAAAGAAAATCGGCGAAGAAAAGCTCGTTCAAGCATGCAAAGACATGCTGGCGAAATACCACGACTTGTGGAAGAGCACTGATGACCTTTTAGGACTCTTGATAAATGATGACAAGGCGTACTATACTTACCTAGATTCATACATTGAAAGAGAATGGCAGATAGTCAAAGCGGCTTGGGAATCCAAAATTCTCGATGAAGCATACCGTGTAACGCCCTTCTGCCCGAGTTGTCAAACGCCCCTTAGCGCTGCTGAGGTAGCTCTAGGCGGTTATGAAACGCTTGAGGATCCCTCCATGTATTTCAAAATGAAATTGAGGAACGAGGTAGAGAATGTCTTCCTAGTTGCATGGACCACTATGCCATTTACGGTAGTGACAGATGAACTCGTAGGGGTAAAACCAGATGCGGATTACTGCTTTGTGTCGGTCCAAACAAAATCTGGAGTTAGCGAAACTTGGCTAGTCGGCAGTGAAAGATTAGAAGGAATGATGAAAGAGCTTCATCTTGAGGATTATCGCATAAAACAAAAGCTCAAAGGAAGCCATCTAGAAGGAATAAGATACGAGCATCCGCTCGCCGATTTACTGCCAAAACAGAAAGATCTTGATCAACAAAATAGTTCGGTTCATTCCGTAGTCGCCGAAGAATTTGTTGACACGACAACCGGCTCTGGACTCGTCCATATGGCACCGGCAAATGGAGAGGATGATTTCGAGGTTGCATCGAGGAGACATGTTCCAATCTTCAATCCTATTGACGAGCAGGCTCAATTTACATCTGAAGCAGGAGCGCTTTCGGGTCTATTTGTGAGAGATTCTGATGAAAAGATTGGCGATCTCCTGAAAGAGAGAGGACTTTTGCTCCGATATGGGAAACTAAAGCACGAATATCCTGTATGTTGGAGATCTGGCCACAGACTCGTGTGGCTCGCCCGACGAGAGTACTATTACTTCGTTGACAGGTTGAAGGATAAAGCTATCAGCGCTGCAGCTAAAGTCGAATATTTTTACGAGCAACCGAAGAACAGATTCCTTGAGATAATAAAGGAAAAGCGGCCCTGGTGTATCTCTAGAGAGAGAGTTTGGGGAGCCCCACTACCGATTTGGAAGTGCGATTCCTGCGGAGAAAAGCTAGGATTATTCTCTCGAAAAGAGATTGTTTCCCATGCAAAGATTCTACCAGATGGCGAAAATTTCGAACTTCATAGACCATGGATAGATCGTATTGTGATTGAATGTCCCAAATGCAGCAAGGTTATGCATCGTGAGCCGTTTGTCCTGGATACTTGGCATAACAGTGGGGCATCTCCTTACGCCTCATATTCGGATAAAGAATACGACGAATATTTTCCTGTTCCTTTTCTTACGGAAGGAATAGATCAAACCAGGGGCTGGGCATACACCCTATTGATAGAGAATGTGATTCTACAGATGAGGGATCAATCTCCTTACCAGTCGTTCTTGTTCCAAGGTTTCGTTCTGGATAAGAACGGACAAAAGATGAGCAAGAGCAAGGGAAACTACATCAGTGCGCACGGTTTACTAGAAAAACAGTCTGTTGACATTTCTCGATTATATCTCACTTGGAAAAGTAGTCCAATTGACTCCATCAATTTTGATGAAAAAGAGCTTCTTACTCGACCATACCAAATATTGAACACACTGTACCACATGCACGTTTTCTATGTCCAGAACAGTCTTTACGACCAGTTTGAGTTTCGAGCTTACCGCGCTCACGATATATTGAAGTCTGAGAAGAATAGCTTCAAGAAGCAAGATCTATGGTTACTTTCGCGGCTCGAATTTCTGATTAACATTTGCACAAAGAGTTACTCTGAGGCAAGGTATCAGGATTCAGCTCGAGCAATTGAACAATTTCTAATCGAAGATATCAGCCAGACCTATGTACCAATAGTTCGTAGCGAAATGTGGGAAGAAACTGGACCAGCCAGAAACAGAAGGAGAACAATATACAGCGTACTTGGATTCGCGCTGCTTAGTTGCGACAAACTTCTACATCCTATCGCGCCTTATCTGACAGATTATCTCTCCGCTGAAGCCTTTCAAGCGAAGGCCTTGACTTTGGAGGATTGGCCTTCATCCCTTCCTGAATATAGGAATGAGAGATTGGAAATGGAATTTGACTTGCTCTCGAAACTAGTTTCCCTTAGTAATGCAGCGCGAATGAAAGCGAAAACAAAGCGAAGGTGGCCGCTCCGAAAGGCCTTCTACTTGGTTAGCAAAGATTCGAAAGATTTAGTGCTTGCGAATAAGGATCTTCTGCTCGAGCAGACTAATCTTCAAGAGGTCGAACTTCAAGACGATCCTAGGGGAACTCCTCTCAAAGTTTCCGTTCGGTTGAATCTTGATCTCGTTGCACCAAAAGTCAAGCAAAGGCTCAAGGAACTTCAAGCGGAGCTTGAACGCTCAAATCCTGTGTCATTGTACAATAAAACGGGAGAGAAAGAAAAAATCAAGATGGGGGACTTCGAATTAGAGGCCCAGGATTTGAAATTTTATTTTGCTTCCGATGACCAAAGGTATTCTGTGAGTGAGAATTACGGAATGGTAATCGCACTTGATGTTTCTAGGGATGAAAATCTGGTAGCCGAAGGGCTGTTAAGAGACGTTGCAAGAAATCTTCAGGCGCTGAGAAAAGAGAAAAGATTCAACCCAACGGAGATACTTTCGCTTGCAGCTGTTGCTGGACTCGGGCAGCAAAATTTGACAATGCTCGAGCCTAAAAAATCCAACTTGGCTTTCCTAGTAAGAGTAAGAGAAGTAAAACTCTATGCAGACCTTCCAAGCGAAAGTGGTTCGTGGGAGAGCGCTGACCTTGAAGGACAGACAATCAAGCTCAACATTGGTGCTTAATGAGCAAAGCTGGTTAGCCTTCTTTGTGGCTCATTTGCTGCCTCGAGTGATTCGGCGTCAAAACCAAGACGCCTCAGGTAAGCAGCAAATTCCATCGAAAATCCGTGGACTGTATAAACTTTCGAGGGAGAGCAGTTCTTGACAAACACGACTAACTCTTGAAAATCGCAATGATCGCTGAGTGGAAAGGCTCTATCCAAACTCATTGCATTTCGATATCTTGAATCAATTGCCCATCCGCTGAATGTTGCAATAACTGCGTTGTATTTTTCCTTCATAGTACGCACAAAACTTGACCTGCCTCCGGAAGATGGCGCAATCAGGATCCACGGCCCGCGACTGAGTTTCTCCTCAGATTCCTTCCCCGAACTTAGCATTTCAAAATCCTTCAATTCGATTCCGAGTTTGATGTGACCATAGTTCATTTTATGGATGGACTCATGCAGGTAGACTGGTTCCCACATATCGAACAGATACGAGATCATCTGCGCCTTGCCGAGAGGATAACCAGTTAACACAACGGGACGACACCTGTCGAAGCACTCTGAGATGAACTTATTGACTTGGCTCGTAACTACCTCTGTCTCGGGAAAGACGTAATGTCTTCTCCCGTAGGTGCTTTCGATTATAAGTGTCTCACATTTGACGCCTTTGAATCCCTTTAGAAAGGCCCGGTCTCTGGTGCATAAATCGCCGGTATACAGAATCTTATCATCTATCAGTATCGCTTTCGATCCAAGTATATGTCCGGAGTCAATAGTTTCTATGCCGGAAACTTCGTGGTCTAATTTCCCAAGGTTGTAACCTCGCATCTTTGCAAGTTCCTTTGTCTCTTGGCTTGCGATGATCTTGGACTTTCCGTTTGGAACGTGTACGTGATCTATGTGAGCGTGAGAGACGAAGGCATAGTTGGATTCACTGGCACTCCTCGGGTCCAAAGCGATAGAGAAAGATGGCGTGTTGACAGTTATTCCATTTCCATAGCTAATGGTCGTCCCGTTTTCCTTGGATTCGAAGCTCGACACTGCTTTGGTCATTGCTTTTTCATACCCAGTATTCTATCAGTTTGAATTTGGAAAAAAGGAACGAATTCTAGTCGTTTTGCCTCACATGAGAAGTTTAAAACTGTTGGCCTAGAGATACGACCTTCCTTAGATAAGGTAAGAAGCATTTTATGATTCTAAATCATGTTGACCTTAGTTATAACTCGGAGATCCAGTGAAGAGAAAAATGCCAACGCTTAGAATTGGTTTGATCGGCAAAACAAATACAGGAAAGACTACTTTCTTTAACGCAGCGACTCTTCAGAATGCTGAGATCAGTAATTATCCTTTCACGACAAAGACCCCGAATGCAGCCATTGGGCAGGCTGCAACACTTTGTGTCCATAGAGAGCTTGGTCTGAAACAAGACAATCCAAGAAATTCTGCCTGCGTCGATGGTTGGCGAATGATCCCTCTAGAGATCATTGACCTTCCAGGATTGATCAAAGGAGCGTATGAGGGGAGGGGCCTAGGAAATCAGTTCCTCTCCGTCGCCTCTCAGTCTGACGCTTTGCTCCACATAATTGATGCGTCGGGAAGCATTGATGCTGAGGGCAAAATTGCGAGGCCCGGTGTTGGAGATCCAGTAGCAGACATTGAGGACATTGAGGAAGAGCTTGCAATGTGGTATCTTCATCTGTTCCAAAACAGCGAGGACAAGATTTTACGAATCATAAAGACTAACCGCGGGATAGACTTTGCTGATGCGCTGAGCGAAGCAATGCACGGCATAGGAGTTCGCCGCGAAGATGTCATTGAAGCACTGAAACGAAAGCAGCTCTACGGGGAAGATGTCGAGCAATGGAACGATCGTCAAAGAATAGATTTTGCTTGGTCTCTCCGGGAGGTTTCAAAACCAACTCTTATAGTGGCAAACAAAATGGATGTCCCAGAAGCAGCGAAGAACTTCCTCAAAATCAGAGAAGCCTACAGCGACATGATAGTTGTTCCTGCTAGTGCAGAATCCGAACTTACATTGAGAAAAGCCGAACAATCTGGAGTGATTCGTTATTCACCGGGCGAAGAAAGGTTCGAGATAGTAAAAGGGGCAAAACTGAACGAGCGACAACAAACCGCTCTAGCTCACATTAGCAAGGCGATACTCGGAGAATATCTGCGCACGGGTGTACAGTTCGCGATCAATGTTGCGGTATTCAAATTATTGCGGATGAATTCGGTATATCCAGTAAGCGACGTCGGAAAGTTTTCAGACAACTCTGGAAACGTCCTCCCAGATGTGTTCCTGATGCGGGACGGGGCATCAGTATCAGATCTTGCGAATTCGATTCACACGGACCTTGCGAAGGGATTAATCTATGCTATTGATGCGAGAACAGGTTTAAGATTACCAGTCGAGTATCAAATGAAAGACAGGGATGTTCTTTCAATTGTTTCGGCGTCAAAAAAGCCTGGTACGTCCAGAGCAGAGTCAAGATGAAACTGTTTAACGAAAGAAAGAATCGTAAAGCAACTGATTCCCCCGCGATAACCAAAGTGGTAGGGAGTCGGAGCGTCGCACTCGCGATTTCAGGCGAGACTGGCCTGTGTCCTGCTACTTAGACTAACTCCCTAGTTACGTGCCTCAATTGCGAACTCTAAGATAAGCACTATGCTCTATTTCTCGTCAGTTTGACGGCAATATGCTGAAATCCATCGAAATTATAGTCATTTAGCCATGTCATTTATCTATGACAAGAAAGATGCTGAAATACTCGCACGACTAAGAGTCAATTCGAACCAAAGCATGTCAGCTTTGGCCGAGGATCTTTCGATTCCTCGGACCACACTACAAGAAAGAATAAGTCGATTAATCAGTTTTGGCGTCATCAAGCGCTTCACAATACTTCAAGATTACTCGAAGCTTGGCAAGGGGGTAACCGCATTCATCTTAATCTCTTTTCAAAGTTCAGCAGGAACCTCGCAGAAAGAGGCATCTCGAGAGTTAGCACAAATCCCTGATATCTATGAAGTCCACATAATCTCTGGAGATTGGGATATTCTTGTGAAGGCCCGCGGCGAGTCAATCGAATCAATAGGTCAACTCGTTATGGACAAGATCCGGAACATAAAAGGAGTGGAAAGAACATTAACATGCGCTTCGTTTCTAACTCTAAAAGAGGAACTTTGAGAATCCATGAGGATGAGGGATGATTCTTGATTTGGGCCAAATAGCTCTGGCACTTCGATCAGAACTTTACAATCCTAGAGAGATTGTTGAATTTTCGAAATTGGCTGACGCTTCAAACAATGTTTCTCACATCTTCTTTCCTGATATTCCCAATGCTCAGGAATCAATCGAACTCTGTTCCCTCTGTTTTGCTGGAACGAAGAGGATCATAATCGGCAGTGGCGTCCTTCGATTGTTAGAACATGACCCGAGAATTTTCTCTCGAAGAGTGGCAACAGTACAATGGATATCAGGGAATCGATTTGTTCTCGGAATCGGAACGGGAAGTCCGGGCATCAATGCGGGTCAAACAATTCAAAAAATGTTCTCCGTACTCGAGGAAACACGAAAATTTTTTCCATCTAAATTCAACAACGAACCTTTAAGTTTTCCAGATGTTCTTGTCGCATCCCTGAAATCTGGAGTAGCAATCAAATCGATTGGACTAGTAGACGGATTGATACTGAATTTTTGCTCGCCCGAATATTCCCATGAGCTGATCTCGAAAGTCACGGAAGCGGGTGGGCACATGAAGAAAACTGTGTGTTACGTCAAAATATTCTATTCTGAAAAGAATTCGATTGCCGAGAGATTACTTGCTGAAGAGTTCGTAAAATACGATAGACTTCCTCAATATCATACGATGTTCGAGAGAAACAAAGTAGCTGAGGCAATCGCTTCAATCCGCGAGGATCTTTCGAAGGAGTCTATTGTTATTCCCGAAGGTCTCAAGAAAATCAGCCTAGCTAATCCGTCTCCTGCTGAGCTCTCTAATCTGATAGAGAAATTTCGGAAATCCGGGGTCAACCTACCTTGCGTATATCCGTACTTCAGTTCTGACGAAAACGTAGAGTTCAAGAAAGCTATTCTGAAAGAGATTACAAATTTGCCTTGAGGTCGACTAAGAAGCTGCCAAATTACCCTTTCCTCACATTCAATCCGAATAATCCAAGTTTAATAGCAGTCCCTGCGAATCTAGCCATCTCTATCCAGTGTAGTTTAGTTTCACCGGATTTTCTCTCTTCAAAGAAGTATGGAACTTCGGAAAAGGTCATATTCATTTTTTTGTACACGTAAAGACTTTCAATTTGGAAGGCATAACCTCTTGTGGAGAGCTTAGTTTGTAAGAGTCCGCTTATCGCTTTTTTACTCATAATCCTGAAACCACTTGTCAAATCTGAAACTGGAGCCCTGACGCATATTTTTGCCAGGTAGTTGGCTGATCTACTAACCATTCTTCTCGTGAACGACCATCCGACAGAACCTCCTCCTTTCACGTATCGAGAAGCCACAACGACATCCGCACCCTCATTTGCAGCTTTCGACATCTCGATTAACACCTCAGGTGGATGCTGAAGATCAGCATCCATTTCCCCGAAATAGTCAGACCTGTCTGCTGCAAGTCCAAAAGCGAAGCCGTCAAGATAAGCTGAACCTATTCCCAACAAGTTTGGTCTTTTGATCAGACGCAAATTGTCAGATTTTTCCATAATCTGTCTTACGACCTCCAAAGTTCCATCGGCACTTCCATCGTCAACCACTATCAAACTTAATTCCAGAGGCAGTTTGTCTCGTAGAGCTTCAATTCTTGAAATTAATTTAGCAATATTCTCTTTTTCGTTGTAAGTGGGAATGATCAGGCAAAGCTTTCTTGGTCTATCATATCTTGGGTCATGTTGGGTTGATTCACTTTCCATTTTGGTCCACTTTTGGATAGTGTGAGCTGCCATCATTACTTACAATATATTTGGAGATTTGGAGCAGCTCGAACGCAAATAAAATGTCTCTCTTGAGAGTAATAAGGACTCCTAGAGATATTCCTGGAGTGCTCAGTTAGACTATCTAGATCAAACTCAGAATCCAACATAGGGATACCGGCCACTTTAGGGGATAAAGAATATGGCCAGGCGAGCTCCCGCCATTGTTTTTGGTGAGAAAACACATGGAAGATGAGTTCTTCCTAGCCACGTTCAATCATAATATATTTCGTTAGCGGGCATGAAAATCTTAGATTAGCTGCTCCTCTCCAGCGGACTGCTGTTGTTCTGGTCATGGATCCTGGCAGCCTTCTTATGTCGTGTGCCTTGTGCATGTTCGTTAGCATGGTTGCCCGATTGTCATCACGAAAAGTGATGATGATAGAAACGACCGGCCCGCTTGTCCTTCGTGGACGTACGGGAGATTGTCGGTCTGGGATCCATGACGCAAACAAAACAGCAAGAAAAGGAGTATGAATCAAAAAGAATGATGAGAGTTGGAATAGATGCACATAAGAAAAGCTGCACTACACTGCTGTTCGCAGAAGGAGGAGAATCTCCTATCCAGTCCTTTGTCTTCAAAACAACTAGGGCTGGAGTGTCAGAGATGCTGTCAAAGGTTCCAGACAAATCTCTGTTCATCATCGAATCTAGCACCAGTGGTAAGGCAATTACGAGGATGATCTGTTCGTCTTCTGCTTCAGACCAACACGTAATCCACATGGTTGCACCACCAGAGAGGAAGCCATCTGTAAAAACCGATAAGAGAGACTGTGAGCGTATCGTCAAAGAGGATTCGCTGGGATACTTGAGAAGATGCTACGTCCCATCCCAGTACATTGAGGACATGCGTTTCCTAGTAACTCAACAGATGGAGATTGGAGCGAAGATTGCAAGAGTGAAGAATCAGGTGCAAGCTTTGCTAGAGCGGAACATGGTCCAAAGCGACTTCTCCGAGCTCTCAGATGTGTTCGGAGTCGAGGGACTTCAAAAGCTCTCAGAAATAGATCTTCCACAACAGGACAGACTTGCACTGGCAATGCATCTTCAGGAGCTGAAGTTCTACGCTTCCCAGCATGCGCAGCTCGAAACCGAGCTTGCGAAGATAGCAACTACAGATCAGGATTGTCAGCTTCTTTTCAGCCATCCTGGCATCAGCTTGTTCACCGCGGTAGCCATCAAGTCAAGAGTAGGAGACGACGCCACACGATTCGCCACAAAGAAGCACCTGTGCTCGTATGCCGGAGTCGTACCTGGCGCTGACAACAGCGGAGAAAGCGAATCCGAACACGAGCACGTGAAGCACGGTGATGTCATTCTGAAGTACGCTCTAACATGTGCGGCA
The DNA here is from genome assembly GCA_029850555.1 of archaeon. Lineage (GTDB taxonomy): Archaea > Thermoproteota > Nitrososphaeria > Nitrososphaerales > CADDZS01 > JASHOD01. The sequence continues at coordinate 10,618 of JARCRS010000100.1, read as the reverse complement.
AGGGGAGCTGTGAAAGCGAAAACAGATTCTGCTGTCAAAAGAATCTACTTGAAACAGATTAAGAGGGGAAAGGCTCCTCAGGAAGCTGAAGTTGCTGCAGCAAGGAAACTCGCATGCATCGTTTGGAAGATACTTACATCCAAGCAGAGATATGTCGAAGAGGACAGATATCTTACTGCAAGGAAGATGAGACAGACATCCTCGAACGCCCGGAGACTTATAAAAGATGCAGTGCTGCCGGAGAGCGTCCCGGAACTAGCCAAAAGTCTTTCATCTCACGTTGAAGTGCTGGAGCAGTATTCAGAGCGTCTTGATCGTATGCTTGGTCGTCATCATAGAGGAAAGAGCAAAGCATCGCCTGAAGAACGTGTACAACGGAGTGATTTGAGATGACGCCGCACATCCTTCTTTCCTCTCCAATAGAAGATTTTCACGGGAGACATAAGGTTTGTAGAGAGATCAAGGCAGAATCATGCTCTCTGTACATGGAAGGATTGTCTCTACGAGCAATTGCAAGGAGATTTCATGTTTGCAAAGAATCTGTTCGCAAATGGATACTCAAATTTGAAGAAGCTTTTGCATCGAAAAAGCTTGCGAGACGAAAGGAAAGAGACGTAATATTATTGGATGAAACGAAGGTCAAGCGAAACGGCAAGATGGCATACGTCTCTGCATGCCTAGATCTCGCACGAAGAGAAGTGATTTCATCGAGATGTACAAGGTCAATTTCATCTTTATCCACAATCCTTGTGCTGAAAGAAGCTCTTGGGTCCTGTAGAGGCACTCCTCTTATGATCACAGATCATGCTCCGTGGTACAAATACGCATTCGAATATCTCAAACTGGATTACATTCAGAAGACGTTCGGAATAAGAAACTACATCGAGAGGTGGTATCGTACCTTCAAGCAGAGAACACGAAGATTTTACAATAATTTTCCCATCAAAGATCCTTCAAGAGCTATCGAACGAATAGGAAGATTTCTTCATCTGTTCGCTTATTGGTACAATCGAATGCGACCTCACGAGACGTTGAAATGCACTCCGTCAGAGGTAAAGTAGCCGATATCCAACATAGATCTCGCAATTGTTTTAAGCCCGAAACTCAAGAATCGTTCCCGCCTTACGAGACATTATCATTTTCGGAGCTGAAAATTTTAGAATGTTAGAAGAAGAACCAAAGCCGATGAAGGAATATACTCGTGCGTTTATCTTAGTTCAGGTTGAACCAATGAAGGAGAAGGAAGTAATGGAAGAGCTTCTCAAGATGGACGAAGTCGTCGAAACTCACATGATTACTGGAGAGTATGATGTACTAGCCGTTGTACAAGTAAAGAGGATCTTTCTTCAGGCTGATTATGACAACGTTTTCAATTCTGCAATTGCAAAGGTTGAAGGAGCGAAATACGTTCTCGATACGAACACTATAGTGGGAATGGCTTCAAAAACAAAGTTTCCTGAAAGCATCTAGGTTTGATTCCTTTTAGAAGACTTCTCTCTTCGTTGGGGTCTGTTCGTTAGGAAATCCTTTTCTGAAAGTTTATCTTACTTGTTTAGGACAGAATTGGAGCCTATGTGAATTGAAGAATTCGCTAGCAAAAATTCAGCGACCCAGCATAAGTAAAGGAAGAAGATCTCAGTACATTCCGATGAATTCGAGCGAAGCTTGGGCATTTGTTAGAAGTCATTACACAATGACCCTTTCTACCCTCGATTCGTTTGGTTTTCCCCACTCGACACCTGTTTGGTACGTTGTAATTGACGGGAAAATTTACTTCAGAGCCCAACCGTACAAAAAGAAAATACGAAACTTGATGAAGAGACCTCAGGTGTGCGGAGTAGTTTCTGACGGGGAGCTTTACAGCAATCTCAGAGGTGTAATGATCCAAGGTCTGGCGAGGATAATAGATCATGACAGACCGAGAAGAAACCAAGTTTTTTCTATGCTAGCAGAAAAGTATTCTAGCCTACGAGATACTAAGAGAATGCCGCGCGCATGGCAAGAAAAGTACGGAAAAGAGCATCGTCTTGTAGTCGAAATCAATCCGACAAATGTTGTTTCATGGGATAATCGCAAGTGGTTAGGGCTCCAATCAATGGCCAACAGCTGATTTTTTTCTTGATCTAAAATAAATTAGATTACTTTTCAATCCGCGAGAAATTTCAGTTCCATTAACTTTATCGGCATGGCGCGACTCAAATATAGCTGAGAATGCAAAATGAGACCAAGCGAGCTCCAAGCGCTACCGGTAATGGAACTGTCTTCTAACATTGAGATTTTAAACCCCGAGCTTTTGGTTGCGAAGATAATTGGTTTCATGCGAGAAAGAAAGCTTTCTGAGGCTTTTGTTGCAGAGAAAGAAAGAACTGCCATAGTGACTTTACGCGATCTCCTGAAAGTGCAGAATATTACGACTACAAAGGTATCTACGGTAATGTCCTATATTCCTAGACTCAATCCGAACAATAATGTCGGCGATGCTGCAACGCTAATGTTTGAGCATAGGATACGCTCCTTGCCTATCTATAGGAATGGCAAGCCGGTTGGGAAAATTGACACGTTTACGATAATCGACAAAGTCATCGATACCCAAGGTAATGTCAGAGCAAATCGATTGATGACCCCTGATCCAATCACATTAGAGAAAGAAGATGACATTGGGAAAGCAAGACGAATAATGATACGGCGGAGGATTGATCAGATTCCAGTCATAAATGACGGAAAGATCCATGGCGTCGTTAGTTCAGCTTCTATAGTGTACAATATACTACCAACTCCTGATCGGGATCCAAAAGGAGATATGCGTTCAGGCAGGTTCAAGGTTCCGATTGAAAACCTCGCCGATTCGGATCTTGTTCAAAATGATGTAGGTGACTCGTTGAGTCAGGTTTTCAAAGAAATGAAAAAGGCCGAAAAAACCTACTCGGTAATTACGAGCTTTGAAGAGCTTCAAGGGATAATCACTCACCGAGATTTTATGCGAATATTAAGTCAAAAACCATCAGATGGAATCCCGATGTATATAGTCGGGCTTCCTGAAGATCCTTTCGAAGCCGAAGCGGCTCGAGAAAAGTTCTCCCGAATTATAAAACTCGTGCGAAAGGGCAATCCTGATACATTGGAAGCGAGAGCGATAATTAGGGCTGGTGAAACAAAGTCCGCGAGAAAACGCTACCAAGTTCAAGTGTTCATAATGTCTCCAAGACGAAGGGACAATTATACAGCGTTTGGGTTTGAACTTCCAGACGTTTTCGATGAAATTGAAAGTTGGGCAAAGAAACTAGTCTCTCGTTACGACAGACGTGGAAAAAGGACACGCGCTGATCCTGGTGCACTTTCTTCTGATAGACCTGACCTTTGGGTACACTAATGTTCCTTAGCAGAAAAAGATCTACTCGATCTTAGATCGCGAGAGTACATTCTTAAACTGTGATTTTTCATTCCTGAGTAATTCATGAGCAGAAGAAAGAGCGAACTCTTGAATCTCCCAAAGAGTGGACAAGAGTGGGTTGAGATCCTCAGGAAGGCCTCAAAAGCAGGAAGACAATCGATTCTCGAGAACTATGACTTCGCTTCAAGAAGAAAAATTACAAAAAGAGGCGTCGGAGGAGATCTAACACTTAAGATTGATGAGGCGTCAGAATCTGCAATTTACAAATCTCTCCTAGAAGATCTCGGTGAAGACTCATTTGTATTTGTCTCCGAGGAAATTGGAGAAATAAAAACCAGGGGAACACATCACAAACCAATAATTTTCTGCGACCCATTGGATGGCTCTCATAATGCACTAGTCGGCGTTCCTCTTTTCTCAATTTCCCTTTCGGTATTAGGATTGAACCGAGGAATAGGTCCAAGTGACAAGAGATATTTGGGCGATGTCGATATTGGCTTTATACTAAATGTCCCGTCGGAGGATGAATTTTATGCGATAAAGAGGCTGGGGAGTTTTCACAATCAACAACCAATTATTGGCTCGATGGAACCTTCGGATAATCTGAGATTTGAAACACTGGGAATCGAATGTGGAGATGTGGATTTCTTAAAGACGATTCTCAAGAATTTCGGCACTAAAGAAGTATACAAGCTTCGTGTCTTAGGAAGTGCGGCTATCAGTTATTGCATGCTTGCGGTGGGTTCTTTCGATGCTTTTATTTTCGCTCAACCAAATGGCGCGAGAACAATCGATTCACCAGCAGGCTACCTAATTGCCCGCGAGGCGGACCGAGTTTTCAGTGATCTTTCGGGAAAGACACAGAATCTGGATAAGGTTGAACTGGGTTTTGATTCAAGAATCAATATCGTCGGCGGGAAAGATCGCAAGAGTCTTTCTCGCTTAATCCGTATTTTGCGCGAAAAGCCGTTCAAAAATCTCAAAGAAAATAATGCTTAGTAAAATTGGCTTTTAAGCACCAAAAGTTCGAAAGGCCATTTTACTCTTATCAACAAGAGTTAAATGATTAAGTTGACTTCATTAGGATGATTGCAATATAGAAGGAAAGTGAGTCTTTGACGCAAATGGAGCAGCGAGAAGAACAACAGCCACTTTCTCATATTGAGGGAGAAATGATCCAAGTCATTTCTCTTGAGGGCAAGATCAACACTGGTCAAGAACCAAAACTTTCCCCTGAAGATTTGAAGAAACTATACGAAACAATGGTGCTGACCCGCGTCTTGGACACAAAATGCATGAACATGCAAAGGCAGGGACGAATTGGTTTCTACGTTCCCTGCGCCGGTCAAGAGGCAGCGCAGATAGGGAGCGCGTTTGCGCTCACACCAGAGGATTGGACGGCTCCGACCTATCGCGACCAGGGTGTGGCGCTAATCCGAGGCATCGGCCTGCGTAAGATTTTCGCCCACCTGATGGGAAACTCTTCAGATTCGATGCGAGGAAAACAGATGCCCAACCATTGGGGCTTTAAGGAGATAAATTTGATGAGCGTGGCATCCCCTATAGCAGCTCATCTTCCTATCGCGACAGGAGTTGCAATGTCAATGAAGCTAAGGAAAAAGAACACTGTGGTGCTGGCTTATCATGGAGATGGCGCGACATCTGAAGGAGACTTTCATTGCGCATACAATTTTGCTGGAGTTTACAAAGCACCGATCGTTTTCATATGCGAGAATAACGGCTGGGCAATTTCAGTTCCGGTTGCAAAGCAGACTGCCTCAGCGACACTTTCAATCAAGGCTGAGGCATATGGGTTTGATGGAGTTCGGGTCGACGGTAATGATGTTCTGGCAGTTTACAAAGCAACAAAGCTAGCAGTAGATAGAGCAAGAAACGGCGGCGGCCCGATGATGATAGAGTGTCTAACATACCGAATGGGTCCACACAGCACTTCGGACGACCCGAACAGATATCGAACTAAGGAAGAAATCGAATTTTGGAAGAAAAGAGATCCAATAGAGCGATTCAAGAATTATCTAGCACAGCGTGGAATTTGGAATGAACAGTACGAGAAAGAAGTGAGAACCAAAGTCGAAGACGAGGTCAATAAAGCAATCGAAGAAGAAGAGAAAGTTCCCCCTCCGGATGTTTCTACAATGTTCAGGGATGTTTATGCCGAGGAACCAAATTCACTAAAAGAGGCAGAGGAAGAAGCTCTTTCACTTTCAGAGTCATCTTCGCCAAAGAACTAAAAAATACTGGTGAAATGATTGCCAACAATAAACATTGTGCAAGCAGTAAACCAGGCGCTGAAAGAAGAAATGCGCCGCGATGATAGAATAGTTGTTCTCGGGGAAGATGTTGGAAGAGACGGTGGAGTCTTTAGGGCAACTGAAGGCCTTTATGATGAATTCGGCCCGGAAAGAGTAATGGATACTCCTCTCGCCGAGTCAGGAATAATTGGAACTGCGATCGGAATGGCAATCTATGGCTTAAATCCCGTGCCCGAGATTCAATTTTTGGATTTCATCTATCCGGCATTTGATCAGATAGTAACAAACCTTGCAAAGCTTCGTTATAGATCTGGAGGTCAATATTCCTGTCATCTTGTTGTTCGAGCCCCCTACGGTGGAGGAATCAAGGGAGGGCATTATCACTCACAAAGTAGCGAGGCCTACTTTACTCACACGGCCGGGCTGAAAGTGGTCATTCCAAGCGACCCCTACGATACAAAGGGACTATTGCTATCCTCGCTACGCGATCCCGATCCAATAATTTTCCTAGAGCCAAAGAGAATCTATAGAGCGGTCAAGGGAGAAATCCCTGAAGGAGAATTCAGTGTCCCAATCGGCAAGGCGAAGATTGCAAGAGAAGGGCGCGACGTATCGATATTTGCATACGGAGCCATGCTCCACGTAGCTCTAGAAGCTGCAGAGGCCGCGAAGAAAAATGGAGTGGAAGCCGAAGTTATAGATCTAAGAACTCTGGTTCCTCTCGACATCGATTTGGTGCTAGCTTCGGTGCAAAAGACCGGGCGAGTCATCATAGTTCACGAAGCTCCAAAGACATCCGGGTTTGGAGCAGAGATTTCGGCCCAAATCGCCGAGAGGGCAATTGAGTACTTGAAAGGGCCCATACTTCGAGTAACTGGATATGACACGCCCTTCCCATACACGCTTGAAGAATATTACCTACCGAGCGTTCCAAGAGTACTCAAAGCCATAGACAAGATAATGCAATACTGAGGAAAAATTTCTATTTCATTAAGGAAGAATCACTTTATTCAACAAGTGAATATCGCATTTCTCAATTGGGATCAGATCCTTTATACAAGGATTGTAACATTTCAAAGATAACATTGGAAGAACGGCGCATCAAACAACTATTGTTTGAACCGCAATAAATAACACGCCGTTGCAGATGGCGTGTAAGTTGCCATATAAAGGATAGGATGAACTCAAAAAAAATGGCCTTTCCTTTACCCCGAAACTAGTCTGTGTATAAAAGGCATCAAGTCTATTATGGAAGAAAAGATTAGGGCATATATGTCGGAATTGGATACATTGGAATCTTATATTTGACTTTTAAGAAGCTGATTAGCCTTTTAAGCTATGGATTTGGGCTCTGTACTACAAATATGGACTGCGAAAAGTGTTTTGAGGCTTTTTCCTCACAAGAAGAATATTCCCTGCATGTACGAGCGCATTATGGCCCTCCCTCAGGCGTTCCATCATACTATTTGCAAAGCGAATTTCATATGGGACGAGACTATCCTGAGACAACGAAGACTTGCTGGCTCTCAAAGACTGATCTCAGACAATTACTCCATGACACTTATGGCGTGACTTGACGCAACATCTTGTTTTCTAATCTCCTTTAGGTTCCTAGTTACCTTAGAATAATCTCCATAGGCGTGACTCCGTACAAAAGGGCAAATTCCCAACATTTGATAATCTTGAAAGCTCGTTACGCAGAATGTTACAAGAAAAACGAGTGGCGAGTAGCTCGAAATCCGTGATAGCGGATTGCGATCTATCTGATTTATTTGGATGTGGATTCGAAACCTGAATTCCAAGTAAAGTGAGGACCTGAAGTAGAAAATGGCAAACCTCGAATCTCTTCTGCTCGTTGTTATCGGAACAATTGGCGCCATGATAGGAATTTTTGAAATCGTATACATTGCGAAAACGAAACAGGTGGTAAACAATTGAGAATAAAGACGAAAAAGCCCAATGTTGGTTTACTGTCTACCATTATGGTTGGGACAAATGGAAGATCGATTTATGATCAAATGGATTACAACGAGCTTGGCGAACCATATGAGGAAGTTGTTTTCCACCGCGAAAAGACCCAAACAACGAAAACTAACACGGTAGATAAAAATGAAAAACTGCATCTTTCGACGATAATTGACAAGTCGATACAGCGTGAGATGTTTATCCGCATACAGAAGAATTTGATTTTGCTCAAAGTACTTGCTGATTCGATCTTTAAAGTAAGAAAAGGAATCTACGAGAGATCAGGAAAAGAGGCTCAAGTGCCCGTCCCCAATCCGAATGCATTTGCCGTGTTTCAACAAGCATTAGAACGGGTCAAGGCGTCTCAAAGGAGGATATCTGCGATTTTCTCGCCCCTCGTCTTTCAGCTCTATCCGGACCAGGTCGAGACTTTAACGTTGTATATGGCGGACATCACCATGGCTTGTGCCGCAAACCAAGATCTTCCCGTAGGACTATTAAATGAAATCGAGCTCCCAAGAGTTCAGCAGGGATTCTCCGATGCCTATCAAGTAGCATCAAACAAAATTGCGATTCAAGATAGAGCGGAGAGCAATGTAAAAAACAGCGGGAGCGTTGACCAGTCCGAGTATATCTTCTCAAGAGAATACCATCTGTTCCTCGCAGCGATCTACCTCAGCGAAACTGTCGAACAAATGGAAAAGACACTTGGAGCAGAAGTTGAGAAACTTACGAAACTAATACGGCCAGAGATTACAGCCTTGGAGAACACTTGCTCGAAGATCCACAACATCTTCACCAAAAATCTTGAGAAACAAAGCAAGTGGACTTGGCGCTCGGATTTCAAGACCTTCTAGATAATGAAATAACTTAGTCATACTTCTTGAGAGTGCAGTAAATTCCTTCAGCTGTGAATAGAAGAGATGGCGTGCAATCATCTCTTATTCGTATTAGGAAAATAGCTACTCCTGAAGTAGAAGTTATGACGACCAGACCATCATTGACTTTCCATCCAGCATGCAAAGTGGCATTCTTGGCGATATCTCATAAAAATAGGTTGAAATTTCTGTCCTCAAGCAAACGAAGGGAAAATCCAGAAATCGCTCGAATTCGAATTCAAAAAGTTCTAGAGGAGCGCGAAGAGTTAAGACAACCGAGCGATTTTATCATTGAAAGTAGAGCCAATTGACGCATCCAAAGATTGGATGACCCAGAGAAAGTTGACTCTTCACCCAATTTCTCTCGCACTTACGAGCAATCCTCGCGGTCGATCCTAGGGCTGTTGCATTTCTTCCTCTACTAACCTGAGCGCATCCATCGGCGAGCCTATCTCCCTTGGTGGGTGAATTAAAGCTCGTCCCAAAACGAGATAGTCCGCTCCGTCTTTGATGGCTCTGTGGGGCGTCACAACCCTTCGCTGATCTGCTTGGTCCGCCCAGTCAGGCCTGATTCCTGCTACGACCAGCTTCAAGTTGGGCATTGCTGTCTTGATGGCTCTGGCTTCAAAGGAGGAAACAATGACGCCGTCTATCCCGGCGCGCTCTGCGAGTTTTGCAAGATGCAGAACGTATTCCTCAATCTCTCCTGCAAAGTACAATTCGTGATTGAACATCTCTTGATTAACGCTTGATAGCACAGTGACACCGAAAATCAATGGGCAATCAACACCCGACTCCTTTGCCGCAGCCGAAGCCGCGGAACGAGCCGCATCCATCATTCTGACTCCCCCGATAGCATGCACGTCGAATGCACTGACGCCCAATTTTGTAACAGAGGCTGACGCCACAGTGACTATGTTTGGAATGTCGAAAAACTTTAGATCCAGGAAAACCTTCGCGCCTAGATCTGTTATCTTCTGAACAATCCCGTATCCAACAGAGTTTATCAATTCAAGACCCACCATGAAGTACGCCACATGGTCTTTCAACTGTTCAACAGTTGTGAGCGCTTCCTTCTTGGTGACAACATCTAATGCAACCATGATTTTGCTCCTTACGTCATCGCGTGATCGATCCTTCATTCCCTGGCGTCATCCAGTAGATCTAAAGCCTAGGATGTGAAAAGTCTTTTTCTCTCATAGCGACCACGTGAAGCAAAGACTGCCTAATAGGGTAAATTAGCCTTCACGAAATCCTAATTGTAGGAAGCTTCAGCTAAAGACGGAAGTAAAGCTTACAATTAGATTTCAATTCAAATGCAATTCCATGCGAGAGGCTGTTCGTAGATGCGGAGTCTTCCCATCGCTAATCGATAGTAGCTCTTCTTGCAAATTATGGTCTGTTTGTCGAACAAGCTACGAATTGTTAAACTTGGGAAGAAAAGGGGGGGTGAGGCACGAAAGGGGGGAAAATTATTTCACGGGCCGTTTTCGATCGTGGTTCGATACCAGATGGGTGACATTCCTTATGCCGGATGGCGTATCTAAAAGTGGGAAGGCAAAAACCCACTTCAGCTTGAGGATTCACTCTTCGCAGGATAATTTCCGACAGTCTTCTCCAAGTTCGATTAACTTTGCCCTAATGATATGAGAAGGGCGCGCGCAGGCGAATTGTCGTAAGCTATTTATATTTCCAATCGATTTGAACTGAGCTAAGTTTTGCAATATGAAAAGCCTCTTTTCTAAAAAATCGATCATGATACCTGCACTTTTAGCGGCTCTTTTGATACTCTTCTCATCTCTGGCAGGGTTAGTACTTACGTCTTCAGCAGTTGAGACAAATTATCAAAATCCAGTTACAGCTGCTCCTCCGCTTTCGGTACCTAATACGACATCTTGTACTGAGACGCTGATCAGTAACTATGCATTTGGATCATCTGGATATGACAACCCAGCTACAGGGACCTACACTCCGCCATCTGGTTGCTCAGCTCCTTGGTCGATGGTAGTACTGACTTTTTCAGGAAACGTCGCTGGCCGGCAATTTGATCGCGAAACTGAAATGTGGCTGGGCGGTGCGATGATTTACATGGGAACAACTCCAGAACCGAC
>JARCRS010000099.1 GCA_029850555.1 archaeon | reverse complement strand
TCAAAAAGACAAGAGGTTGAACCATTGCTCGCCAACCTTAGAAGAGCGGGCATAAGTATAATCCAATAATTGGACCGAAATAACGGTATCTCTGTTTAGATGTCATTCTTTCTAACACGGTCTGAGGATCATTACGTAATTACAAATGATGTTCTACGAAGGTTGTAATCTCTGGAGATTACGACCTCTGAGACGAGCACAATGGATGAACTTTGATTATTCAAGAAATCAAACACTGTCATGGCATAATCGTTTGCCTTACCAATACGTTGCTCTTGCCAAAAGGTGCGACGACCTCGAACCCTTCTTTCTTAAACATAGATAGATTGCCAAACCAGTCTGCAGGGAATCCCTTGTGAGTTGCAGGATATGCCTCAACTAATCCTCCTCCTTTTTTCTTTATAGAGTTCAGAGCAGCTTTCAGTGCAGCGGTTGCCGCCCCTCGACCCCGATACTTTCTGTCAACCCAAAAGCAAGTGATTCTCCACAGTTTCTTACCCTCGTTATCGAGGGATAGCTCCTTGTATATGCGGCCAGAGTCGATACGTGGCAATTCCCATTTTGGACCGTACTGACACCATCCGACCGGTTCTTCATCGGAGTAGACCAGTATTCCGTGCGAGCTGCCCTTATCGATCAGTTCTTTTTTGTCTCGGCGATCCCTTCCGACTCTTTGTTCCTTGGTCAGTCTTCTCCTCTCACTCTTGGGCAAGGGTCCCAGTCGGTGAAAAATCATACACCAGCAGCCTCCCCATTTACTCTTCTTCCTGAAAAGTTTCTCGAAATCTCCCCAGGTTCTCGATGAGAGCTCCCTAGTCGAATAACTCGAAGGTTCCGGGGTCATGGGACTAGAAAGTAGTTTTTCAACCTACCTAAGTATTACCAAACTATCAAAGCGAATTCGAGACCATTTTTGAACCGAGAGCTCTACTGCATCTAAATTCAGTCACGGAAAGATCAGACGATGATGCAAGTCTTAAAGAAGTGAACTAATCTTCAACTAGCGATGTTGCTGAATATGAGGATCATTTTAGATGAAGAACTAAGGCAAGGAGCGTTGGCGTATTCTTTGAAGGCATTGTAACACTCCTCTTTGATTGTGAATGGTTCTTCGTCATCACCTTCGCTTTCATCAGTTAGTTCATCTTCGACGAACCCCCATAGAGGGTCGCTCTTGCGCTTGTACCACTCTCTCATCTCTGTCTCCTTTTCATCATGAGAAAAATTCCATCCTTGAGCCTCGAGTCTCTTCAGTCCCTCTAAAGCCCAATTCAAAATCGCAGAAATCTCTTCAGGCGTCGAGAGTTTCTTCTCTTATTCTCGGTCTGGACGATCCTTCCCTCCAAATCGATTTTTGAAAAGACGTCTCTTTATTCTGTTGAATACACCGAGATCATCTTCCTTTATTGGAGGCAGCTCGTTACATGAAACTATGATGTATGCATGGTTGATAAATTCAAACGGATTCACAAGAGTAGAGGGTGCAACACTTCCGCGTTATTTCTTAATAAATTCAGTTAGCTTTTCTTCAGCCTTTTTCCTATGCGTTTTTGCGAGCAAAAGAAAAGCGTCGGGATCGCCTAAAACGTACTTTACTCCTCAAGAGTAGTTGACCCTAGTCGCCTTTGTTCTCAGACACTCAAGAAACTCTTAGAATCTCGAGACAGTTTCTTCAATCTGTTCCACGGAAGTGTTCCGTTGCCCATTTGGGCATACAGGTATTTGAACCATGGTAACAGTGCTCCGGCCGGGATTTGAACCCGGGTCAGTGACTATGAAGTCCCTCTTTTAGTTGAAAGAGACATTTCTCCCATTTCGCCAGAACGGCGAGAGGCCACTATGCTTTTCCGGTCGATCCTTTCGATGCACGCCCGATGTAAGATCCGCGCATTGAAGAGACGAAGGCCGGACTACACCACCGGAGCTCCAACTTTTTCGTTCCTTTTGTCTATTTGGATTTTATTAAGCTGTTCTTAAGATCGTCTTTGCCGCGAGTTTTATGTCTGCTCCTTTCACTGTATGCCTGCCCGCATGATCTGCGAGCGCTATAGCTTGTTTTGCTATCTGGGCCGCTACATCTTCCACTGCTCGGCGGAGCTCCTCGGCCGCCTCGTCGCTAACACGCTCTGCACCTGATTTCTTGATTATACGATATACCGCAGCAAGACCAAACTCTGTCTCAGACAAGAAAGAAATAAACGACCTCAAAGGACACCGACAACGTAGGCAATCTATAAGTTTTTGACAGCAAACTGCTTAAAGGTGTAGTAATAGGAAGAAAGAATCCACATCTTATTCAAACTTTGTGATTCGGATTATATCATAATCGCAAGTGGTAAAGTAGATTTTGGCAAAATCAAAGAGAATAGCTGTCGTGGGGTTGGGCGTGGCAGGCAGCTACTTGCTTAATCGCTTGAGCAGTGATCACGACGTAACAGGGTATGAAATGCAGAAAGAAGGGGAATTTCAGGCAGTCTGCGCTTGGGGAACTTCAAAAAAAGAACTCTCTAAATTAATGAAACCATTGGGAATTGATTTTGAAAAGTATATTCTGTTTAACGGGAAAGAAATGGTCGTCGACCTAGGAGCAGAGAAAAATCCGCGGCGAATTCCGCTCATTGGTCTCGTAACGTATGATAAGCATCAGCTTGAAATCGACTTGACAAAAGGAAAAAAGGCAAAGTTCGGGGTCAAGGCTACGCCTTCATTGCTCAAGGATGAAGGATATGACATGGTAATTGATTGCACAGGTCTTCATAGATCCTTCCTCCCGAAGGTCAAGGACGATCTTTGGATCCCTTGCGTGGAATACAAAGTCTCGTATGGCGAGGACCCAGCTTTGGGAACTCACAATGACTTTTACATAAAGCCTTTCGAAGGACTCGCCGGATATCTTTGGTCTTTCCCGCTCGAAAAGGGCTCAGCTTTCGTTGGAGCTGGTGACTACAAAAAAAGACATAACGAAGCATTGAGTGCATATCAAAATGAGAATCCGGGAAAAATTGAGAAGAAGATTGGCAGACCAATTCGGATTTCTCCTCCAAAGTATTGCGAACCGTTTTACGTTGGCAATGTGGTTGGATGCGGCGAATCGATCGGAACAGTATTTCCGTTGCTAGGCGAGGGCATAATCCCAAGTTTGCAATGTGCTGAGCTTCTCTGCGAAAATCTCTACAACCTTCCACGGTACAGGCAAGCGGTCCTAGACAAATTTGAATACTTCAACTATGTCTATGATATAATTAAACTCAAATTCGAAGGCAGGTTCAGCATGGTTAGGCATCTCCCCCTGATGCTGAAAACTTACAATGCCATGAAGAAAATGGAGGATCGTTTTGGATTAGAGGTTAGGATGTCTGACTTTAAGGAAATTATCTCGACATACTGATCTTAGACTCAAGTCGATAAATCCGCTTTTGTCTTTTACTCAACTGAAATTTTTTGTCACGACTCAAAAATTAAAAATAAGCCTTTGGTTCGGAAATTAAGAAGATCGCCCTTACCATGATTAACTACGCAAAGGCTCCAGATGTTGAACAAATAGCAAAGCACATCATCAATGTTTTGAATCTAAAAAACATTGATCCGGAAAGAGTGTCTTTTTACAGATCTACCGGCAGCAGGGCTCGCCGTGTCCAAGCTAGAATCCACGGGCTGGGCCGCATCTGGTTTGATGCTCTAAAGATACAGCCACTATATGTGGTCGAAGTTATTTCAGAAGAGTTCGATAAACTGGAACCTCCCGAAAAGGAGAAAGTCATAATCCACGAACTAATGCATATTCCATCAGGATTCAGCGGAGGGTTTGTCCCCCACAAAGGGAAAATAAACAGGAGAAGCGTCGAGGCTATGCACAAAAGTTACTCCGAAGCGTCTCGAAGAATTTCGAGTACTTAGGACACTCAGAGAAGGTTTTTTTATCCCAAATTCGCAGGGGTCTTTAGAAAAGGTTAGGTCAGTAGTCCTCATGCAGAGACCTGAAGTCGCGGAACAAAGAAAAGTTTCTCGGATGCGAGAATCTAATGCCCATAAACGAATATTCGAAATCATAACACTCCTCTGCACTGGCGTTATATTGACGCTTACTTCTTATTCGATCGTGGCTTCTATCATGGGCCATATTGATGTAGTTGGGGCAACCTTGGTTAATGTACAGATCCCCTCGCAGACAAATCCTCTGTCCGTCAAACCTGTTTCGATTCTTATGGCAGCAGCCCTTGGCTTGACATATTCTGGGCTAGAGCTAGCTAGGCCGAGCATGTTAAAGTTTTCAAGCTCTACCTACTCTTACTTGAAGATGTTTATCTTTGGAGGTACAGCATTAGCTGCTTATGAAGTCATGTACAACTTTGCCATTTGGATAGCACAGCTTTCAGCCGCTAGTATTGCGGGCATACTAAATCCGGACATTGTAGTCAATTCTTTTCCGAATCCTTCCATCCCATGGAATCTCGTGTTTGCGACAAAACTTACGACAACAATCCTCGCGGCCGGACTATACTCATTTTATTATATCAGATCTTTGGAGAAAGAGAAAGCTTCACTCGCCTAAAGCTTCTCGGCTTTGTCATGGCTTTCTTCCTCAGTTCTTTTCTTTGATTGTTTGCTCGATCTCCATGCCCAAAGGAAGAGTACAAGTGCTGCTATCACTACAGCTAGGATCTCTACGACAGTGAAACTCGAGGATAGAGATGCAATTATAGAGTTCACGCTTGGCCCGACAGCATACCCTACGTAGATCAAAGCTGCATCCCATATCACTATTCCTACTATAGAATAAGCTAGAAATTTCGGAATCTTCATTTCTGCTATGCCTGCGGGAAAAGCGACAAGGGTCCTGATAAGTGGAACAAATCTTGCAATAAGAACCGTAATCGGTCCGTATTTTTTGAACCACTTTTCGGTGGAGACTAGATTCTTCTCACTCAGATGAACGTATTTCCCATATCGAATAATGGCAGCCCTCCCTAGATAAAAGCCCACCGCGTAATCAATTACGGTTCCGAGAAGACTACCAGCTGAGGCAACAATCAATACCATCCAAAAATTCATAGTTCCTTGGTACACAAGATATCCGGCAAAAGGCAATACAACTTCGCTCGGTACTGGCAAAGTTGCGCTCTCTAGAACCATTAAGGCGAATATGCCGCCATATCCAGCTGTCGCCATGAGATGAACGATGAAATTAAACAAACTTTGGCTTAGCGACATTTCTATCTGGGACACCTATGATGAATTGCAAAGATCCAATTTTGTTTCATCTTTTGTGGATATTGGTGGACTGCTGAACATTAGATTTTCTAGAATCGACAATTTTCGAGGTTTCTTGACGCAATCTCTGGATAGCCTTTTATCTTTAATTCAGACCTATAATCCGATCAATATAGCTCTTGGTGAACTGCGTAAAAATATGTCTCAACAAGCAAAGAAACCACTTAATTCTCTTCAAAAGGCAGTAAACAAAGAAGTCTCAGTTCGCCTCAAAATGGAGCTTGAATATCGTGGCAAAATGATCAATGTAGATCCGTACATGAACGTAATACTCATCGATGCAACCGAATATAGCGGCGGGAATCCGTCTGCCACTTATGGCAAAATCGTAATCCGAGGAAACAACGTCCTTTTTATCAAGATCGGAGAGGGTTTCCGAGTTTAGTGATTTTCCTACAGGCTCTTTTTCTCTCCTTTAGCATATTCAAGAGCTTTCCTTTGATCTATTTTCTCGCCAAATTTCCTTTCGAAATAGCCTAGAATGTTTTCAACATCTCGTTCCAAGATCTCGGAAGCGTTAGGATGATCTGGATTTACGTACTGCGGCCAATCAATTATCCAAGGTTTTTCGCCATCGAAGAGAATATTGTATTCCGAGAGATCTCCATTGATTATCTTAGCTTTCAAATACGCTGTGCGCGTGTTTTCAAGGATTTTTTTAAGTAGTTCACGGGGGTTTTCTATGTCTTCCTTTCTACATCGGTGCAACATGAGTCCTTCTACCTCAGACATTAGAACCGCATGCCGGTCTCTAGCTATGAACTTGGGCGTGGTGACGCCTGCGGCGAGCGCTCTTACGAGGCCCTCTTCTTCTTTTCTTGCTGCTTCGATGTTTATTTCTAGCCATTGATTGTGGGCATCAGGCTTTGAATACGATCTTTTGAGCCTCGTTGCCCTAAAGCTAATCCTACCAATTCTGTAGAACTTGATAACAGCTTTCTCGCCTGCGTCACTTATCACTTCGTACACATCTGACTCTTTTCCCATGCCTATTGATCTTCCCATTCCTGAAATCAATCCTCTACGTACGAGCGAGTGCAAGGCGAGTGCATCAAGCCCAGATGAGACAAGAGTGTAACCAAATTGTGATTTCATTACAAAACCAAAGGCATTGAGCCTTCCCAGACGAAACTCAATTTTCCCTGCGTCGAGCTTCGTGATGCGCTTCAAGGCCTCAATCGGAATCGATTCAAATCGAGTAAGTGTCTTCTCAAGACCCTTCAATACTATGATATCTTCAGGGTCAAGCTGCTTGACAGCCTTCGACGCAATTTGAGCGGACGACACGGAGGGTAAGAGTACCCTCACGTTTTTATCAGTTCTTAATCAAGAGGGTCAACTAAGGAGACTGGGCATCCCCAGATGAGTTGTTCATTTTTGGATGCTTGCAAAATTAGAGCAACAAACTTATTGGTTAGGATATGGAGAGAAAGCGATATCATGTCAGATGAGAAGACAGTTCTGAAATGCCCCTGTTGTGGTGAAGTCATGAACGAAGTGTCTCGAAATGATAGAGCTATAAAGTATAGATGCATTGGCTGCGGAATGAGCGACTTGAAATTAAACTGACATTTACAAAAACTGTAACACTTGATCCATTCCTTTGAAAGTAAGTATAGCAATGCCGGCAATTGTCAGCAATGGTGCCGCTCTTCCTGAGGGAAAACTTCCAGTTGAAATCCTCGAAACACTTTTGCATTCGTTTTCAGGGTCAAGGAAGAACCTGATAGTTCCACCTAGCATAGGGGTGGATGTGGGAGTCACAAATACACGAGGAAAATACCTAGTCACCTCTTCGGATCCCATCACAGGGACCGCAAAAAGAATTGGTTGGCATGCTGTCAATGTTAGTGCTAATGATGTAGCAACTAGCGGCATAATGCCCGATTGTCTAAGTGTTGTCTCTCTATTTCCAAGTGGGACAAGCAAGTATCAGATTAGCTCGATAATAAGAGAAATCAATTCGACTGCGAGAAGTCTTGGAATAACTGTAACTGGGGGTCACACGGAGATAACTGCGAGAATAGAGCGTCCAATAATCGTTGTGACTTGTTTTGGTTCGGGGGATAAATTCGTAACTGCGTCTATGGCGAAGAAAGATGACGTAATTCTCATGACTAAAACCGCAGGAATCGAGGGTACTTCTATACTTTCGAGGCTCGATAAGGTTCGGGATGCTCTTCCAGCGTCCGCCTTGAAGAAGGCACAAAATGTAATTCAAAAATTGAGTATTCTTCCAGAGGCCCGTCTCGCATTTTCAACAGGAAAAGTTCACGCCATGCATGACACAACTGAAGGCGGGACTATTGGATGTTTAGTTGAAATGAGCCTTGCCTCAAATCTCGGCTTTGAGCTCGTGTCAGATTCCGTGCAGATCTATGACGCGACAAGGAAAATCTGTAAGCTTCTTTCGATAGATCCTCTGAAACTGATTGGGTCAGGTTCCTTACTGATTGCATGCGCTGAAAAAGATCAGAGTCAAATTATCAGATTATTGAAAAGGAATGGTATAAAGTGTACTAAGATAGGACGATTTCTACCTAAGAAGGCCGGACGCATTCTGACAAGAAAAGATGGAACCTCAACTAAAGTTGTGGACGTATCAATTCAGGATGAACTTTGGCCGATTTTAAGCCAGTACGGAAATCTTTCTTGAGACTGCCGCCTTGACAAAGTTGAAGTAACTTGGTTCAGGCTTTCCCGGTCTGCTTACGTACTCAGGATGGTACTGTGTTGCAAAGTAAAAAGGATGGTCGAGAATCTCAAGTATCTCCGTCCGTCGTCCATTATCGCTGAAACCAGAAAAGTGCATCCCCGATTTTTCAAACTCCGATCTATAAGACTGATTAAACTCGTAGCGATGTCTGTGCCTCTCCCTGACTACTGTTTTCTGATAGATTCGAGAAGCCATCGTTCCATCCACGATGTGGATATCATGACCTCCGAGTCTCATTGAGCCTCCCATGTCTTTCACTTGCTTCTGTTCTGGGAGCAGGTCCACGATCGGATTCGTAGTGTTCGGATTCAGCTCCGTTGAATTTGCGTCAACATGG
Source organism: archaeon (assembly GCA_029850555.1). Taxonomy (GTDB): domain Archaea; phylum Thermoproteota; class Nitrososphaeria; order Nitrososphaerales; family CADDZS01; genus JASHOD01. The sequence continues at coordinate 24,798 of JARCRS010000099.1, read as the reverse complement.
CCAAGAACGTATCTTGCAAAAGCCACCATAGCTAGCTGGAACCCAAAACACAGTCCGAGGTATGGAATCGCATTCTCGCGAGCATAGTTCGCTACTAGTATCTTCCCCTCACTGCCCCTTTTCCCAAATCCTTGAGGTATCAGTATACCATGATAATCTTGAAGCTTTTCGATTGACTCGGGATTTACTTCAAAGTCTGCAGAATCTACGGGATCCACTTTGACGGAATAGCCGAGCTCTGCCCCTGCATGTATCAACGACTCCACAACAGAAGCATAACTGTCTGTTAGGGCAACATATTTACCGACAATTGCTATTTTTACAACGTCTTTTGTGTTTATGAATTTGTTTGCAGTCTTTTCCCATGAATCGAAATTAGCTTCTCTGGGCGCTAATCTGATCTTGGTGCAAATTGTTTGAATAATCCCTTCTGATCTTAGGATCTGAGGGACCTGGTAGATCGATTTGGCGTTTGGATTCGAGATCACGGATTTTGCCTCGACGCTAGTAAAGAGAGAAATTTTCTCACGTGTCTCTTTTGTGAGCTTATTTTCTGATCGCACTACTATAATGTCAGGCTGAATACCTATTCTACGTAGCTCCTGAACGCTGTGCTGTGTCGGTTTAGTTTTTTGTTCTCCAACAGTTTCCAAGACAGGAGCTAGAGTGACATGAATGAATAGAGTGTTTTCCGCACCGAGCTCAAGCCTCATTTGTCTAAAAGACTCTAGGAATGGAAGGCTCTCAATGTCTCCAACAGTTCCCCCGCATTCCACAACCAAGATTTCGGCGTTCCAAGCCGAAGCAAGCTCCTTTATTCTAAATTTGATTGCATCCGTGATATGTGGTATGATTTGAACACATTTACCAAGATATTTGCCCGCGCGCTCTTCTTGTATAACTTGCTCGTAAACCGAACCTGTCGTCAAGTTATGATGACGGGTAAGATTCGCATCAAGAAATCTCTCGTAATTACCAATGTCCATGTCCGTTTCTCCTCCGTCATCCGTGACAAATACCTCTCCATGGGCAATTGGATTCATCGTCCCTGCGTCCACATTGAGATAGGGATCTATCTTCATGCAACTTACTCTAAAGCCCGATAGCTGAAGCAGCTTAGCAATTGAAGCCGATGTTATTCCTTTTCCGAGTCCAGACATGACTCCACCTGTTACGAAAATGTACTTGGTTTTAGGAGCAGAATCGTAGTTAAGATGAAATGTGGAATCTTCCGAGGAATTACTTGTAGAAAGAACAGAGCCGACTGAGGATTCGGATTCGATAGGCATAAGGCAAGTTGTAGAAGCGATTTAATAACTTTAACGCTCAAACCACATGTTAACTCTCATTCGCCCAATCAAGCTGGCCGCATGGGTGAAACTAGATCTGCGATATCTCGCTCACATCGTGCGATTCCCTCAATTATGTCAGCAATGTGAAGCAACTCTGCAAAATTCTTCGCAGAGCCATTTTCTCTTCTGAATGAAGATAACATAGAATCAAATTCCTTGTATTTTTCACGAACTTCTCTTGCAATAGTATAGTCCTTCGCAATGAAGCCACGGAGAGCGCCGTCTTGGATTGAATCAAGCATCTCCGAAATCATAGTAAGATCATTTTTCGCTTTATCATCCACTGACATTAAGTTTGAGATCGCATTTGAGAGCTCGACTGCGTAATCGCCTGCAGTTTCAAGAGAGCTAGTTGCAACGCGATAATCCAAACAGTCTATCGAGCTCAGTCCAAATTTTCCGGCTGCTCGCGGATCACGAATGGCGCTACGAATCAAGCGGACTATCAGAAAATGCAATCTGTCAACTTCGTCGTCGCGTTGCGCGACCGACTCGAACTTTATAGATTCGTCCGAGGCTAGTTGCTTTATCGTGTCTGAAACCATAGCTCGGACAATTGCATTTATTCTTCGAAAAATCTTGCTTGGTTCTACTGCGGTGTTATCTACTAAGAACTGAGAAGTTATGCTCAGAGCATCTTCCTCGACAATTTCTAGACCAATCAACCCTTTGATAGACGCGATTATAGTTTCTCGATCTTTGGATGATATTCGATGTTTACCTTTAATTGTGATTAGATCGTAACCAAGAAGGTAGGCTCCTGTTATTTCGCCAGGTAAACCTGCCGTTTCAAATTTAGAAGGGTATTCAATCTCGATCTCTTTCTCGGGCCTTGAATTGGAAGAGTTTTGAGCAGGATAAATCAGAAGGCCACCATCCCCCGAGCTCTCGATAGAGAGGACGGATCCCTTCTTCAGCGAAGTAGATCTGACCCACTCTTTGGGAAGTGATACAAGAAGAGTTGCACCCCCCATTTCCTGTACTTTCCTAAGCTGTATATCTATAGTCATTTAGATATTTTAGACCCCCTATTAATATAAGAGTGTTCTCCAATTTTCAGCGAATTGACATCATCGCCCCGGCCTATCAATAGCTCAAGGTTTGTTGCTTCTGCGGCAATGTGCGCGGCATTGTATGCGATCTTTGATGCATTAACTTCAACTCTACGAACTCCTTGGGGCGTCGGTGAATTTCGCCCTGGAATAGTTATCCCGGTGTTTTTTGCTATTGTCGCAGGTCCTTTACCCGCTGCGATAGGCGCAGGAGTTGGCTCTTTTATCGCTGACATGGTTTCTCTCGTTCCCAGTGGAGCAAGCACTCCAGCTCTCGCCGCAATTGCAGGGGCACCTGCGAATTTTCTTGGGATATTGTTGGTGGGATGGATCTACCAGAAATTCAGGTCGTGGAAAGGTTTCATCGGAGGGACAACTGTAGGACTATTCTTTGGAAACCTCTGGGCAGCAGCTTTTGTGGTATATCTACTCGGACTCTCATCATCATTGATTCTTGGCTTGCTACTATTTTGGTTTGGAACAATGTTTCCTTTTGTCGTAATATTGGTGCCTGCAATGCTCAGATACCTCCGACCCTATGCGAGCAAACTTTCCTCTAGGTACGAGTATCCAATTATAATCGAACCAAACCGAAAGTTACTCTGGGCTTGGTCAATAACAATAGCCGTTCTCGTTCTAGCAGCAATGGGAGCTCTTTTGGTTTTCCAAGCTGGATTGGTAAAGAGCAGCCCTGGAGCAATCGTTAACTTGGGATTCGCTCAATTCAGTATAAGCGGTGCTCTTTCTTGGGAACTACTTTTTGGGGTGTCCGCAATTGCCGTACTTCTAGTTGGCGCATTTGTGCCGCGAACTGCGATCAAAGAAAATGCGTCGCAGCAGAAAGTCAGCACAACCTAAACTTGAAATTACCGCCGTAGATTTTTCAGAGTTCGTAGCCAGTGCTCAAAAAGCGAAAGAGTGCTTCAAGACGCATCTACGTTCCTTCTGCAGTTTCATCCTTCTTTGAAATCTGCGATACAGAGCCTGACGGCAGTAGGATCTCGGACGAGCTCAGAATCGGAGCAAGAGGAGGGGGCTTCGTCATTCAAAGAGGCAATACGTCTAGGGCTCTAAAATCCAATCTAGGGTCAGATTCTGTCGTTATTAATGGGAAATCGGCTCCCGATGCGAGAACAAGCCTAAAGGTGGTGGAGCTTCTGAGAAAAGACTATGATATTCCTCATGTCAAGATATATCATAAAATAGAACCGCCAATTGGATCAGGTTTTGGTACTAGCGGAGCAGGGGCGATAGGCGCCACAATCGCACTTTCTGACCTTTTCGATCTCAAATTGTCGCTCAGTCAAGCGTCGGACTATGCACATCGAGCAGAAATAGAAAGTGTGACTGGTCTAGGCACGGTGATCTCGCTGATTTCGGGTTCAGGGGCAATGGGACTTGTGACAGAACCAGGTTCATTTTCTGTTGGAAGGGTTGATTCACTTTTGAACAATTTCTCCGATTATATTCTCATCTGCGCCTCTTTTGGTCCGATTGAGAAATCGACGGTTCTTCGAGAAGAAGGAATGCGGAGAAAAGTCAATGAGTTTGGTCACGAAGCTTTGGAACAGATTTTGAGAGATAGAACACCAGAGTCGCTTCTTTACCACTCTAGAATATTCGCAGAGAAGACTGGCATTGCTTCATCAAAACTCTTGAAACTTGCAGATGATGCCAAAAAGCTAGGTGCGATTGGCGCAACTCAAAACATGATTGGAAATGCAGTTCATTGCCTTGTGAGCAGATCAAAACGGAGGAAGTTTCTCGCTTCTTTTGGCAGAATTGTGCCTCGAAATTGTCTCTTTGAGTCGAATCTCTCTCAATCCGGCCCCAGAATCCTTTGATTACATCTATCTAAGATACAGGCCGCAAGATTTAACATCGGTTTGAGATTGACTGCGAAGTCAACTCTTTGAGATACTCGACTTCAAAACAGAATTCTCTCAATCCAATAGTCCCAGAAGGAATAAGGGAAATGCCAAGGCCTTGCGATAAGAGGGTGTGCTGAAGCATTTGGTGTATTTGCGTAAAGTCGAAACCCGTGGTTTCAAGTCTATGGGTGCCAAGCTTGTTAGCACCTCGGTAGAGAAAGGGTTCGTAGCAATCACTGGACCAAATGGCTCGGGTAAGAGCAACCTGATAGATGCGATTTTGTTCGCTCTAGGCGAAAACAGCGCAAAAACTCTCAGAGTTCCAAACCTTTCCGCTTTGATTTATGATGGGTCCGTGGAGGAGCAAAAACCTTCCTCAACAAAGGTATCCCTTCAATTTGACAATTCGGATCGTAGAATCCCAATAGATTCTGATTCAGTAACTCTCTCTAGAGAACTAAAGCAGAGCGGTGAGAGCGTCTATTCGCTTAATGGAAAACACACTCAAAGGAATACTCTTTCTGATCTTCTTGAAAACGCGTTAATTGCCTCGCGTGGATTGAATGTAGTGCTTCAGGGGATGATTACTAGAATCGCCGATTTGGTTCCTGACGAGAAGCGTAGACTGATTGAGCAGATGGTTGGAATCGCCCAATTTGACGAGAAGAAGAACATGGCGCTCCAGCAACTCAAGGAAGCGGACATAAAATTAGAAGTCGCAATGGCGAAAATCGGTGAGATTCGGGACAGAGTACAGCTTTTGGAGCAGCAGCGAAACGATATGCTCAGAGTCAAACAACTGGAGGATCAGATAACTTGGTTACGTGCGGCCGCTTCTTCATCAAAACTTGTGGCTGTCCGTTACACTCTATCCCAAAGACGCGACGCTCTCACTCAATTGAATTCGAAGCTGCAGGGTCTCCAAAACCAGTTGTCAGAGTTTTTGAGATCAATTGAAGACATTGAAAGAGAAAGAAGTGTACTAATCAAGTCGGCGGTCGACACAGGAGCGGCCGAGATTGAGGTTGAACTGGGTCGGGTTGGAAACGAGCTCAACGCCCTAAAGCGCGAAAGACAAGAAGCTCTAGATTATCTTGAGAAGACTCGTCAGGTGATCCCCGCCCTCACCCAGATTGTTGCAGAGAACAAGAAGAAAATAGTGGTTACAGAAGAAGAAATTCGAACAATCGAGGGAAAGATAAGTCAGGCGGAAACGCGCAAATCAGAAATTTTGCTCGATCTGACAAAGTTAAATGAACTTAGAAGCAATTTTGAGACGGAATTTAATGCGGCACAAGAAAAGATAACACTGGTGAGGAAAGAGAAACTGGAAGCTGATTCAAAGCTCGAGTATTTCCGTGAGGATTATAATCGTCTGATTGCAAATATTCGATCTCATCAAGATAAGCTAGTTTCGATCCAAGAGAAGATTAAATTTTACACCGATGGTTCTCGGGAAGCACGGGCTAGTATGACTGAAATCGAGGCCATACTCGAAAGTCAAAGAGCTGAACTGGGAGAAATCCGTGATTCGAAACGAAAGATAGACCGCTTGAGTAAGAAGATTGAGCAGCAGCTAGACATTGCCGCACTGATCCTGCAAAAAACCCAGAACGTCGTTACAAAATTTGATTCCGATCTCTCTGCAATGGAAAGTGTTGCAGCAGAGGAGATCGCGCTTGCAAGACTCGAGAGCCTAGGAGGCGAGAACGCGATTACCGGTTATCTTGGACCACTTAGATCTCTCGTGTCATATGATTCCGAGTATGGCGAAGCGATTGCGGCTATTGGAAGGGAGTGGCTCAATGCTATTGTCGTTGAAGACATAGATTCTTTGATCAGGATGACAGAGTCTGCAAGGAAACTCAAGATAAGCAGACTTATCACAATTCCTCTTAGTGAGGTGAGCGAATTTGAAGATGCGAGGTCGATTCCTTCACTCGAGGGAATGCTCGCTTCGGCTACTCGTGTCATAAGTTGTAACAAGAAACTTCGACGAATTGTAAATTTTGTTTTTGGAGATGCAGTTATAGTTGATTCTCCAAGGAATGCATTTCTTGCGGCTCGGAAAGGATTTAGAGCCGTAACCCTACAAGGCGATGTCTTTGAACCAGAGGTTTTCGCTTTTGAAACCGGATACTCTAAACGCTATGCCAAACTCTCGGATCTTTTGAGTAAGCAAGAAGGTTTCGAAAGTATAAAGGACATTCTTGGTGCATTTCGCGCAGTAATCCAGAAGAGAAAAAATTCTCTTGCTGAACTTGAGAAAAAGGCTCTCGCTTGTTCTGAGGACGAACAAGAAAGAAATGTTGGCATTTCAAAGATAGAAACGAAACTCGAAACTTCTAAGACATACCTTGACAGATATGCTGAGCTTGCCGAGCAGCTAAAATCGAGAGAGAAGCAAATAGAAGAAGAGATCAATTCGTTCAGCGTTTCAGTTAAAGAAAAACAGAAGATTGTGAGCCAACAGACGGACATTTGTGCAGAGATCACAAAGAGACTTGAAGGAATGGATCTAAGCGCGTTTAATCAAAGGCTAACTGATCTTAGTAAAAAAGAGCATAACATCACAACAGATATCGAGAACTCAGCCTCAGAGATCAGAGAGCTAACGACTGATCTGATTCGCAGGAAAGCAGACTTAGAGAACAACCTGAAAGCGGGCCTTCAGAATAGCTTGCAACAACTCACTCAGGTCGACGAGGGCATAAAAACAAAAACACTTTTCCTAAGAGATACCGAAAGCAAACTAGCGGAGCTCCAGGAATCATACTCGAAGCTCAAAGAAGAAGAACAAAAGAAGCTTGAGAAATCAAGCAAATTCCAACCAATGCTCGATGCGTTGGATAAAAAATTGAAGGAATTAAGATCTGAGGAGGAGTCTTGCCGAAAGGTCATCTCTTCAACAGACAGAGAACTTGTGACCGCTAATCTTGATATAACAAGAATGCTGGATAGCGAGCGCCAATTGCTTGGAGAGCTAGCCATGTTTGGTTATGGAGAGCCCATCGAGGCATTTGAAGGCGCAGAAAATCTTGCAAGAGAATTAAATTCCGAGTATGAGGGACTCAGAAACAATGTGAACTTGATAGCCGACAAGAATTATCGCGAGATTTTCGAGAATTACAAGTATTCCTCGGTTAGAAAGAACGACTTGGAAAAAGAGCGAAATGCTATCATTATTTTCATCGAAACAATTGACGCAGAAAAACGCAGAGTCTTCATGGACGCTTTTGAGAGAATAGACAAGGAGTTGCGAATGATTTTCAATAAGATAACTGATGGCTCTGGATGGTTAGAGATCGAAAATCCTGACGCGATCTTTGATAGCGGAATATTTCTTATGACGCAATTCCCAGGGAAACTCCCAAGAGATTCTAGTTCCGTTTCTGGAGGGGAGAAAACCATATCCGCTCTTTCATTCATTCTTGCAATTCAAGCTGTATTTCCCTCTCCGTTCTATGTCTTTGATGAGGTCGATGCTCACCTAGACAGCAGATACTCCGGCAGACTAGCCGATATTCTCTCAGAGAGATCTGATCGCTCCCAAATCATCATCGTGAGTCTCAAAGACAATGTCATCGCAAAGGCCTCGAGCGTTATCGGTGTATACATGGCTCAGGGAAGTTCGAGGCTCCTTAGATACAGAAACGCTATGGAGGTACAGATCCCAAATGAGTGACCGCGATAGCGAGGACCCGTTTTCGAATATTCCTCCAGCCGGCAGCGATCTACTTAGCCGCAAAAGGCAGCTCTCGCGACCTCCGCTTAACCTTCTTCTAAATCCGGAGGGCAACCGGATAAGCAAACCATGGGAAGTTGATCTTGAGAAGCTTCTCACAATGTTTCTTGATCTAATCAACAAAAGCGAGTTCTTGGATCTTCGGCTCTGCGGGTCCGCAGCCCTTTCTTCTGCGTTAATCTATAGACTGAAGGTAGAAACTCTCTTTTTGCTTGACAAGATTAAAGAAGCGAGGATGCAAAGGTCAGATTTTTCTGGAGATGTTCCGCTACTTCTTGAAATGCCTTTTCGGCAGGAGGTCTATTCTACAACAGTCGAGGACCTAATCTCAACTCTCGAGGCAATCCTCGAGGATATAATCCACGGCAAGAGAAAGCAAAGCGAACGCGCAAATTTGATGCTGGAACCCGAAGTGACTTTCGAGCCTGACAAATTTCTTAACAAAATATCAGAGCTCGTAAATGAGTTTAGGGTTCGAATAATAGCTGAAATCAGAGAAAAGGGGGAGTTCCTTTTTTCAGAATTTTCACGGGCTAGCGATGCCCTAGAAAAAGCTCAGTTCTTCATCTTCTTTTTGTTTCTTGCTATGGAAGGGACGGTGTCATTAGAGCAGACCGCAAACGAGGACATACTTATTTCTGGAGTTCCGATTACGAGCGTTTGAGAAATGGAGTAGCCTGAGATAAATGAGTTCGGCAGCACTTGAACTTGAAGGAACGCATATAGCTCAACAACAGGAAGAAAATAAGCAACACGAAGAAGCTCCGCCCAATTTTTCAAAGGAAGCTCAGGCAAGGATTGAAGTCGCGCTATACGCGTCAGGCCGTCCGCTAAGTCTTGAAGAGTTATCAAAAGCGTCGAGAATATCTTCTAAGAAAAGACTAGTCGAAATGATGAGGGATCTGGCAGGCAAGATAAACGGTACGTTCTCGGCTATCGAGCTAAAAGAGGTGGATGGTCCTCTATATTCACTCCAACTAAAGCCAGAATTCAATGCGATCGCAAAGCGCTTTGCAACAAAGCCTCTATTATCGGTCGGCACGCTACGAACTCTCTCGTATGTAGTATATCTTCAGCCAGTAGGTACCAATGAGCTTGTGCAGCGAAGGGGATCTCAAATCTATACTCATTTGAAGGAATTACTTGAAATTGGATTTGTTCGCGCTGAAAGACGGGGGCGAGGAAGAGTCTTCACTACCACTGACCTATTCGCAGATTACTTTGGGTTGAGCCACGATCCTGAACAGCAAAGAAAACAGGTCGCAAACCAAGGGTTGGTTTCGAAGGCTCAAAAGGTTGAACAAAAACCAGCAGCCCCCATAACTCAAAACTGAAGGGAATCTGAGCTTTTGTCCCATTGAGTCGTTTCGGTCCGGTGACAAATATTACGCTCTACTTTTGCAACTTCTCCAACATTTTTGATTTCTGTTGCATTCCTCCCTGTCTTGATTTCTGATATAATACGAAAAGCCATTGCTGTTCTATGGACGCCCTAAACTCGCCGGCGCTTTATATTGTGTAAAACAATATTCGTATGACATACAGTTTACGTTATAGCAATTGTTTTGTTTTCAATGCCTCTTTCATGGTCACAGAAAAAAAAGGTGGCTGACATACTACAAGTAACAAATAGCCATTGTTTATGCTTCGCCCTAAACCTTTGTTTCTTTATATTGTAAAAAAGAGCATGCGATAGCATTTTGGAATAAAGCAATTGCTTGACTTTCTGCTTTACGATTTGGTTGGCGATTGAGAGATATCATGGGAATTGATCGATACTATTTGAAGGGCCCTAGCTATATTTTCCACACAGGCGCTGGATTAGCAATTGCTTGTTTGAATTTCGGTTTTCCGTTTTTCAATGATACGCTAAAAAATTGAACATAACTTACCAATATGGCCGTATTCCGATTTCGTAAGCGAGGATTAGGTCGTTTGTAGAACTGTTATCTAATCAGAGGAAAACGCCATGGATTCTATGGAAAGTCCTGCTCGAAAGAATCCAATCACTTTTCCCTAGAGGGACAAAACGCAAAGATGAAAGGGGCTGAGCACAAAAAAAGATGCTTAATTCAATCCCTGAAATGATCCGATTCTCCCTTGCAATGGAGAGAAACATGGGTCGCTAGTTACCGATCGAATCCAAACGCGGTACATTCGCCGTGTACCTTTGGCATGTAGAGGTGAGGATGAACTGCTCCTATACTTGGCGGTCGTCTAGGATCAGGTCGCTATCCTGTCGTATTGACATCTGATCTCGTATCATCTGATCAGATAGGATTAGATCTTCCCTAGGTAGAATTCCCTTACGAAAAAGCATTTATTAGTAAAGTCAGAACCAAGGTCATTTTACGAAACAAAAAAAGAGATTGTGATTAAAGAGTCATGGTAAAGTCAATCGAAAATTTGAGAAAGAGAAAACTTACGGGTGGCGCAAGAAAGAGCAACAGAGCTCGTAGAGCCTTTGAGAAAGACGGATACGCCGCAGAGCCAACGCTTGGTGCAACGGAGAATTACAAAAGACGGATGCGCGGGGGTTCAATCAAGACTTCACTTCGTTCCGCGGAATTTGCCAATGTGAAAGATAATAGCTCTGGCAAGACTTCCAAAGTCAAGATTACTCGCGTCTTAAGAAATCCAGCGAATAGAGACTATGAAAGAAGAGGGGTAATCACACGTGGGGCGCTCATTGACACTGAACTAGGGAACGCGAAAGTGACGTCAAGACCTGCCCAAGACGGCGTGATCAACGCTGTGCTGACATCCCAGTAAGTCTTCCACTTCAGAAAATCTCTTTTTCTACTGATGCGATCTAAGTTTGAAGGAATACAAGCGGCATGTCCTCTGGCTTGATTACTTCAACTCGTCAATAACTCGCGAGGAAGGACGACGAATTCCACTTGATAGATCTGTAAAAGATCCAAAACTGGGCGAGCTGGTCGAAGCAGCTAAGATTCTTGGATACAACCCCGAATCCGAAGTCGCCAAACATCCAAAGAGAATGTCCCTGCAAAGCGGCATTGTGAGTGTTGAGAAAAAAGAGGGAATGAAAAAGAGCGCTGTTTTATTGGAGGTTGCAAAGTCTCTTTCTATTGTCAGGGGAAGGAAAGCTGCAGTCGAAAGCTCTACTGCTCCAAAGTCTCAAAAAAGTCCTCATCCACAGCAGCGACGTTAGTTAGACTATTTCTTTGCATCATACATTTTCGGAACGCTAAGATCCAAGGGGCCGACGTATTCGGAATCGGGTCTGTATATTCTATTATCAGCTAGCTGCTCCATGATGTGAGCAACCCATCCAAACGAACGAGCGCAAGCGAAAGTCGCAGTGAACATGTCTGTAGGAATCCCCCCGGCATTCAAGACAAGCGACGAATAAAATTCTACATTAGTGTCCAGAGGGCGATCTGGATGCTCTTCTTGCAACAGTTTTCTTGCTTCCGACTCTACTAGGGACGCAAGAGCAAATGTATCCGGGTTTGCAATTTCCTTTGCGAGCTTTTTCAATATCTTTGATCTAGGATCTTCAGTTCTATAGATCCTATGGCCGAAACCCATTATCCTTTCTTTGTTCGCAATTCGCTCTTTAAGCCAGGGGGTAACGTTTTCCGCTTGCCCAATTTCCTGGAGCATTTCCCAGACCTTAGAAGGGGCGCCTCCATGCAAAGGACCCTTGAGTGTCCCTATAGCTGAAACAATCGCAGAGTAAATATCGCTCAAAGTTGAAATGGTGACTCGCGCAGAAAATGTCGAAGCATTCATTCCGTGATCTGCGAGTAAAGTCAGATAGGAATCTAGCGCATGTTCATGCTCCTTACTGGGAACTTCTCCCGTTAGCATGTAAATGTAATTTGAAGCGTGCCCTAGATCTTTTCTTGGTTCTATTATTTCTTCGTCATTTCTCATGTGTTGAAAGTAGGAAAGTATTATCGGAAATTGCGAAGCTAAATTCAACCCATCTTCGAGGATAGAGTCTTTTTTTGTCGGCCTCAGTCCCATAGTAGAGACTGCAGTGCGTAAAACAACAAGCGGGTCTGCTTCGTGGGGAGTTCCCTCTAAGAATGACCTTACATCGCTTGAAATGTGACGGTGCTCGGCAAGATTTTTCCTAAATGTGTCAAGCTCAAGTGGATTTGGCAAATGACCAACCCAGAGAAGAAATGCGACTGCCTCAAATGGAACGTTCCCTGCTAGATCTTGAATATCGTAGCCGCGATAGATCAACCTGCCCTTTTTTCCATCTATTTTTGAAATCATCGTATTTGCGACTATAACTCCTTCGAGACCTTTAGGAACAGGGTTCCAAGGACTCGCGAGATCTTCGCTTGATTGACTCATTATACTTCGAGCTTCCAGACAAGGGTTAAAGGGCAAGGCGAACAATAAATGAATTGTCTAGCTATGCAACCCTTCTCACTCGGGCCGCGAAACTGGAGCACGAATCCATCGAACTTATGAGCCCAAAGATCGGGGATTCGAGATCATGTCTTCAACGGGTGTTGTGGTAGAGTCTTCAGGGCATGTCAAACATAGCATGCTGCACTACCTATCAAGGCATATTGGATACACAACGCTTGAGCAGATCGCAAAATACGGAGCTACTGACGCACGCGACGCCGAGCAAAAGATCCATGAGCTTGTTTCACTCGGCCTAGCAAAACGGTCAAACAAATCAGGCAACCAGAATTCTTACAAGATCACTTTGAAAGGAGAGTTTGCAATTGCGTCCACGTTTCATGCATCGTTAATACTCTTGGTCGGGGTCTTGACGCTTTTCTCAGCAATCGTAAGTCTATCCTCCATTTCGATCGGAGGAGCACTATTAGCGTTCAGTGCAGGACTGTTTGGCTATGTCTATCTAATGTTCAGATCAAAACGATCTCTGAAAAAGTAGAGACCTTCGCTAAAAAGTAAGCCTTTCTTTGCGATCATATATTGCTCTAAGCAGAGCTAATCAAGCGAAAAAATTACGTTATTGAAGAATTGACTTAGACGTTAATCCAGTTTTGCCCAGGCTTTCGTTTGAGTTCGTATCTTTTGATAAATGTCCGTCTGTTCCTAAATTTCGGAATCTGACCAGTTCGAACTCGACCTTGCAGCTTCGGAGTCTGAGATCTTACTTTTCCAGCCTTAGTTAAGGATCCATGGGTCGGCAGGTGAACTTTCTACCTCTTCACTTACAGGTATCTGTATTTTCTACGCTTTAAGCCTTCTTGCGAAAAAAATTGCGATATCAAATTGGGCGTAGTGTTCCAGCCTTGTCTCTATGAAATAGCCCAAACTCAGACCTTAGAGTGTCCAAGTCTTTTTCGTTTAGAATTGCGCCTTCTTTACAAAGCACCATTGGTCCAATAGTGCAGCTTCCACATATGCCGATCCCACATTTCATAATCCGTTCCAAGCTGAATTGCACTGGAATCTGGTTTTCCTTTGCTATGCCGAAAACCTGAGCCATCATTTTCTCCGGACCGCATGAGAATATTTCGTCGAATCCGTACTTTGCTACTAGCTTTTGGACCTGCTCATGTGCGAGTCCCTTGAAGCCATAGGTACCGTCATCTGTAGTCGCAAACACATTTTTTGCTCCGATGATTTTTTTCGAAATGCCTAGATATGGAAGTTCCTCTTTCGTTCTTGCTCCAACAACTAGTGTTGTACTGATTGAAATTTTGGAAAGAGCTTTTGCGAGGACAATCATTGGAACCATTCCGGTGCCTCCTCCAACTAGCAGAACTCTTCGCATAGGTTTGCCTTTATTCGATCCAAGCTCGAAGGAAGTACCGTATGGTCCTCTTATTCCTATGAAATCACCGACCTTTGACTCGTACAGCGCTTTGGAACCTGTGCCCATCGCCTTGACACCGATGCTTGCTAGTCCTCTTTTTGACGGAAGCGAAAGGCTCATAGGAAATTCGCCGGCTCCGGGTAACCAGACCATAACAAACTGCCCCGGACTAGCTTTCAGACTCGGTTCATCTTTGAAAAAGAAACTTCGAATGTTCGAAGACTCCTGAATGATTGAATCAATCTTGGTATCTCGAATAACATCAATAGTGCGCAAGACCCACGATCTCCTTCACGTTGGAATACGAGTTTCTTTTGAGGTACTTCATTACTCCGGTATTCACCCTTTCAAATGAATCCAAATAATCCTGACCAATTGCACTACCAATCTCGACCGCACTTGCTCCCGCAAGAAAGAATTCGACGGCATCTTCACCGCTTACTATTCCGCCCACTCCCACTATTGGTATCTTCACAGTTTCATAAATTTCGTACACTGATCTTACTGCCACAGGTTTTATTGCAGGTCCAGACAGCCCTCCTATTTTATTTGAGAGAACGGGTTTTTTGCTTTCGAGGTCAATTTTCATAGCTCGAATTGTGTTAATGGCGACTATTGCGTCAGCTCCAGCGGATTCTACGGCCTTTGCCCACTCTGGAACATTGATTATTGTGGCAGGCATCTTTGCAAATATTGGCTTTCCGGTAGCTGAACGACTCACTTTCACAACTTCTGCCGCATCGGCAGGCTCTGAACCAATTTCAGAGCCAACATCCTTTACATGAGGGCATGAGAGATTGAGTTCGTAAGCTAGAAAATTAAAACGATCAAACCTCTTTACAAGATCGGCAAAGTGCTCGGCGGAATCAGCGAAGATACTTACGATCAGTGGAACTGGTTTCTTCGAAAACTCCTCTTCTAGCTCTCGCGCGAATTCTTCAGATCCAGGATTCGCAAGACCTATTGCGTTGAGATAGCCAGCTTCTACCCCTGTCATGGTTGGATTCCCATAACCTTCTCTTGGCTCAAGGCCGATCGATTTTGAGACGATCACCCCGCATCCGCTCTCTATTATTCGTGGGAAGAGGTCAAATGATATCCCTAGGACACCGGATGCCAGCATCGTAGGGGAATGGATCTTGAATCCGCATAATTCAGTTTCAAGGAAAGAAAGCGTCGAAAGATTTTCTTGATCATTCGAGGTTTCTTTCTGTCTCTTTCTGATAGCTTTTCCTGCCATCGATTGCGCCTCTTAAGCTAAATTGCAGATTTTGACCAAACGACTTAAGATAGCGGTTTAAACCTTTCATCTACGGAATCTGGGGCGATAATCAATTTGCGTTATTTTGTTATTGTAAGTGAGCTCGGTCTCTTACTCATTGACGATAAAAAAGAAAATATAATTTCCCATTTAGAGTTTCCCTCAGAAGAAAGAACAAAGCACTTTCTAAGAAGCTCTTCTGGAGAATTGTCTGAACAAGAAATTTCCTGGCTAAAGTCCAAGCTGACTCCCGATGATTTAATTTTCTCCGAATCCCAGCTTTTACATTCTCTCTCGGCCGGAGAAGTAAAATCGGAAGCTATCACTGAAGATGATCTACGGGAATTTTCAAAGAAGAAAATCGATCTGATGGTCTCTTCGGGACTCGCTTCATCTCCGGAAGTTGCCCAGGAAGCAATTCGTAGTGCGTCAATGGAAATCTCGAACATTCGAATCAAGGAACTCTCTGCAAAACCTGACCTTCAGGCGATGGAATCTGTACAGGCATTGGATGAAATCGACAAGGCAGCTAATATGATGAGCTCGAGAGTAAGAGAGTGGTATGGGTTGCATTTTCCTGAACTTATCTCAATGATTGACGATAACACTTCATTAATCAAACTGATCTTGAGTTTCAAGTCTCGTCTAAATTATGATGAAAATGAACTCGAGCAAATGGGATACTCCAAAAACAAGAGCAGAGCAATCGCTCTAGCTTCAAAGGAATCAAGAGGAGCCGATATCAGGGAAGAAGATCTCGCTAGAATCATTCAGCTTGCGGAAGAGGCTCAGCATTTGTTCTCTTTGCGAGATAAACTAGCAAATCATGTGGAGAGGACGATGAGAGAAGTTGCCCCCAATGTGAGCGAGCTAGCTGGTGCCTCAATTGGCGCGCGATTGATCGCAAGAGCTGGAGGTCTCGAAAAACTTGCTATTCTTCCGGCAAGCACTATACAGATACTTGGGGCCGAGAAGGCACTATATCGCGCATTAAAGAGCGGGTCTCGTCCGCCAAAGCATGGGATACTGTTCCAACATGCAGCTGTGCATAGCGCTCCCAAGTGGCAAAGGGGAAAAATAGCAAGATCCATAGCTGGAAAAATCGCGATCGCCGCAAGGATAGATCAATATCGAGGGACCCGCGAACCTTCAGTCGAAAAATCACTCGCCTCTCGTTTGAGCGAGATCAAGGTGAAATACAAAGAGCCTCCGAAAGAGAGGCCGCAATATGAGCCGCAAAGATTTAGGGAGGAAAGACCCGAATTTGAAAGGCCTCGCGAACGACCCCGTGGCAAAGCGCAACCATATAGACGCAAGGATAAAGCTCGAGGGAAAAGGCAAGAAAGGTTCCAGAGGAAGAACCGATGAATCAGACAGATGACCTGTCAAGTTCCAAAGTAGCAGAAATTTTTCCAGGCGTTTACTCTCTTTTCGATCCGAAGAACCCAAGCAAAAAACTGCTTGCGACTAGGAATCTGACTCCTGGAAAAGTGTATTACGGCGAGAGAACAACAAGGGTAAAAACTGACGGAGAAACGCTCGAGTTTCGTTTCTGGGATCCTTTCAGAAGCAAACTATCTGCCTCGATTCTCAGGGGACTCAACATTATGCCTTTTAGTGAAGGAACTGTTTGTCTTTATCTTGGAGCTTCTACAGGAACCACTGTTTCTCATCTCTCCGATATCGTAGGAGATACTGGCAGAATATTTGCTGTTGAAATGGCACCTCGAGTTGCAAGAGAACTATTG
Organism: archaeon; assembly: GCA_029850555.1. Lineage (GTDB taxonomy): Archaea > Thermoproteota > Nitrososphaeria > Nitrososphaerales > CADDZS01 > JASHOD01. Next base: position 7,987 of record JARCRS010000099.1, on the reverse strand, counting down.
GAAAATGTAGCTCGATTTCGAAAGAACATTGTTCCAATCATTGCCGATGCGAGGCATCCAGAAAAATTTACTTCGATTTATGGGGAAATAAGCGTGATATACTGTGACATCGCCCAGCCAGATCAGACGGAAATCGCTATTGCAAACTGCGAAAGATTCTTCTCTACGAAAGGCGAGGTTTTGTTTTTGGTAGTCAAAGCAAGTAGCATTGATGCTCTCAAAGATAAGGCAAAAGTCTTTGACGACCAGACCAAGATCTTAAAAAAGTCAGGTTTTGAAGTACTTCAAAAGATAGATCTCGAGCCTTACGACAGAAACCATGCAATGATTATTTCGCAGTCAAGGGAAAAATTTAGTTGACAAGCTATCCGAAGAAAAGTAGAAAGTATCTTTCCTACCTCATTTACCTCGTCCCGATCGCGATTATACTCCTCGCGTATGCTTCAGTAATAGTGATTACAAATGAATCGGAGCCGTTTACGATTGTATCTGGGCCGAGCATGCAGCCAACGATTCTATCCGGCTCGATCGAGATGATAGCGAAGACACCCTTTGATAAGCTCCAAGTCGGCGATGTCATCGTTTTTACTCCGCTAGAAGCTCTTCTCTCCCCCGAGGCATGTCAGAGCGGAGCCCCTCCAACCTTGGTCACGGACGCCAATATCCCGTGTTTTGTGATTCATAGAATCGTCAATATCTCAACAAATGCTGAAGGACAGAGGATTCTCACCACAAAGGGGGACAATAACCAATACTCGATTTGTGGACCCGCGGGCTCTATTCTAATCATCGACTGCGACATAAATCAGTCAATGTATGTAGGGCAGGTCATGCTCCAGTTCCCTATAGCAGGCTACGTGACGCAGTATCCGTACAATGTCACGATTGCTACTTTCATTCTTTTGGCTCTAGTCGGTGAAGTATACCTGGAGAAAATGCAATCAGAAAAGAGCACTACTAGACCCGCGGCATAGATTAATCTCTAGAAAATTCGTTTATTGGTTTTATTTGCCCGTTGACGGGTTGGTATAGATTTCTGATCGTCACCCAAGAGAGACGAGTTATTGATGGAAGAATCTCGGCTCTCTCAACAAACCCCCTGAGATACTTTTTAGTGTCTGGATCAGAAGGATACCCACTTCCGAATATTCCGTGCTTTCTGTGAAGGAGTGAAATGCATGCGTCCCGCCTAACTTTTGCAACTATTGAGGCCGCAGACACGACTGGATAATTTGCATCGGCGTGGTGCTCGCTCACAATCTTCTTTCTGTACTTATTAGTCTCGCCTAACTCCACAGTTGCATTTGTTTTCTCTTTTATTCTCTCAAACAACAAGTCTGCCACGAGATTACCGTACCTTTTTTGAATGGTGTCACAGCAGTCAACGTACGCAAGGTCAAATTTCAATCTCTCTAGGACACGCGCCATATATTGAGCTTCAAGATAATTTAGGCGAAATAGCCTAAACCCCTGGGTTACAACTGCGTCAATTCTTCGGGGTTCTATTTTCTCCCATGCAATTTGAACGGCGAGTTTCTTTATGTCTCGCACTAGTTTCCTACGTTTAGGGGGCAGTAGAAGCTTCGAATCTTTTACTCCAAGTGCCTTTAGTTTTGGAATGTCTCTTTCTTCGATAGCGACTCCCGCGACCACGAGAGGACCGAGGACCGAGCCTCTTCCTGCTTCATCCACTCCCGCAACTATCAAGTATCCTAGATCTCACTCTTTCCTTGTTTCTCGGCATTTTTTCTCAAGTATTCGAGCATTTCCATCCAAATTTCATCCGGAAGATTATCTCTATTTTCGAAGGTTACTTCGTAAAGTTTCGATTCCTGATTATTCTTCAATTCTTCTATCAAGGGATCGGCAAGTCTCTTATGTACAACGCAAAGGCAGGGCTTGCCTGACTTTAGAACCGCTTCGCCCACGCCGCGTCTAAACTCGGGACTGAAGAGCTCCATCGGTCCGACCTCATCGCAGACAACGATATCAGAGCTTGCCTTTGCATGCTCCAATGCCTTTTGGGCAAGCGTCGCGAGTGTTTTCAAATTGACACGATATTTTCCGACTCTAGGCCCTGGCATGCGTTCAGTGCTTGCTAGGCTCGAAGACTCTTCTGAAGCAATGTCCAATAGCAGAAAGCCCGTCCTTTCGCCATGGTTTCTGACCTCTCTCGTGAGAACGCCGCCAACAGTGAAACCATGAGTCTTTGCCCTGAGAATGACCTTTGAGATTACTGTAGTTTTCCCGCTGCCAGGATCTCCGGTTATGAGCCATATCCTTGTGCTACTTTTTGGATTTGGTGCTTCGACTGACAATTTCTTTCTAGTTGCTCCATGTGCGATTGAGGAACGGGAAAAGTGTGAAGTATTGAGTACTTTGCCAATTTAAGAGTGTTCAAAGATAGAGCAATGTCATTCGCATCAACACTTTACAAAGAAGGCAAGACAGCTCTAGCGGTTCCATCGCTAGACGAGCCGAAAATGATTCCTGCCTTTTTCAATCCCAGAGGCAAATTCGTCCGAGACATCTCTATTGTCTGCTATAGCGCCTACTCTTCCGAAAAACGAGCAAAAGGCTCCGATTTGACTTTCGCTGATTCACTCGCGGGGACAGGAGCAAGAGGAATTAGAGTAGCTAATGAGGTTACTTTAGTAGATAGAGTATTTCTAAACGACATTAATTCAAGAGCCCTAGAATTTGCGAAGAAATCTGCAGAGTTAAACGAGCTAGAGGACAAATGCGTATTTTCGCATTCGGAGGTGTGTTCATTTCTTACGTCGCGAATACAAAACGAGGGCGAACGCTTTGATTTTGTCGATGTAGATCCCTTTGGCACTCCTAGTGATTATATTGACTCGGCCCTTCGCTCGGTAAAGGACGGAGGAATGCTTTCCCTCACAGCGACGGATAGCGCCCTCCTTTGTGGCGTCTATCCAAAAGTTGCATTGAGAAAATATCTCGGCCTTTCGCTACGAACTGACTATTGTCACGAAGTAGGCATGAGATTGCTCTTTGGACTTGCTTCCCAGATGGCAATGAGACTTGAAACTGGAATCGAACCCATATTTTGCCACCACGACATGCATTATTTTCGCGTTTATCTATCAATCAAAGTTGGAAACTCCCATTCCAAAGAAAACGAGAAGAAGATCGGATTCATTCTTCATTGCTTCGGATGTGGTTATCGCTCGATTATTTCAAGGGACCAATTTTTCTCGTTAAGGCAAGACTCCCGCATGGGCAAAAGGAACTATTCTGACGATATGCAGCCCGGTTCACTACCTTTAATTTGTCCTAATTGTGGTAAAGGGAGTCCTGAAAAAGGAGGTCGCCTGGGGATAGGAGGGCCTCTCTGGATCGGACGCATCCAATCACCCGAGTTTCTTTCTAGATGCAGAGAAATCTCAAAAGAATCTCTTTTTGCCGAAGAACTTGACCTCCCGCTCTATTATGACCTAACTTCTATTCACTTGAAAAAAGGAACATCAATGCCGAAAATTACTGCAGTCTTGGAGAAACTCAAGTCCCTAGGCTTTCTTGCCAGTCGGACACACTTGAATCCAAATGCTCTTCGGACGGATGCAAAGATGGAAGTTCTTCAGAAAGCCGTTTTGGAACTTGCCCGGTGAAATTCAAACCTACAAGGTAGACCTCGCTACTCTCTTTTCTACTCGCATTTGGTTTTGAAATCTCTACGCGATCAAAACTCTCTTTCATTCGCTTGAGTAGGTTTTGAAACTCATCGCCCTGGAAAGCCTTCATCAGGCAAGAACCTTGTTTATCCAAAATTGAGGGAAGTATGTCTATGACTGAATTACAAAGGTCAATCTGTTTGTAGTGATCCATGTCCCATACCCCCGAGAGTTTTGGCGAAAGATCAGCCAGAACTAGATCAGCTTTCTCGCCGCGGAGCGCATTCAAGATGCTCTCCGATACCGAAGGAGACAGGATGTCTTCCTGAAGTAAAGTTGTGTTCTTTGAGACAGGCTCTACGGGTTCAAGATCTACCCCAATAACCTGTCCAACGTTTCCGACGAGTTCAGAGCTCACTTGAGCCCATCCACCGGGGGCAGAACCAATATCGATGACTTTGGAACCACGCCTCATAAGATGGTACTTGTTGTTCATCTGCTTCAGCTTGAAAGCGGCTCTGCTCCTGTAGCCTTCTTCTTTTGCCCGCCGCCTGTAGTAATCTCGTTTCGCTTGTTCAAGACGCATGTCCGAATGCTCCACTCGTTCTAGATTTTCAATCAACTAAAAGGTGGGAAATATGCTAGTCGGTGTAAATTCAATTGGAAACAAGAAAGAAATTCTACTATCTCTCAGTGTGAGCGTCTCAAACAGCTCTCAATATCAACAAGAAGGTTTTCAACGCTTCGCGGAAAAACCGAAGTACAAACATACAATTGCTAATCCTGCGCCTCTGCGGGAGAAATTAGGGCATAGTTCAGTATTCTTAGCGCTTTAGATATCATTGAATTCATTTCGATTAATTGCCCGTCAAAAAGGCGTTCTTGGCACGATGAGTTTTGTTAACAAAACTCTGGAAAGAGGTAATCGATTTTTCCTGAGAGGTACGAGGAATTATCCAAGTATTCAATAGACAAGCTGTCAAATGTGTATTTAGATTTGTTTCATTAAAAATTATATGTGGCTAAAAATCAGGAGCTCAAATCCATGGCAGGAAGATCCTTACAAAGCTTTCTTTGCATATAATGGAGAAACCAAAGTGGAAAAGAACGCAACTTTTGCTCTTCCCAGTGGAATGTACAGACAATACTGACGGGGAGGCGATATAAAAGGAAGAAAGGGAGTTAAGCAATGGCTTTATTTTCAAAATAGTATGTCCGCCGCGGATTTTTTTACGACCATGAAAGAAGCCCAAATTAAGGCGTACCACAAAGCAATGGCTTTTTCTACTGATAGTATGTCACCCACCGTTTTTTTCTGTAATAAGGAAACAGGGCTAAATTTAGGCATGGTACAAACAATAGCTATTTGGTATAGATGTACGTAGAGCTCGTGGGAGAGCGGGGATTAAATAGATAGGAAGAGCTCCAACTATCTCATTTTTTGTGATATCATTGTATAGAAACCTCGACGTGGGGATAAAACTATTGAGAAATAATATCTGATTCCTTTATGTGACGTGATCAACCGAGTTTTGCCGACAAGACCAGCGACACAGTGAAAGAGAGTTAAGAGTAAAGTAGGTAGAGAATGCTACTTTACGCGCGAGGCCGCTACAGGAGTTTTTACTATCTTTGCCGAGATCGGTTTCTTCAATATCGGAGCTTCAGGTCTTGTCATCTCTGCGTATTCTTTTGTGACCCATTCGACAATCCAGGGACACGACAATGGGCTGACGATTCCAGTCAAAGAGCATTTGTTCTCGTAAGGACAAGTTATGCAGGGAGCCCCTTCAATCGATTCTATATGAACCGGCATTCGCAGCGCAGTAAGTTTGTAGGTCCAACGACCAGCTTCGAGCAATTTGTCTCTTCGAATCATGCCTCTTCTTTCAAGGCGAATAGCAAGCCTCGACCCGTCCCTGCTAGTCAGGGTAAGTTCCTTCCAGAGCTCACTTTGCAGTACGCCATCTTTGCCATGCTCGACCACAAGCTTGTACACTTTAGATGTAAGATCGAGCAGCATCACATCTTCTTGTTTTGAACCTATTGTAGCCACCACGTTCACCGACTATAAGAAATCTAGAGCAAGTGTAAATTAGGGGGTGGTACGAATTAAACCTTCTTGTCTAGCTAATGCATTTAGAAACCTGCTCTATACCTCACAGATCGTGGCTATCGGCTGCCGATGTCTCTATACGTTGATTATAGGACTTTCGAACTTCTCAACCGCATTTTTTAGGACAAGTACTTTTAGGCTCATAGTCTTTGATTTCTTTGGGATAAAGGCCGAACATTGCGGATTGCGGCCTAAAGAGGGCGCTAAACCAGAATATCTTCTGATATTTTAGGTCAAAGCTTCAGGAGCCACTCTTAGTCTTTGCCTAATAACAAATTTCTCCAAAATCTCCCGACATCTATTTCGAACTGTTACCTCCGTAACCTCGGCAAATTCAGCAATCTCTCTCTGAGGAATGTGTTCCCCTGCTAGCACTGACGCGATGTACACGTACGCTGCGGCGAGACCTGCTGGGGTTTTACCGCTAGAGATCTCGCTTTCGTTTGCTTTTTCAGCCAGATCGAGAGCTAGGCGCTCTACTCTTGGATTGATCTTTTCTTTGTTGACAAGTTTTGAAATGTACTTTTGAACGCTCGGAGGAGGTATGTAGTTGTGTTCGACCTGATTTATTAGCAGTCTGTAATATTTCGCGGCTGCTCGACTTTGAATCCCAGCTGCCTTCGATATCTCTTTGAGAGATCTATTCACATTGCTTCTCCTGCAAGCTAAATATATCGAGGCGGCAGCCATTCCTGAGATCGATTTACTTTTGGAAACAGCTGCCTTTGCAGACTTTCTGAAAATGTGTGAAGCTTCTTCGATTACAGAAGATGGGAGTCCTAAAACATCAGCCGCTTCGGTTATCTTGCCTAGCGCAATTGAGAGGCTTCTTTCTCCTGAGGAGGATGTTCTGATCCTTCTCTGCCACTTTTTCATCCGTTGAGCTGTCTGACGGTTGTAAGGATCTAGATATTTTCCATGAGAATCTCTCAAATCAGAAGAAATGTCTGTCGTTAGTCCGAAATCGTGAAGCGTGTTTGTACTTGGTAGGCCGACCCTCGAGCGCTTCATCCTTTCTTCGTAGTCGGCAGATTTCCACTCGGCGCTTTGATCAATAGCCTGGTCGTGAAGAACAAACCCGCACTTTGGGCAAAATATTTCCCCCCTGTCAACATCTCCAATGAGCTTCTCTTTGCAATTCGGACATTCGCTAACATTGAAACGTCCTTCTTCTCTTCTCATTGGATACATATGCTATCCTGACTCCATCTACAATGTCCTAACGATTTCTCGGCCGTCTCGGTTCGTGCTGGCGACTAGACCTTTTTTGAAACTTGTTTTGTCTTCTCTCACGCTGAGAAGAAAATCTGCGTTCTACATTCTCTCTTAATGGGCTCTCTGAAACATAGAGCTTCGTACCAACGACTCTTTCAATTCTATCGGTCATAGGCTGAACAGAAAGATAAGGAGAAGCGACAGGCCCAATTGTTTCCATCACTTTTCCAGCGCGACGACCGCCTTCATCTACAAGTAACTTACCATCTGGAACTTGAGAATCAGCTTTGATGATCAGTCTACCACTTCTCGCGAGATGGAGAACGGTGCCCGCTTCCTGCAAATTACAGAGTTTTTCCTCAAGCGACTTTTAAGCGTTGTCAAATTGAGAAACTTTTTCAGAGTTTGAATAATTTTAGTTTTGAACCTCAATTTTGTTTGTTAGTGATGAAATTGCATCGGACACTGCACCATAATCCGCAAGATCAGAAAGAACTTTTAGCATGATCATTTGTTTGTAGAGATTTTTTTGAGCGTCTAGCTTAAAGTTCTCAAGGTTAAGCTTGCCCTTCTCCGAAGAGATATAACGCTTGATTCCCGTCTCTCCAGTTGGAACATGAATTAAGAGACCTGCTTCCTCCATTTCGCCGAGCAAATAGTAGACTGATCCAGGGCTGGGCGACCACACATTGTTCGTCATTCTCGGGACTTCCTCCATTATCTCAACCCCTGTCGTCGCACGCATAGTCGCAATCTTCAAAATCAGCATCTTCAGCAGCCCCTTCGGAGCAAACACGTCATTAGCTGTACTCTTTGACATACACCAACCTCGTTTCAACGACCATTTAAAAAGAGTAAATACACATCAAAATTCTTCAAAATCGGCATTTTCCAGGCTTTATTGATGAAAACAACTCGAACACAGCTTGATTATGGGATTATAGTCCACGGGGGAGCTGGATCGTTCGTTGCCAGCCGCGAAATCGCGGAGAGAAGGAGAATCCTGAGAAAGAGCGGGGAC
>JARCRS010000098.1 GCA_029850555.1 archaeon | reverse complement strand
TCAATATACTGCGAAAGATTCTAGCGGGAATATTTACATCGCGTTTAGCAGAGTCTGCGTTCACTTATGGTGCCTATGGGGAACTGGCATTAACAACTCTGATGCACAAGTAGGAGGTCCAGTTTTAGGCCCTTGTCCATGTCATGGCAGCACATATGTTCCAGGCAGCGGCTCAACGAGCGTATATCCTAATTATCCTAACGCGGTGACTCAAAATGGTCAAAGGGTTGTACCCGGCCAAGCAGTAGCTGGTCCAGCGTCTTTGCAACCTTTTCCGAACAACATGTTACCTATTATTAAGATTAGTATTGCGAGTGATGGGACCTTCCATGCAAACGGAAGAGTGGGACAGATAGGGTACTGTCAACAGTGTTAGAAAGATAAAGTTCTAGGTGGCACAAGAAAAAATTTGGCTACTCAAACGACAACATCTGCGCCTCAAAAGGAACGGATTACGCTAAGGTACCTGCTTAGGAAATTATATGACTGGACAATTGATAGGCTCGATAGAACTGGTTGGCTAGCTTACAAATTCACTATCCCGAAGAGATTTGTTAGTCCGCTTCCTTTCCTTGGTTTTCTAACATTCATTTGTTTTCTAATTTTAGGCGTCACGGGAGCTCTTCTCATGCTCTTCTACACGCCTTCGCTTACGGGTGCATGGACCAGCGTTCAGACAATCAACAACACAGTTCCTTATGGAGAGATAATTAGAAACATCCACTATCACGCGTCTAACGCCATGGTCTTTCTTGCGCTCGCACATTTGTATTACAATTATTTCAGTGGAAGATTCAAGATAAGAAATGAAATCATCTGGGTAACAGGCGTGATATTTGGCACTGTCACCGTTCTCGAAGCTTTCACCGGTTATGATATAATCCTCAATACTAGATCTGTGTTAGCGGTGAGTATTGGGGTTTCACTCACCTACTCTTCCCCGATGATAGGTCCTCAACTCGTGCACACGATATTTGGTTCGGGCTTTCCTGATTTTATTCTGAGGTTTTACGACCTTCATATTTTTATAGTCCCGGTCATCATGATTATTCTCGCGCTTCTTCATTTCCCCCGTATTCTCACATTTGACATTCCGATCATCTCCGCAGTATTTGGAGCGATCTTGCTTGTAGGAGGATTATATCCGATCTCGCTTGGAATCCAGTATACTCCTTCCGTAAATGTAGGCTATACCCTTCCGGAATGGTATCTGACGAGTCTCTATGCTTTTCTAAGAACGTTCATGCCGAAGTTCATCGCAGGAATATTAATTCCAACTCTTTTCATTCTCATGTTTTTGGTCATCCCGTTTGTCGATAAGAGCAAGAAATTCTCCTGGAAGGACAGGCCATTCTTCACTGCATTAGGAATCGCAAGTATAGGACAGATTTTACTTACAAGTTACTGGGGATTCTACATCAATGAAGCGGCCGCCAGTCCAACTCAAGCCCTCTTCATCGATCCTGTGCAGATTTTTGGAGCAATGATACTTGTAGCAGCTTTATGTTTCGTAGGAACCTATGCTTATTTGAGAAGGCTCGCTTTGAAAGGGGTGGGAGGAAAAGCTTCTAGAGGTAGACGGCCTACAGCAGTCAACTTCTTGAGTTCGAAATGGATACTCGCACTTCTCGCAATAATGCTCGGCTTTCAAATATTTCTGAACGCGAACGCAGTCCTAGCAGCAAATGAGGGTTTCCCCAATCTCACAATGTTTGATCTAGGTGCGATAGTGATGCTATTCGCAATCATGTTCCACCTTTACAGGTACTCGCGTCCTCTTTAGAAATATTACACACCAATGCTCTTCTTCTCGAGATTTTTCGATCCGTTAGGAGTTGCTACGAATCTTACGATATCGTTTGCCAGTCTTGTGGCGGCTGCAATTGAATCTGCAAATGGCATCCTAACTCTTGATTCTAAAGAGACACATGTGTAATCTACTACAGACCGCCCCGCACAATTTCGTGCGCAGAGTTTACTCACAAAAGGACCTATGAGATCTGATTTGCCTGCAAGTTAAGCATCTTCGTAAGTCGAATTGCATGGCAGCATGGAACCAGAAGAGAAGGGATCCGTTGACGCTTGAGGAGAGAAGGGAAAAACGCGATCCAATAACTACTATTGATGAAGGAGCATTCCGAAGGAAGCGATTCTTCTACTAGCTTGACCTTGTCAGCGGCAGACGTAGCAAGAAAATTTGGAGTAACAAGAGGTTGCGTGTCCCAGTGGGTTGAAGACTACAGAAAGGCTGGAAACTCGCTCGATGGTCTCAACGCGAGGAAGCACACTGGCAGACCACCGCAGTTGGCTGAAGAGCAAAAAGCGAAGCTTGTCAGGATGATACTGAGAGGAGCCCTGTATTAAGGATTTGAAACAGACCTGTGGACGACGGAGAGGATCGCGAAGCTTGTAGCTGTACATTTTAAAATAAGGTACAACTGGAACCACGTAGCAAAGATCCTTTACTCCCTAAATCTCTCATGGCAGAAGCCGAAGAAGGAAGCAAGTGAGCGCGATGAGGGAAAGGTCAGAAACTGGGTGCAAAAGGTGCTCCCACAAGTAAAAAAATCAGATATTGCGCCAGCAGTCACATCAGCTTCTTTTTAGCTATCAAAAGCTGGTAGAAAGCAAAGGGGGTTGGCGATAGTCTGTGAAGGGGAAAATCGCATATTTATCAAAGAATGTTGAATCGGATTGTGGAGGTTTGTTGTTAGCTCATTGATTGGTCGCCGAATACGGATCCGAGTCGCAATTGGTTGTATGTTACCGCGTAGATTCCTAATTCTCTTATCAGATTTGGTTGATTATCGTAAAAAATCCGTTTGTAAAGTTTTGAGCTCGGCCGGGGGAATCATGTCCATGATCCAGGCGTTCGTTGACCCCCTTCATAGAAGGATGGCTCCTGAGCAGAGCTATATACCAAAGAAAAGATCCCGCACCATTCAGAGGCTATGCATCTTCGTTTGTCATAGTCACTCTATAGCTGTTTTCAAACATTGTAATAGAAAACTAGAGAAGAGAATTATCTGAGAACAGCGCTAAAATTTGCCTCGTGATTTGCACGCAGAAACTAGCCGTTTGTCTGCAAAGCATTCACTAAAAAGATGAGAAGCGCACCAGTTCACTGAATAGATTTTCAGTCAACTTCACTTTTGCAATCCGAAAGGCATAATGCGCTTCTCATTTCGAAATTTTCGAACGTAGGAAGCTATCTTGATCAAGGTCAGACGGGCAGGACTAGTTAGCTTCAGCGTGAAGATGCTCAGCATCTTTACGGGCCTTGCTTTTGTCGTACTAGTTACTTCGAATGTGTCTACGAACGAATACGCGCTTTGGAACTTGATTGGAAGCACACTTGTTTACATCTTGTTCCCAACTTTCATCATAAACTTCTGGGCAACAAGAGCACGGGCTAGGGGCCAACTTGTGGCTCGCACGGTGCTGATTGCAACTCTGATTTTTGCTGGTATCCTAACAGTTCTATTTGTCATCGTCTCAATTCCAAGTTCGGGATTTATGGTACAAGCTGCGTCGCAACATTCGAATCTCTTTTTTTTCCTCCTTAGCTCACCTCAAGTTCTTCTGTACACCTTCGTCGGAGGTATGGAAGCGATTCTATGGGGATCAAGCCCTGAAAAACAGATGTTCGGTTACGGCGCGTTTGAAATTGCGAAAATCGTTATTGGGCTGGTAGCTTTTGCTGTGTTTCGACTGGGATTGGAAGGGGCAATCCTAGCAGTAATGGGAGCGCAAATCCTACAAGTATGCGTTATCCTCTTCTATACTCGAAATGACTATTCAGCTCCTTTTTCACTATCAACTTTGAAGATGTGGTTCAAATCAGGCTGGCCTTCAGTATTCCAAAATCTTCACCCGATGATCTTAAACTTTGATCTTGTTATCATTGCGATATTCATTCCAAAAGCTGTAAATTTCCTAGTCATAGATTATTTTGCTGCCGCCCGAGTGATTGCGAGTGTAGTTGGTTATTCTGACTCGCTGGCATTTGGGTTGTACCCAAGCATATTATCCGGCGAAGACCCTAGTGACAAGTCAAACCGTGTGCTCGAGCTTCAGCTATTGATTATTGCTCCCATGCTAGTTGGAACAATAATCTTAAGCCATCGATTATTGGCTCTATTAAATCCGGTATACACGCCCGGCTGGATCATAGTCATTCCGCTCGCAGTTAGTTATGTGTTTTATTCTCTAAGGCCTCTGGTCGAAGGCGTAATCTTGGGTTCTGAAAAGGTTGATCTTGGAGAAAAAATGACCCTGAAGCAGTACTTCAAGAGTAAGCTATTCCTAGTATCAAAGATAGATCTAGCAACATCGGTTGGTTACCTTGCTTCGGTGGTCATATTCAGCATTATCTTAGCTGACTACACTTCGATTACTTTCCTTGGTCTATCTGGTCTTGTCATAATCGGAATTGTCTGGGGAGTGGCAAATCTTGGACGTTCAGCAGTTACGTTTGCCCTAAAGACAAATTATGCTCACAAAATCGCACACCTTGTCATCCCAGCCAAGACAGTAATCGCGACGATCATAGGAACAGTTATCTTCGGATTTTCGCTTTGGGTGTTAAATCAACCTCAACTGAGTTTTCTTCAGCCTTCCGGAGGCAAAGTCCTGCAAGCGTCTGAGCTATTGGAAGTGGCGATCATAGCGTTGATCGTGTATTTTGCGGTACTATATGCCTTGAGTGAGCCGACCCGCAAGTTAATGAGAGCTATATTCGGGTATATTTTCTAACATTACTGTAGTAGTATCCGTAAGGCGATTGAACTCTCAAGTCCAATTACGCGGTTGGAGATAGCCTCTAGGTTTAATGTTGGCTAATTTTGGCTTCATAGATCTTTCAAGAATAAACGGCTTTCGGGTCTGGTTGATGATACCGTCCACTTAAGGAATTCAAAACGGATTTTTGTCCGAAATAGTCACGATCCTTCAGCATGGAGAATTTACTTTCGAAGCCTTCCAAACCATCTACCATTGTTAAGTAGCCGTTATCCTGGTTGATCAATATATGTTATTTTGAGCCCGAATGAAGAGCCATCTCCTAGAGTTTAGGAAACTCCCTTCTTTGTCAACCGAAAAAAAGGGAAGCAATTTTCCAGGAAGTTCATAGAATCTCTTGATACTGAAGTGATTGCTTGAATCACTTCAATCTACACTTAGCTATGCTGTTTTACTATTCTGATTGTCGCCAGATGCCTTACGATTCATGGCTTGCATAAGCATTTAGGAGAAACAAAGCTCTTAATTATGGCATTATGACACAAGTACATTCACCATTCACAAAAGAACTTCTCAATTACAAACTTCATATGGATTTATTATGGTATCATCTGAACCGAATCGGAGAAATTTATTGGTGCATTCCAATTGATAGATCTACTCATAACCTACATTCCGCTAGCTAGGCTTTCAGACGTCTCTAAATACTTTGAATTAAATTACGCCATATTAAGACCCCGAAGGGCCTTAGTGTACGTCAATGATTCGGATGAGCCTTGGATAAAGAGTATGATTAATCCCTTATTCGAAGTGAAAGCTATGAATCTGGGCGACTGGAATTTATGCTGGATGCAAATTTTTAGAGACCTTAAAGCAGATCAAGACTTCAAGAATGCTTATGTGATCGATTCGGATAATGTCTTGCCTGAGAATTTTCAGAAGATTGACGACGAAATGGAGCAGAAGGGCTATTCCTATTATACTGTTCAGGATAAACGGGCGAACAATCTATTACAAGATAGAAGCAGCAAGATTGATGACAAAGTGTGGAAGTTTCGGGTTAGAGGCTCGTGGCGAAGCATTTTCTTCATCGGGCCGAAGCAAGGAGTTCGAATGAGTAAACAGTTTGTTTCATCTGTGAACGAAGATATTATCTCACAAATAACAAGTGCCATGGAAAGAGTTCATCCAAAACTGAGATCTTATGTTTCTGATGATAATACGCTTGGAATTGTCTTGTATTACAGCAACATCCACCATACTCCTTGGATTGCAGAAGGAACTCATTTTCAAACGAAGCGCCGAAGGTTAGATGTAGTAGCAAATGCTCTCGCGCACTCAATGTTTGCAAGGAGGATGCTCTCCTACCATCGGGATCGTTGGATGCTATGGTATTATCTTAGGAACAAAATTTCTTTCTTATCTAGATCTGTTTTTGTATGAGGAACTTACATTTCTCTTATTTTTCTGATTGCACAGGATTATTCAGTACATGCGCAAGCCAAAAGTGAATCAAGCTGATTAACAAGATCAAAATGAGGATAAAGAAGAACCAACTACATGGCTCTCATATGCAGGACCCTAGGAATGAAAATCCCAATTTCTTGACACATGCTTTGGTTCATTCATACTTTGGATGGAATATGATTAACCATCACAAAGGATTAGGGATAAGATGGGACTATCTCAGAAATAAGATCGCTTTCTTGGCAAGCTCGATCTTCATCTAATATTCGCGAGAAGTGCCGATAGGAATATGAAATTGCCATCGCCAAGGCTTTCTAAGAAAAAGCATTTCCCAATTTTCGTTCTTTTTGGATGCGAGTATTATCCTTGGCAAATGATGAGTCTGTTTCGAGCAATGAGGGGTAAGGTGGCAGATTCAGATTTGATCCAGACGAGTCTATTTGGGTACAACATCACCTTGGTCCGACACCGGTACAATATGACAATAGGCGAAATTCCATTGTGGGATGAGACTTATGCTCCCATATCAGTCAAAAATAAGATTGTCTTGGATATCGGGGCAGGAATGGGCGAATCAGCAGCATTCTACTTTGGAAAAGGTGCTAAGAAAGTTGTGGCAGTTGAACCAAACCCTCAGGACTATACTCTTCTAAAAGAAAATGCAAGCAAGAACTCTTGGAATTTAGACCCTATTCAAGATGTGTTCAAACTGGAACAACTTTCGATTCCACATGATTTGGCTAAGATTGATTGCGAGGGTGGAGAAGTGATTCTGCTTAGCTACAAGAATAGCTTAGGACCATGCGTAATCGAATCACATTCTGCTGAGATAACGAGGGATCTTGTTGCGAAATTCCATTTCGACTCAATCGTGAATCCGAGAGGCAAAGAGTTAGATGTTCGGTTGCTCATCAATTCGAAGTGATCACCGGGCTTCACCGAATTCTCAAAACATTAGATCTGCCGTGATTGTGAAAATATGCAAGCCGTTGTAGGGCATCATCACTGGGCAAGGCCAGGCGGAGGACAACTTGTTGTTGCTGCTGCAGCCGTTGCTCTATCTAAGCACAGCGATGTTACTTTAGCTGGAATAGCTAAATTCGATCCAAGCAAGTACCTTGAATGGTTCGGAATAGACCTCAGAAATCTGCCAATCGTTAGCCTACCTTTCGCATTAAGCGCCTTTGGGCTATATTCAAGATTGTTAATCTGGTATCCCACGGGAAAAGCGATAGGGCCCGAAACCGATCTCGTATTCCTTGACGAATACAACTACGGACCTTTGTTACGAAAGAAGAAGAAAAACAAATTCAAGCTTGTCGAGTACATCCATTTCCCAATTGAAAGGTCTGTTGGGCTGAACCGAGAAAGTGATCCGTATGTCGTCGAGAGATACAGTCACTTTCCGTTGAACATGTATTGGGAAACGTATCTGAAACTATTGAAAGTCGTTGTAAGGAAGAACCCATTCCAAACTGCCGACGTCGTTCTCACAAACTCGAAATGGACAGCGAGCATTGTGAGGGATTCTTATGGGGAGTTCCCAATCGTGTTGAACCCACCAATTCCTCCAAACGTGGTGCCGATCGCCACGATTCCTGCGTTTGACGAGAGAATGAACAATGTCGTAATGGTTGGAAGATTCACCGAGGAGAAACGATACGAGTGGATCATCGAGAATATTGCTCCTAAAGTTCGGGGGACTTTCAAGATATTTTTCTTTGGAGGAGCGGGAACACCTGTATCTCTCCGTTACAAAAGTAGACTCATTTCACTTGCGGCTCGTGCTGGATCGAAAGTTTCAGACAGAATTGGGAATCCTGGGGATGTCTATTTTATCTCCGATGCGCCTCGAGATTTGATAAACTCAACAATCGACAAATCGAAAGTGTTTCTTCACTCCACAATCAACGAACATTGGGGAATCGTAATTGCCGAGGCGATGGCAAGAGGACTTCCTATCGTAGTTCACAAATCTGGGGGCGCGTGGAGCGATTTAGCTCAAGAAGGGTCATCAGGAATCGGGTACGAATCCGCGGAGGAGGCTATTGAATCAATAACATTGCTGTGCACCGATCAGAACAAATGGAGCTACTTTCAGAATAAGGGATTGGCGAGGACTCGAGAGCTTAGTCTTGACAATTTTTCTGCGCGCTTAAACCAACTTGCGAGATAATCCCTGAGACCTTCAACGCATAGACCATTGAAGTTGCAACTTAACGTGCAACTGGTGGCCTCTTGCGCTTTTTCTAATCGTTAAAAGCTCTAGTTGCCTTCAACTACACGGCTTGCGCTTCAGACTGTATTGGTATTCGTTGACACTTTACAAGTAATTTCCCTTTCGAAAAATGATAACGCATTTATCATCGTTTTCGGTCCTCTAACAAGAATCCAATGCGCGTATTATTGGACGAATGGATTTTTGATTCCTCAAGTGAATAGGTCACCGAGCAATTACAGTGCTATAAACCATAAACAATTCAATGAAGACTGGATAGAGGATTAGAGAGGAGGTATTTTTGAATCCTAGGATGTCGATCCCCAAGCCATTTAGACCACTTACGCAGCCATTTCGCAAATATTACGTTCCTTTAATCTTAGACAAACACGAACCTGACGATGAAGTACAAGACTACATTCCTTTTCTCTCGAAAGACGTTATCCTAGGGGAGATCGGAGCCAATATGGGAATGTCTACGAGGATCTACTCGCAAGCCTGCAAGTTTGTTCATTCCTTTGAAGCAAATCCAGAAACGTTCCAAATACTGAAGAGATACACCAGAAAGTTTGGTAACGTCTCAGTCCATAATATGGCACTATGGAATACTGATGGACAGATCCGTTTCTTTGTTTCAGGCAAAGGCACAAAGTACGATTCGATCTCATTACATATCGATGGAAAATATGAGAGCAGCGTCATGGTCAATTCGGGCAAATTGGATGATCAGGAATGCTCAAACGAGCTAACAGCGCTTGCAATAGACACCGAAGGCGCCGAAGTCGCCATACTTGAAGGTGCCAAGGAAACCCTTGATCACATAAATCTGATCATGGTTGAGACCCACTATACGAAAGACAAACCGGAAGGCACTTCAAAAGAAGTTCGTGTAATACTCGATCAGTCTGGTTTTTCTGAAATCCATTCGCGAAAAAGTTCTGGCTCAGCGCAAGATGTCATAATATTCAAGAGATAGACTAAACACTGCTCTGTTACTCATCTGAACAGCCAAAATTTACAACATCGCGTCACCGTGTAAAGAGACCCGCTCGTTTGGTCAGCTTTGAAACATACTTTGCAATTTAGAGCAGATGATCCCAGAGAGTGTTACACTAATCACACCAAAACATTTTTTTTGGGGCCTCTTCGGAATCAAACGCGGAATCAGAGTTTTATCTTCATCAGTTAGAAGCTTTAGTCTTTTTACACATACGAGGAATAAGAAAGCTCCAAGCAAAGCATACGGGATTATACTACGCGTCCTGGAAAATGCGCGTAGACTGCCTAATGATGCAATGCGAATTTTCAAAGTTATTGCTTTTTGCTTCTTCCTAGGCGACTTTCCTAGACGCTCATGTTTTCTCTCGCTACTGACTCTTGGTTTATATGCAGTCATAAAAAACAGGCGTATGCGGGAGATCTAACTCCGACGCAATTTTTCTAACAAAATTGGGGAAAAGGGGGAACCTTGAAAGACTTACTCACTAGACAAAAGGCTCTGCAAAAATCTACAGTGAGTGTCATCGGATTGGGCTATGTTGGGCTAACTACTGCGGTTGTATTTGCAAAAAACGGCATACCCGTTGTCGGTTATGAAATAGATCCAAAAAGAGCGCAGAAGATCCGAGAAGGAGCTGTTCCGTTTGAGGAGCCGATGGTTAAAGAACTTCTTAAGGAATCATTGAAAGCAGGCACGTTCAAAGTCGATGAAAAGATATCAAAACTTTCCGACATAGTTTTCTTGACGGTGGGGACCCCCAGCGATAAAAGAGATGGCGGTATTGATCTAACTTTTGTAAAATCTGTCTCAAAAATGATTGGCGAAGTTCTTAGATCCTCAGACAAATTGGTAGATTATCCAGTTGTTGTAGTGAAGAGCACAGTTGTGCCCGGAACCACTGAAAATACCGTCAAGCCGATAATTGAGGAGGCATCTGGAAAGAAAGTCGGTTGTGATTTTGGGCTCGCAGTCAATCCTGAATTTCTGAAGGAAGGAGCGGCGGTGCAAGATATGTTTGAGCCGGATAGGATAGTTATTGGAGAATTTGACAAGCGCTCCGGTGATACTTTGGAGCGTTTCTATCAATGGTTCTACGAAAAGAAAATGCCACCAGTAGTTAGGACGAACCTCGTGAATGCAGAGTTCATAAAATATGCGAGCAACGCTTTCTTAGCTACCAAGATCAGTTTCATAAACTCTATAGCAAACATTGCTCAAAAAACTCCTGGAGCCGATGTGAGCATTATCGCAGAGGGCATTGGCCTCGATAACAGGATAGGTCGAAAATTCTTGAATGCGGGTCTCGGGTACGGCGGTTCCTGCTTTCCCAAAGATGTTAGAGCATTGATAGCTTTCTCAAAGCAAGCCAGGTACTCGCCGGTACTCTTGGACGCCGTCGATTCTATCAACCAGAATCAAGGAAGTGTAGCGGTCAAAATGATTGACGAAGTATTCGAAGGAAATGGAGGATCGAAGGGGAAGACAATCGCAGTACTTGGACTAGCTTTCAAACCCAATACAGATGACATACGCGAGGCAGTTTCAATTCGAATAATTAAGCAACTGTTGTCAAGTGGCGCGAAACTCAAGGTCTATGACCCTGTGGCGATGCCTAACGTCGAAATGGAATTTGGAAACTCGTTAACATATTCAAAGTCCTCTCTTGAGGCAATAGAAGACTCTGATTGTGCTATCATAGTGACCGAGTGGGATGAGTTTAAAAAATTAGAACCAAAGGATTACTTCGAGCGAATGAAAACCCCAATCATCATAGATGGAAGAAGGATCTACGATTCTGAGAAATTTGGGAAAGCGTTAAAGTTCAAAGCGATAGGCCTTGGTCAGTAATTTTCACACAAGAGCCATTGGTAGAACATGCTAAATCTAAAGGGCATGAAGGCAGTAATTACTGCCGGAGGCATGGGAACAAGGCTTCTCCCTTTCTCAAAGGAGATTCCCAAAGAAATGTCGCCGATACTAACCAAGAATTCGGGGGAGACTATTTTCGTAAAGCCCGTGATTCAGGCGATCTTTGAGCAACTTTACGATTGTGGGATCAGGGATTTTCTCGCGGTAGTCGGAAGAGGAAAGCGTGCAATCGAAGATCATTTCACTCCCGACCAAGCATTCGTTTCACTTTTAAGACAGAAGGGAAAGAATGTAGATGCCCTCACTCAATTCTATGACAAAATAATTTCCTCAAATCTTGTGTTCATCATCCAAGCAGAGCCATTAGGATTTGGAGATGCGGTTCTGAAGACTAAAGATTACGTGAGTGAGGAATTTGTTGTTCACGCCGGAGACACCTACTTGATTTCTCCTCATAATGAATACCTTGAGAGACTTACAAAGGCCCACAAGGAATTTGACGCTGAAGCCACAATTCTATTACAAGATGTAAAAGATCCTTGGAACTATGGCATCGTTACAGGTAAGGATTTCACAGGGGGAATAATGGAAATAGAAAATGCAGTCGAGAAACCCAGCAACTTTATTTCAAAAACAGCAATAATGCCGATATACATTTTCAAAGAGTCAATTTTCCAAGCTCTCGAGAAGATCTCTATTGGTAAAGGGGGAGAGATTCAACTAACCGACGCAATTCAAAAATTGATTTCCGAGGGGAGGAAAGTCATGGGCGTGAAGCTTACCGACAAGGATTTTCGGCTAGATATTGGGAGCCCGGAAACACTAATGGACGCCTTGGCGATTTCAAGCCAGCATCTCGGCGGGAATGGCACTGATCATTGAGTCTTCAAACCCCTCTTGACGCAAAGAGCGCGGAAACGCTCGGAAGAGAATTTTCGCAATTCTTTGACAATAGACGCGTGCTAATCACTGGAGCTGCCGGGTTCCTTGGAAGCTGGTTAACTGATATCATTGTTCAAGCGAATGGACTAGTTGATTGCGTGGACAATCTTTCCACGGGAAAAAGAAACAACTTGGAACATCTCAAAGATCGTGTGAATATTTTCTTTTCCGATGTTGAGAAATTTAGCCCTGCTGGCGCTCAGAAATACGATTACATCTTCCATTTCTCAAGCAGAGCATCTCCAGAAGAGTACCAAGAACATCCAGTCGATACGCTTGAAGCAAACTCAACAGGAACTCGAAGAATGCTCGAAGTCGCAAGAAACTGTGGTGCCACACTGGTTTTTGCCTCAACAAGCGAAATCTATGGGGATGCTCAAGTCATTCCAACCCCTGAGACGTACTTCGGGAACGTGAATCCGATAGGAGTCAGATCATGCTACGATGAGGGCAAGCGCTTCGGCGAAGCTCTTTGCATGGCGTTCTTTCGCTCATATCAATTGAAGGTTCGGATTCCAAGAATATTCAACACGTATGGTGAAAGGATTCGAGAAGATGGAATCTATGCGAGGGCTCTCCCAAGATTTGTCAAACAAGCTTTGAATGATGAACTAATCACAATTTTTGGTGATGGGAATCAAACTCGGAGCTTCTGCTACGTCACTGACACGATCAAGGGAATACTGAAGCTTGCAACACATGAAAGTATCGACGGAGAAGTCTTCAACATCGGAAATCCACACGAAATTACGATAGTTTCTCTTGCAGCGAAGATAATTGAAATGACCCAAAGTAAATCGAAGATTACATACCTTCCCGCAATGCCGGATGACCCTCGCAGAAGAATGCCAGATATCTCAAAAGCCAAAAGAGTCTTAGGCTGGACACCTGAAGTGGATTTGGACTATGGTCTGGGAAGGATTATTGATTACTTTCGAAAAAACTCTTGATGCTTTTTAGAGCTACCGTGAAGTTTTTCCCATTTGCAGAGAGGGCAATCAAGCCGTCTCTCAAATCCTTGAAGATAGTTGGCAACTGGACCATGCTTTCTGCACTTGAACGCAAAGAACTCCGCATCTCCAATCCAACTTTCGTTGAGCCTCGCGCGGCCTATCGAAACAATTCCGAACAGGAATACTTCAAATGTTTCCCAGAAAGATAGATTTGGAATTAGTATTTGCCCGTTCAGAACTGAAAAGGCTTGTCTAGTCGCAATTTCGTGAATATATTGGCCTAAAACTATATCGGAAACCGATAGAGACTTGGGCCATTCCTCAATGCCAGATTTTTTCTGGAACAATCAAAGTACTCGCTTAGAGATATTTTCTATGCAATCAAATTGAGACAGCCATGGACTTTGATCAAAGTCGTCCGCGTACATTTGAGCTATGTTCGAGGATATGTAGCCCCTACAAGATATCTTTCGTGGGCGTAAGAACAAAAAACCTAGATGGGGCAGATCTTTGATCTGCGTACCATTCTAGTGATGTTTTCGGAGTCTAGCTACGTGAGCCTGAGTGGCTCCAGACGTAAAGAATTGCCAGCGAAATGAGAGAGCCCGCAAGTCCTGAAACCATTCCGCCCACAACATCACTGCTCATGGTACGAAATAGAAATCCAAGGCCTTCCATCATAGGCAAAGCCACAAAGTATGCGACGAAACCCAAGGCGTAGCCAACAAGCCAGAATCCAAATATGACTGATCCGCGACCCATTTGTGCTGTCATGGCCGGCGAGTTAGCACTTTTTCCTATAGAATAGGCGGGTAAAGGTTCATTGACAAAAAGTGCAACATTAGTTATTGGATGTTGAGAACAAGTTTAGGCTTCGACGGCACACCATTTGCCCTGTCCTTCAAAGAACTGAATTCTACTCACTGGAATAGTCTTTCTTAACTCTTGAAAGACCCAGTTTGCAATATTTTCCGAAGTGGGGCGCTGAAACTTTTCGTTGAGATCCTTGTGATCAATATTTTGCAAGACGTTCCAGCAGGCCTCCTCCATTTCTTTAAAGTCCATTATCATACCATCGGGACGTACATCTCCAAAAAGCTCCACGATCACCTTCGCAGTATGACCATGTTTAACACCACATTTAGGATGGCCTGGGAGTAGATGACTGTAATCTACGTAAAACTCCATTCCAAGGCCTGTCTTCAACCAAAGACCCTCTCAATCTCGGATACGGCATTATGCTTGTGAATAGATTCGAGGGAGACTACACGAATCTTTACCTTCCCCTTAAAGCTCAGATTCCGAGTCTGCTTGAAGCAGTCCCGAGCAACATCCTCTACAAATTTTGGGTTCTTGAACATCTCCTCAACCACAGCTGCTTCGTCGACTGTCTTGAGCACAGTGTAGGTTGGAGAGCTAAAACTATTCTCGCAAATCTCAATTAATTCTTCGAGCAGAATTTTCTCTTCGGCAGCAGTCTCAATTGAGAGATCGATTTCCGCTCTCTGCACATGAGCCTTGCCGCGGGTCGTCTCAAGGCTATGGGGGCATAACGTGTTTCCGACTGCTTTGACACTAAGGTTCTTCGTGAAGCTAGTTCCTTCGACCATGACCCTCACTCCGACCTCGTAGGGTTCATCCGTGGGCTTTCCGGTCACTGGAGTGTGACGCCGAAGGAGTATCGTGGTCCGCATCGTTATCTCGCCTCGATTGTAATGATGTCTTTTCTGCAGTTCAGTGAGAATATCTTTTCCAATCGCCTCGAAACTTTCTTTGGGCTGTTCGCAACGTCTCGAGATTATTTCGTTGATAGATTCAACAAGTCTAGACATATGGATTCCTTTTCTCTCAGGAACAAGATCGATGAAAAGGTCAATGTCCGCAAGAAAATGTTCTTCCTGGCTGCCACTGCTCGCGCGAAGCTTTAGAGCAGCCTTGAGCCCC